>NZ_JALCVE010000001.1:0-375041 GCF_022690565.1 Staphylococcus sp. acrmy | reverse complement strand
AACTTTATGAACATAGCTACTATATATTTGATTTTTTTATTAAAAAAATTATTGTTTTCATATTTTTAAAAGTTACCTTTACTCTCTATAATCCTTTAGCTTTCTTAAGCGCTTCAAAAAAATCCTAGTATAATTAATCCTTCGATAAACATCTTTAGATAAATTGGTTTTTATATTTATAGTTTATGCATTACATGATATGATTACATTTTTTTATATCAAAAATAATATTGTTTAAATAAATTTTTTTACTCTTAAAAAAACCTACTTTTATGATTTAGATTGTTATAAGATGGATGTAAACATAATTTTAAAAAGTAAATGTATATATAAATTAAAATACTGAATACTACAAAAAGGGGACTAAATATGATTGATAACACAAAAGATTTAGGAAAAGCTGTGAAAGAAAATCAAGATAATATTGAAATAGAAGTTGATTTAGGTAGAAAAGTTGTAAAAATAGTTGGTGCTGGAAAGGTATCTTGGCTAATCGCTAGTGGATCAATAGCATCGATAGTAATCGCTCTATTAGTTACTGCAGGTACTGGTGGAACTACTGCGCCAGCTACAGGGACATATGCTGCAGTAGCTGGGACTTCTGCAGCCTTAACTTTAGGACCAACAGTAACGTATATCGCTATAAGCATTGCTGTTGCTGGCGGTGGAATGGCTACGTTAAATAAATTAAGAAGATATAAAGTAATTGAAAAGGATGATAGATATATATTGAAAAAGAAATAAATATTATTATTTTTTCTATAAAATGGAGGTAAAAATATACATTGATGTATGACTCATTGTTACATGATATAGGCAAGAAGTTATAATAATAAATGCAAGAAAAATAATTTTGTTTCTTAAGGCTTGTTTTCTATCATAGAAAGCAGGCCCTTTCTTGTGTCTTAAGGCTTTCCTCTCCTCTAAAATGACTAATATATCCACATTAAACCCAACCAAACTACACGTTCTTTCTCTAATTATATTTAAATTATTGTTGCACTTTTGAATTTTCAAAAATATTAAATTAGGATTAATATTTAATCTGAATTTAAATACTATACAACAAAATATGTTACGATAATTAAATCTTTTTAAAAAAGTATTTAGTTTAAATTAAAGGGGTTTATATAAATGAATATTGTATTAGGAGTAGGAACATTAGTTGTAGTTTTAATTGTTATGACGTTGTTCTTAAAGTTCGCGCCATACGGTAAGGAAGGCTTACAGGCACTCTCAGGAGCGGCTTGTGCTACGTTTCTTCCACAGGCATTCTTAAGTTACGCTATTGGAGGCATCTTCCATATTAGCTTCCTTCAAACGATAGGTGACTTAATGGGAGGCCTGGGAGGTATCGCCGTAGGTATTCTTACATGCATTAATTTAGGCGTATCTCCAGTTTTTGCAGTTATTGTAGGACTTGTATTGAAAGATTTTAGTTTATTACCAGCATTTATTGCTGCTTATATAACGGCATTTTTAATTAAATTGATTGAAAAGAAAGTTCCAGATGGTTTGGACTTAATCATGGTGATTTTAATTGCGCCAGCCTTAGTATTTGGCTTGGCTACGCTTATTAATCCATCGATCACAGCTATACTGAACCAAATCGCAAATGCGGTTAATTCAGTTGGCGATAGCAGTCCATATTCATTAGCGATTATTTTAGGACTTATCATCCCAGTGACAAGCATGACGCCATTAAGTTCAATGGTACTTGCAAGTATATTAGGACTTACAGGTTTACCAATGGCCATCGGTGCGATTACATGTACTGGTGCATCATTCGTTAACTTCACATTATTTAACATTTTGAAAATTGGTCAAAAACCAAATCGCTTTGCAGTATTTATCGAACCGCTCACACAAATCGACTTAATCGTAAAATATGCGCCCGTACTATACGGCACAAATGCTCTTATCGGTATGTTTAACGCCTGCATCATTGCCTTTAGTGGCCTAGTGATTAACGTCACAGGTATGGCAACACCAATGGCAGGTGCCATCGTACTCTTCGGCTTCAACGATCCAATTACATCAATTCTTACAATCGTTGCAGTCGCAATCACAAGTACAATTCTAGCGTTTATTATCGGTAAATTAATTAAAAAATTCGACTTACTTCACTTACACATTCCTATGCCATGGAATAAAAGTAAAAGTCATTCATAATACAAACGAAAGCATCTACCTTGCTCAATTAAGAGTTAAAGGTAGATGCTTTTTTGATGTTTGTATATTGTTGTTTTTAAATCTGCTCTAAGATTTAGGTGTGATTCTGCGTCCTTTTCCTAAGAAGATTTGGATGATAGATGAGATTAACATGACGACGTTAAAAATAAGCATCAACGTGAATATCTTCTGATTCGAATGGATAATGACGTCTTGAATCTTTTGCGTTAAGACAAACTTATTCGCGATATGCGTAGTATAACTTGAATACAACGTTTGCAGGCCTTTCTGGATATCATCTTTTAAGATATACGTCACGATTGGCACTAATAACGCTGATAAAAAGTTTCTAATGCTATGCATCGTTACAGAACGGTTTGATGCGTATTTTAAATCGCCATCAAGTAACGTTGCCATGGCGCCACTAAGTAATGTCATGCTTGTCCCAAAGCCTAATAAGAAACCGTGTAGGTAGAGTAAGTTAACGTTAACTGAATGTTCTAATACAATCCAGTGTATGCTGACGTACATTAATGAGGCAGCGCCGACTGTACCTAATATACCGGCACCTATGGAACTGTAAAACAACATTTTAATAAATCCTGTGACGATAACTCCGATAAAGAAGTAAAGATAGAATTTCTCAGTTACTTCAAACGGTAATTTTAATGCTTTTAAAAGGAAAACATTAATACCGGCAATGCCCACTAACAGTGTTAAGTGAGATGAAATTGCCATGACCGAACCAACAATTGGTTTCTTCTTAAATAGAGTTGAAAAATACATAATTGGCGCATCAGATTTCATATTCAAGTACACGAAATTAACGAAAAACAATACGGCAATTAATAAGAAAATGTAACTTAGAAACGTGATATGGCTTTGTTGTGTCAACATAATCATCGGTACGCTAATAGTGATTGTGGTTAACACTAAAAATACGATATGCCAAGGTATACCTTTTTCTTCCTTTTCAGGAGCTTTATCCGCATTATTTAAGAATCTTGGGCCAAGAATAAGACATAAGATACTTGAAACAATGTTAATGACAAATATCCATTTCCATCTATCTAATTCTAATGAGAAGCTACCTGACATACCACCTAATGCATTCGCACCAAATAATCCCACTATAACTAATAGTAAGAATACATTCTTATAGCGTTTAGGAAATGCTTGGAATAGTTTAGGTAATAACGTGAAGAATAAGATTCCTGTACTAAATCCTTGGATTGTTTTCGAAATAGATAGTGAATAAATATCAAATGAGATAATTCCGATAATCGAGCCTACTAAGAAGCATGAGGTGAAAAAGACAAATGTCTTTTTAGTACCTAACTTATGTGTGAAGACGTGGCCCAACGGTATGCCTAGTGCAAAAGAGAAATTCCCTATGATAGAGGGTATAATGAGCTGCTTGGAACCTAAGCCAAATGCAGTCTGCAATAGTCCTTGATTTAGACTATATGCTAGATTGGAGAAAAACTGGGAGCCAATACCTAAAACGGTTAAGACGCTTAATACGAATAACTCTAACAGTTTGACTCTTTTAGTCCATAAAAAACTCAAAGTCGTTCATCCCTTTCTTTATATTTCATATGACGATAGTAATAAGGGGTTTAATATGAACTGGTGAAACTGGATAAAAAATAATAATGCAGTTTAACGTTGTGGATGTGTGTAGCAACGGGGCGCTCACGGGAGAGTTTATCTATACAAGTTAGTAGTTTTATTATTTTTTAAAGATACCTCTATTATATACTACATTTTCTCGACATGCATTCGTAATATATCTCCTTCGCAAACCTATACGTAACCTACTTTTCTGGAAAATAATTCACAAAATAAAAATCATGAATAAAAAATATATTAAAATTATAAAGTTTAAAGCGTGATTAAAATTATGAGTAAAGGGAATAGAACAAATGTTTAGTAGTTATCATAGGGCATAGTTAGTCATTAATTATGATAAAGGCAAATATAATTTTATCGGGGGAGATAAAGATGACAGAATCAAATAATAAAAAGCTTGAACAATTAGAAGAGCAAAAGAAAAATAATGATAATGAAGCAATCACAACTAACCATGGTGTGAAAGTAAGTGAGGACGAGAACTCTCTTACAGCGGGCGATAGAGGACCAACGCTTCTAGAAGACTTCCATTTCCGTGAAAAAATGATGCACTTCGACCATGAGCGTATTCCTGAACGTGTCGTACATGCGCGTGGATTTGGTGCACATGGTGAATTTAAAGTATATGAAGATATGAGCGAGTATACACAAGCAGACTTTTTAACTCACCCTGAAAAAACAACGCCAGTATTCGTCCGTTTCTCTACAGTACAAGGATCAAAAGGATCTCCTGATACAGTAAGAGATATCCGTGGTTTCGCAACTAAATTCTACACTGATGAAGGTAACTTTGATTTAGTTGGTAACAACGCCCCAGTATTCTTTATGCAAGATGCGATTAAATTCCCAGACTTCGTACATGCATTAAAACCAGAACCTCATAACGAAATGCCACAAGGTGGTTCAGCACATGATACATTCTGGGACTTCTTTGCGCAAAACCCTGAATCTACGCATGCAATATTCTGGGCGATGAGTGATAGAGGTATTCCGAAGAACTATCGTCAAATGGAAGGTTTCGGTGTGCATACATTTAGATTGGTAAATAAAGAAGGTCAATCATACTTTGTTAAATTCCACTGGAAACCATTACACGGTTTAGAAAGCTTAGTATGGGACGAAGCGCAAATCTTACATGGTAAAGATGTCGACTTCCATAGAAAAGATTTATACGAATCAATTGAAAAAGGCGATTATCCTGAATGGGAATTAGGTTTCCAAATGATTACGCCTGATCAAGAATTTGACTTTGACTTCGATATTTTAGACCCTACGAAAATTTGGCCTGAAGACCAAATTCCAGTAAAACGTGTGGGTAAAATGACGTTAAATCGTAACGTGGATAATGTCTTTGCGGAAACAGAACAAGTAGCTTTCCATATTGGACATGTGGTACCTGGTATCGACTTTACAAATGACCCATTATTACAAGGTCGTTTATTCTCATATACAGATACACAAATTTCAAGATTGGGTGGGCCAAACTTTAACCAAATTCCAATCAATAGACCAGTTAGTGGCGTACACAACAACCAACGTGATGCTATGCACCAAATGAGCATCCACCAAGGTCAAACGTCTTACCATAAAAATGGCCTGAATAATAATGAACCACATACGACACCTAAAGAAGAAGGTGGCTATGAACATTACCAAGAAAAAGTTGAAGGCCACAAAGTGCGTCAACGTAGTGAAAGCTTCAAAGACTATTACTCTCAACCTAAACTTTATAAAAATAGCTTAACTGAAGCGGAACAACAACATATGGCTGATGCATTCTCATTCGAAATCGGTAAATGTAAATCAGTAATGGTTAAACAAAACGCCGTCGATCAATTAAACAAAGTCGACCGTCAATTAGCCGAATATGTAGCACAAAATGTTGGCGTTGAGGTGCCTGAAAATAATGAAGAAGTTCAATCTGACGCAAGCGATAGCCAATTAACATTAGAGAAATTCGATATCCCATTATTAGGCCACTCTGTAGCCGTATTAATCAATGGTGACGTCGATGCAGAAACATTGAAAGGCTATGCTGAAGTCTTCTCAAATAATCGTTTGAACTTCGCTTTCGTAGGGCAACATGCGAAAGATTTAACTGAAGAAGTAGGTATCACTGAAACATACAGTACAGCAAGTTCAACTGTCTTCGATAGTGTGATTATCTTATCAGATGGTAACGAATTATTAGAAGAGGCAATTGATTTTGCAGAATTAAGTTATAAACACAAAAAACCAGTTGTGGTATCTGAAGCAGCGTCTAAATTATTAAATCATAGTAGGATCCAATTAGATGCACCAGGTGTGATTGTTTCTGATAAACCAGAGGCGATTGTAGATGCATTCGAACGCTTTAGATATTGGAACAGATAAAGACAACATTAGTGGGAAGGCAGTCTAAAATATAACCTTTTCTAACTAGTAAAAGCACTTTCTATTGAAATTTTAAAATAGAAAGTGCTTTTTTATGTTGTTGACTATTTATCTGTAGTTTGTGTAATTTCTTTATTTGCTTCTTCAATAAAACAATAAATTTTATTAATATCTAGATTTACCATAATTAGAGAGCGTAATGGCATGTTTTTAAATAGAGGTGCTAAGGATTTATCTTCATTAATATTAGATATCATCTTATCAAATTCATATTTCTCAAGTGCATGAGACATTTCATCTTTACGTTCAATCACTTCATATAGATAGGTATCTTCATTGATTAACGGTTGTTGAATATCTAACTGCTCATTAATAATATTAACAGTAGAATTTAAACGGATATCTGATACAGATTCTCCTATGAACAGTTCATACAAACCATGATCAAATTGCCAAAGGTTGGTTTGCGCATTAAACCATCTTAAATCATCAAAAGGTATCGTAACCTTAACTGTAGTAGTCTGATTTCGCTCGAGATATACCTTTTCGAACGCTTTTAATTCTTTAGTAGGCATTTCGATATCGCTTGTCTGGTTACCAACATAAATTTGTGGCACAGTAGCGCCGTCGTATTGACCTGTATTTGTAACATCAAATTGTATATCTAAATGCGTTGTGTTGACATCAATATTAAGGTTTGAATATTCAAAGTTGCTATAGCTTAAACCATGACCAAATGGAAATTGTACATCTATACGTTTAGTATCATAATGTCTGTAACCTACAAATAAGCCTTCTAAATAATTTTCCTCAGATTTACTTTTATTGAAACTATAATAAGAAGGAATATCTTCTATACGTTTAGGGATACTTTCGGCAAGTTTTCCGGAAGGATTCACTGTGCCAAGTAAAATATCCCTAATAGATTCACCGACCGCTTCACCCGGCAAATATGTTTCCACAATGGATTGCGCCTTATCTTCCCAAGGCATTAATATAACAGCGCCATTTTGTAACACTACGACAATATTTTTATTAACTTTATATAGTTCATTCAATAATTGCACTTGGTTGTCAGGTAAGTTGAGCGTAGTCTTATCATAGCCTTCACCTTCATAGTGTTCTGGATAACCGAGGAAGAGGACAATGTTTTTTTCTTTCTTAGCAAGTTCTACTGCTTCTTCAACAAGCTCATTATTACTATCTTCTTCATTAATCTCATAACCTCTGGCAAAGGCATTCATATCATTTTCCAATGCTTCTACAGCTGAAACGACATGATAAGGATTTACTTTAGACGACCCACCGGCTTGAAAGCGTGGATGTTCAGCTAAATCACCAATAACGCTAAATGTTTTAGACGCTAAAGGTAAGGTTTGATGATTATTTTTCAATAATATTGTACTGTCATTAGCGATATCTTTGACTGCTTCATGAAATGCATCTTTATCATACAGTTCAGGTTCTTGCTCAGATTGATAACGTTGAATCGTATCAATAACTCTTTCGGCCGATTTATTTAACATCTCTTCGTTAATATCGCCGTTGTGAAGCGCAACCTTTAACTCATTTATAGTGTAGCTATCTTTACCTGGCATTTCTAAGTCTAACCCAGCTTTTAAAGCTTTCGCTCTATCTTTTATAGCTGCCCAGTCGGATAAGATTAAGCCTTGGTAATTCCATTCATTTCTTAAAATGTCTGTTAATAGCCAACGATTTTCGGAAACGTAGACGTGATTTAATAAATTATATGAAGTCATGACGGTAGCCGGCATTGAACGTTTAACTATCATTTCAAACGGTTTTAAATATATTTCACGTAGTGTTCGCATATCAATATTTGATGAATTTGAGAATCTTTGATTTTCCCTGTTATTTGCAACAAAATGTTTCACGCTTGTACCTACACCTTGTGATTCGACACCTTTAACATATTCAAAAGCCAATATCCCTGTTAAGAATGGATCTTCAGACATGTACTCAAAATTCCTGCCACCTAGAGGGTGACGCTTAATGTTAACACCAGGACCAAGCAAAATATTTACTCTTTCACTTTTAGCTATTGAACCTAACAACGTGCCATATCGGTTTAATAACTTTTTATTAAAAGAACTCGTGACAAGAGCAAGACCAGGGAAGGCGATGGTTTCAATACTTTTATTGAGACCTAAGGCATCTGCACCTTCAGATTGCTTACGTATACCGGAAGGGCCATCTGTTAATAATAAAGATTCTAAATCATACTCTTTCAATGGATGTGTGTACCAGAAATGATGACCAGTAATGATTTTTATTTTATCGTCGATAGAAAGGTTACTTATTATTTCTTTTGGTTTCATAATAAATGACTCCTTTTTATAAAGATTGAGATATTAATTCTTTAATCTCTTGAATATATGCCTCGTTACGTTTGTAGTAAGTCCATTTACCGATTCGAGTAGCTTGTAATAAGTTGACTCTTTGTAGCATTGATAAATATTGGGAAACGGTAGATTGGTTAATAGTTGATTTTTCTCTAATTTGACTAACGCAAACGCCAACTTCATCCATATCGATATCGCCTTGTTTTATAGGGTCAAAGGTGTGTTTAGGGTCTTTCAACCATTCTAAAATAGCTAAGCGAGTGGGATTTGATAAAGCTTTAAATATTTCTATTGATTCATCATTAGTTAAATCAGGCATTTGATTGAATCCTCCTTTCTTAATATCGCGCAATATCTTTAAAGTATTGTAACCCTTTTATGAAGAAGTTTTGACCATAAGGACCTAACATCCAAACCATTAACTTATTCGGCCACATTAGGTTTTTAGCCATATCGGTAGAAGTAATTTCAGTTTTTATAGCAGCATTGGTTTCAATTTTATGTGCATAATCAGGTTCAATCATAGCTGCACGAGCGATTGAAACTAAGTCACCATAATTCAAACCATATTCAACTTGTTCTTTCTCAATCGCATTTGGTACACAGATATATGTGGTACGTCCATTGATTGTTTTACTAAAAGCTTCGGCAAATTGAACACTAGTACCTTGAATATAGTCAATCTCCATATCTGCTATTTTATCTATAAGTTGAAGGGTTTCTGATAATTCATACCCTATTTCATCTGCATGATATTCTTCTTCGGTGATACGAAAACCAATAATAAAATCTTCTTTATTATTTTCACGGGCAACTTGATTTACTTTTTTAATAATTTCCGTAATAAATTTCATTCTATCTTCTAAACTTCCACCCCATGCATCGGTACGTTTATTTGAGTATTTTGAAAAGAATTGTTGAATGATATGGCCGTATGCGCCGTGAATTTCCACGCCGTCGAAACCTGAATCAATAACTCTTTGAGTAGCTAAACCGTAGTCCTCAATAATACCCCATATATCTTCTTCAGATAATTCAGTAGGGACTTAAGGAAGATGATGAAATGTTCGTCTACTAGGTGCTACTGCTTTTCCAGTTTTTCTATAAGAAGTGATAGAGTTCGCGCCAGAATGATAAAGTTGCACAATTGCTTTATTCCCTTTAGATTTCATTACTTGCGCAAGTTCAGTCATTCCTGGGATAAAACTATCATTATAAATTGACATTTGGTAAGGAAAATTCTCGCCTAAAGGACTGATTGCAGTTGCACCAGTAATAAGCAATCCCGCTACATTTGCTCTGCGTTTATAAAATTGAAGGTCTTCGTCTGTAATATAACCTTCCCATGTAGATCCTTTAGTAGTCATTGGGGCCATCACAATTCTATTGTTAAGCCAAACGCCTTTTTTGATTTCATAGCGTTGATTTAATTGTTTCATGTTTATCCCTCCATGACCTGCATTATATTTTAACATATTGCAAAATGTCAATATGTTAGTTTATAACTGTTCATTTTTGTGTTTTAGATAGTAGTTGACTGAGATGAAGAGGCGTTCAAACTTCACTTCTTCATCTCTAGTCACTTTTATTAAGGTGAGACGACTAAATCACATTAGATTTCCGTCGTTGCCCTCTAAAATCTACAAGGAGAGCTATAATGGTATATCGACATTGTCTAAGTTTTTACCGATAACGACTAGATATAATGGGACGTCTGCTGTTAATTGGATGGGGGAGAGTTCGATTTCTCCTTGGGCGTATTGGACGAGATAAATATGTTGTTCATCCGTGAAGTGGACAAAGCCTTTGACGCGATAGACATCGTTAGGTAAGTCGCTTAGATCATCAATAAATTCAGCTTTAGATTTCAACTGTGGTGCTTCTATATAGTAATGTCCAATGTCGCCATGAAGTATTTGGCTATCATGACGTTTAATATTTGTAGCTTCTAATAGCGATTTTAAGGATAGTGAACCATAGCTGCCTACGAGAATATTGGCGGTGCTATTCATCGACTCAAGTTCTCTCAAAAGTTTCGCCGTAGCCTCTATAGCAACTAAATCAATTTTATTAACAAAAAGTGTAGAACAATGTCGCAATTGTTCAAGAAACAATTTCTGAATATCGGCAGGATAGGCATCAAGGCGTTCATACATCGTCGCATCAACAACGCCCACAATACTTCTAATTTGAATGATAGGCGCTAAAACGGGAGTTGAACATGCATCTACCACGGCTAAGGGTTCGGCCACGCCACTACATTCAATAAAGACGATATCAGGTTGATAATCTAAATACAGTTGATGTAACTGGTCAGAAACGTTAGCTTTCATAGCACAACAAATACAACCATCTACTATCTCCTCCATAGGTACTTCTTGTTCAATCAACTGGCCGTCGACGCTCATTTTCCCAAATTCGTTCATCAATACGGCAGGATTTAAGTTATTATCTAATGCGTCGGTAATTAAGTGATTTAGTGTAGTTGTTTTTCCACCGCCTAAAAAGCCTCCGATAATAATAATTTGCATAGTTAACCTCCTTACTTAATCATTAAGTTAACGGCCATCGTAACGACACCTAGTAAACCGACACAACATACGGATGTCATCATTTGTTTCATAGTGATTTTCAGACCTTCCCACCAACCTAATTGACGAATCAACATTGTGATAGTGACTGAACAAGCCGTAAAGGTTGAACTGAAGAATACAAGCAATAATAGTTTCCATGCAGAGAGTTGTTGAATCAATTGACCGCCATGCATATTAAATAACAACATCCCGTCTTTTCTAATCATTGAAAATAAAATCCCTGGCGATAGCTGTGTTGGAATATCTAATAAAGCTAACATCGGCGTAAACACATACGAAATGATATGTAGTAGGGGTGTTAAAGATAAAATACTAACCACAAAGCAAATAGCGATGAAAATAGGCAATGCTTGAACCACAAACATTTGAATATTGCCCCACATTTGAGCGCCTAACGCTTTTAGTTTTGGCCAGTGCAACCCCATCGATTGATGGACGACTTGCGTAGGTATTAGAGTGCCTTGTTTCATCCATAATTTATTATGTAAAATACCGCCAATAAAGACCATAGCTAAATAGGGCATAAATAACCAAGATTGGTGTGCCACACTAAAGACCGATAATGTGGCGCCAATTTGATAACTACATGATGACCCAAAGCTAATTAAACTCATACATTGTGTCTTGGTACACACGCTACATTGATGTCCGGCTTGCGTAATTGCTGCGGCGTTACAGCCAAATCCTTCTAATAACGGAACAATGTCTGAACCATTCAAACCAATACGTGTCATCGTTGGCTCAATGGACCACACTACATATTGTTTTAAACCACTTTGATCGATGGTAGCCGTCGATAAACTAATCATAATAACGACTGGTAAAGCCCAGACAAGCGAGTAAGTTCCTAGTGATAATACGCCGTAGTCACCGAATAAAATGTTGTTTAGCCACTCAATTTGAAACACGGGATATTGAGAAAGTGTAGTAATCCACTCTGAAACATAGTTGGTTTGTAGCCAATCTGAAAAGTGATAGGCCAAATAGACTGGAAAGGCAAACATCATTAAGATAATAAGCCATCCTAATAATGTCTCGTAGCCCTTAGGTTGATAGCCTTTACTTTCCTCCACAAAATCTTCTAGTCGCTGGATGATTTGTGAACTATGATGCGGTGAGGAGGGCACACTTTCGTTCAGAGAAACTTCTAGTTGATGCTTTACGATATAGCTGCGAAGTAATTGTTGTTGTCGTGTTGTTAATTTTGAATAATTTTCAAGAGATAACGTATGTGGTTCATCAGGGATTGGAGTATAACTGCCATCTCTTAAATTGAAAGCCACTTCTAACATGTGCAATCCACTTCGCAACAACTGTAATCATCTAGATACATATTGTTCTTCTTATAAGTTTCAATGAGCGATGCATCAACGGGTAAGTCTTCCCGGCGCATTAAAATGTTAGCTAATACGGCAAAACGTGCTCTGAATTTGTAAATATAGCATAGTACTGCTTCATCGTGACGTACGGTTGCTCCGATTAAGAAGACATTGGGATAACGTGTTGATTCGTCTAAATCGGTTAATTGAACTTCTTTATCTCGTACGGTAAAGAGTTGTTGGATTAAAGGATTACGTGTGACGTCGAATCCAGTCGCGATAATCGGTTCAGATGACGAAGTTGCTGTATGACCATTTTCAAAATGAACTTGGTAAACGCCGTCGTGACAAATAATATCTGACGCATGATAACCTACATTCAGTTCGATATGAGCACCTTGACGCACGGCTTCTCTCAAGCGTTGATGTGTATAAGGCGACAAACGAACACTTGGGTCTGCATCGTCATGATCAAAGCCTGTGGAAGATGTATAAATCGATACAGACGCACCAAGACTACCGAGATGAATAGCTGCATCAAAGGCACTCTCATTGCCACCAATAATAATAAATTCATCCCCATTTAAATTGTTAAAATCATCAACTGCACTATAATGTTGACCATATTTAAAAGGTTGATGTGGAAAGGCAAAATCACCGGTAGCTATATAGATATAATCAGCTGAATATACACCTTTGTTTGTCGTCAATTCATATTTACCGTCTACGTAGGCGACGTCGGAAACCTTCGTCTCTGTAGCGACTTGTATGTTGTAGTGTTGTGCAACAATACATAAATATTCTGCATATGTATCTCCAGAGATATGTTCTTCATTGAAGGTAAACGCAGGAGACGTTTCCCTAGCAATCGCATTGATATCTGGCATACCAAAACCATTTGTTGTAAAAGAGGGCGTTATCGTCTTAGTTGACTTAGGCCAATGTTTAAACGACTGACCAATTGTCCCACCTTCAATGACGAGTACATCCTTCATATTAAAATCCTTCAATGTCACTGCCATCCCAATACCAGCAGCCCCAGCCCCAATAATAATAACGCGATGATGATTAGCCATCCTAACACTGCCTTTCTATAACTTTTATATTTAAAACGTAATCATTACGATTTAAATAGTATAATCCTTCTTAAGACACATTTCAATGGATAAGTTAGAGCATAAGTTTATTTAAATAGGCTTTATATTATATTTAGCCCAATATTTTAACCGATATGATATTGATAATCATTATCATATAGTATATTATAATGATGTAATATTTTATTATTTTTGAAAATTAACATTAATGATAGGCAGGAGTTAAGCATGAGGTGTAATAATTTATTTTCATGTCATCAGATTTGTTTAGTGTTAATCAATATGAATAATAAAGAAAAAATTTTGCGTATTAAAACGTAATAATTTCGTTTTATTTGAAAGAAAATAGAAAATTCTAAGGAGATAGAGATTATGCAAAAATTATCAGTTAAAGATTTAATTACTGTCGGTATTTTTACAGCGATTTATTTAGTAGTCTTTTTTGTAACGTTTATGATAGGGTACATTCCATTTTTAATACCTTTTTTAGGCTTTATTTGCCCAATTGTTTGCGGTATTCCATTTATTTTATACGTAATGAAAATAGAAAAATTTGGCATGATAACACTAACAGGTACTATCTTAGGGCTTGCTTTTACAGTTAGGGGTAGTGGTTTGATTATGTTGCCTGCTGGAATTATCGGCGGTTTACTTGGAGACTTCATCATGAAAGCTGGAAACTATAAAAATTGGAAGTATATCGCATGGGGGTACGCTGGTTTCTCTCTATGGATAATGGGATTTGTATTAAGAATGTTTATTGCTAGAGACCAATATTTTAAAGAAGTAGGACAGTCTTATGGCCAAGATTATGTTAGCGTTTTGGAATCTATTACACCACTATGGACTTTACCGGTTATGTTTCTTCTAACTATACTAGGCGGCCTTGTAGGAGCATGGTTAGGTAAAAAAATGTTTAGCAAACATTTCAAAAAGGCGGGGCTAGTGTGAAGCTAGTTGCCAATTCTTTGAATGATGATAGAAACGTATTTGCAAAATTAGATCCTAGAACAAAGATATTATTAACCATCACAATTAGCACGATACTAATTTCTAGTGGAAGTTCACAAAGTATTTTAAGAATAAGTTTAACTTTATTTTCTCTATTATTGCTATTAAGTATAAATAAAAGAAGTCTATTTATAAAATGCGTCATCACATTTATAGTACTTTTTTTGATACAGAAGTGGGTCGTTCCACATACTCATGGTACTGTTAAATTTATTTTTCTAGGATTTGTTGGAATATTTATGAATATGTTACCAGGATTTATTGTAGGTTACTTTACCTTGTTTTCTACAAAAGTAAGTGAGTTTATAGTGGCTATGGAAAAGATGAAATTACCACGCAACATCATTATCCCTATTTCAGTTATTTTTAGATTTTTCCCTACAATCGCAGAGGAATACAAGCATATTAATTATGCTATGAAGATGAGAGGCATTACATTTTTACATCATTTTTTAAAAGGCATCGAATATAGACTTATACCTCTAATTATTTCGGTGGTTCAAATTGGTAATGACCTTTCTTTTACCGCAATGACTAGAGGAATTGATACACCTCATAAGAGAACCAATATTTGTAACATTCAATTTAAAGTATTAGATAAACTATTATTTCTTATCATTTTATGTTTATGGATAGTTTATTTTAAGGAGAAGTTGTTCAGTGATTAAATTTGACCACGTAGCATTTAATTATGAAGCCTCGGAGCAAGCAGCTATCCAAGATATTTCTATTGAGATTAATAAAGGTGAATTTGTAATATTTTGTGGAAAATCAGGCAGCGGTAAGTCTACAATTGCCAAATTGATTAATGGATTAATTCCTAAAGTTCAAAATGGAGATATTTCAGGACAAGTTTATATCAATAATAAAGACATATCTCAATTTGAAATGTATCAATTATCACAAATGGTTGGCAGCGTATTTCAGAATCCTAAAACTCAATTTTATAATGTTGATACAACAAGCGAGTTAGCATTTAATTTAGAGAACCAAGGTGTAAAACCGGACATTATCATCAATAAAATTAAAGACGTAATGCAACGATTTGAAATTGAACATTTATTAGATCGTAATATATTTGAATTATCTGGTGGAGAAAAACAAATTATTGCTTGTGCGTCTGTGTTAATTACAAATCCAGAAATTATAGTGCTAGATGAACCATCTTCAAATTTAGATATGTATAGCATCAAAAAATTAAAAGAGATGATTTGTTATTTAAAACAAAACGGTAAAACGATTGTGCTTATCGAACATCGTTTAGATTATATTATTGATTATGCTGATACTATCTATTATATGGAAAAAGGAAAAATTAATTCGCGTTTTAGTGTAAGCGATTTCAAATCGCTAGAAAGTTCTTCTTACAAACAGATGGGAATTAGATATGACCAAAGTGAGGTTTTAAAACAAGAAAATTCTCTAAAACCTAAAACTATGGAAATAAAAGATTTTACCTTTGCTTATGACAAATATAGTAAGAAAAAACAATTGGATATTAACTCAGCTAAGATTCCTAGAGGAGAAATCATCGCAATTATTGGCGATAATGGAAGCGGCAAGTCTACCTTTGCGCAGTGTTTAAGTGGCTTATTGAAAGGATTCAAAGGTCATGTGTTGTACGACAATCGACGAATTAGTCGTAAACAATTATTGAAGCAAAGTTATATGGTGTTTCAAGACGTTAATACACAACTGTTTACCGAAAGCTTAAATCAAGAGTTACAACTATTAAATCACAAAGTATCTGAAACACAATGTGATGACATGTTAGAAAGCATGAATTTACTTGATAAAAAATATGAGCATCCATTATCTCTTTCTGGCGGAGAAAAACAAAGAATGGCTATAGCTACAGCCATAATGAGTGAAAAGGAAATTATTATCTTTGATGAGCCGACTTCTGGTTTAGATTTATACCATATGAAAAAAGTTTCCAAAATGATAAAGAACTTACAAACAAAGGATAAACAAATTTTTATTATTACACATGATAAATCTTTAATTTTAGAAATATGTACATATATTTTACATTTTTCAGAAGGGCATATAGCACATCAGTATGCCTTAGACTATAAAGGATTAGAATATTTAAATCATTATTTCAATGTGTAAATAGCATAGATGAGAGGAGAAATCTAAATATGGAGCCTCAAGAACATTGGATAAAATCATTAATGACATTTGCAAAAGATAGCAAATTTAAAATCATTTCATCAGTATTATTATCAATTATTAGCGTGTTCTCTGGCTTAGTGCCTTACTGGGCAGTCTATAAAATCGTATTTTTAATGATTAATGGCCATAAAGAACTGAATCACATTATCTTTTATATCATAATCGCCATACTTGCATATATTTTACAGGTCATCTGTTTTGGATGTTCAACTATGTTGTCGCATGTAACGGCTTATGACATTTTATCTAATATTCGAAAGCAATTAGCTCGAAAATTAATGCGTTTGCCACTAGGAGTTGTTGAGTCTAAAAAAATTGGTGAGTTAAAAAATATATTTGTAGATAAAGTAGAGACGATTGAATTACCTTTAGCACATATGATTCCTGAAATTATAGGAAACTTGTTATTTTCGATTTCTATATTTGTGTACATCATTATTATTGACTGGCGAATGGCTTGTGCAATGTTAATTACCATACCTATTTCGTTCTTTGCTTTTAAAAAATTGATGTCTGGATTCAACGAGACTTATGAAGAACAAATGGCCTCAAATAATTATATGAATAGCGCTATTGTCGAATATATTGAAGGTATAGAAGTAATAAAAACATTTAATCAGTCGCATAATTCGTATAAAAAATACAAAGATGCAGTAAATGACTATAAAACTCATACATTAAACTGGTTTAAAAGTACATGGGGTTATATGAATTTAGGGGCTAGCGTCTTACCTTCCACATTTTTAGGAATTTTACCAGTAGGAATGTACTTAATTTCTATTAATCAACTTACTTATGCAGAATTTTTTATCTGTTTAGCGTTGTCCTTAGGTGTAATAGCTCCGATAAAGAATTTTACAAATTATGTAAATCAAATAAAATCAATTCAGTATGCCATTACAGAAGTACATCAAGTATTAAATTTAGAAGAGATGGAGATATCAAAACAGTTTAAAGCGCCTCAAAATACAGAAATAACATTCAAAGATGTTGGTTTTTCATATTTTAATGATAGAAATAACCTCATATTCAATCATCTCAAATTTGATATACCAGAGAAGACGTTTACAGCGATTGTAGGAGCTTCTGGTAGTGGTAAATCAACGATTGCTAAACTGTTATCACGCTTTTGGGATGTAACAGTGGGTGAAATACAAATCGGTGGCGTAAACATTAAAGATATTGATCCTAAAAGACTCAATGATTTAGTTGGTTTTGTAGGACAGGATAATTTTTTATTAAATCTTACTTTTAAAGAAAATATTAAACTTGGAAACCCAGAAGCTACGGATGAGGAAGTAGAAAACGCAGCGAAACTAGCTCAATGTCATGCTTTTATCAAAAAATTACCTGATGGTTATGATACTAATGTTGGATCAGTAGGAGATAAGTTATCTGGTGGGGAAAAACAGCGCGTAACCATTGCAAGAATGATATTGAAAAATGCGCCGATTATTGTATTGGATGAAGCTACGGCTTATGTTGATCCAGACAATGAACAAAAAATTCAAGAAGCTCTAAATGCTTTAACGCGAGACAAAACACTCATAGTTATTGCACACCGATTATCTACAATTAAAAAGGCAGATCAAATTATCGTGTTAGGTAATCACCAAATTCTTGAAAAGGGAGACCACAAGACTTTAATGGAATTAAATGGAAACTATAAACGTATGTGGGGCATACATATGGATGCGAAGAACTGGGGAGTTTCTTCTTAATTTGTAAAAACCAAATATATAGGAGGATATGGAATGTTTAACATTACAATTAAACTTTTGAAATGGACTGCCCCGTTTAAACAAAGAATGATATTAGGATTTATAATATCCTTTATTAATTCAATTTTTATTGCTTTACCTATCTTTTTAGCAGCTCAAGTATTTAATCGCGTATTATCAAAAAAACAAATTGAAATGCATGAAATCTTTATTGTGTTAGGGATTATGATTTTATTAGTTCTGGCCAGATTTATTACTGCATATTTGAAAAGTAAATTACAAGAAAGTATTGCATATGAAATGAGTGCACAAGAAAGGTTGAATATTGGAGACAAACTAAAAAACGTAAGATTAGGCTATTTCGAAAATCATAGTACCAATGAATTAGCTACGGTCGTGACAACGGATTTAACCTTTTTAGAAAACTATGCGATGAAAATGGTCGACATCGTTATCAATGGTTATATTTTAATAACGGTACTTATCATTTCACTTTTAGTCGTATCTTGGGAAGTGTCGCTATTAGCACTTGTGGGCGTGATATTATCGTTTATAAGTCTCCAACTATTAGAGAAAAAAAGTCACCAAAATGCACCGGAATATCATCATGTTCAAAATCAGCTTATTGAAAAGGTGTTAGAAGTAATTAGAGGTATTCAAGTAATAAAATCATTTTCAAAAGAAAATACAAGTCTCAAAAGCTTTAACCAAGCAGTTGATGAAAGTAAACGCGTAAATTCAAAAATTGAATTACAATATATTCCGTTTAACTTATTACATTTATTAAGTTTAAAAGTGGTATCTATAATAATTGTTTTAGTTGCTAGCATATTATATATCAACCAAAACATTGATTTGCCGAGCCTTATTATGATTTCCATTTTTTCATTTGTCATATTTGAAAGTGTAGAGAATATGAACAATGCAGCCCATGTGTTAGAGATGATTGATATGACACTGAATGATATTGAGGAAATTAAAAGCGCGCCTTTATTAGATGAAACGGGTAAAGATATCAATATTGAAAACCATACAATAGAATTTGATCATGTAAGCTTTGGATATGAAGAAAAACAAGTTATTAATGATGTTAATTTTGAAGTGACTGAACAAACCTCTACGGCAATTATTGGACCTTCTGGAAGCGGAAAGTCAACATTATGTAATCTTTTACTAAGATTTTATGATGTGGATGAGGGAAGTATTCGCGTAGGAAATGTTGATATTAGAGATATGACGCTTAGCTCATTAATGTCACATATTAGCGCAGTATTTCAAAAAGTGTACTTATTTAATGACACTATAGAAAATAACATATTGTACGGGAACCCAGAAGCTACAAAAGAAGAAGTTATTCAAGCAGCAAAGCAAGCGTGTTGCCATGAATTTATAATGGCTTTGCCTGATGGTTATCAAACGATGGTCAACGAGAAGGGTAATAATTTGTCTGGCGGAGAAAAGCAAAGAATTTCTATAGCGAGAGCCATCCTAAAAGACGCACCTATTATTATTTTAGACGAAGCCACTGCAAGTATTGATCTAGAAAATGAGCACCTTATACAAAGTGCTATTGATGAGTTAAGCAAAGGTAAAACTGTAATTACTATTGCACATAAAATCGGTACTATAAAAAATGCAAATCAAATTATTGTAATTGATGATGGGCAAATTATTCAAAAAGGTAATCATGATACATTAATTAAACAACCTGGAATGTATAAAGACTTTATAACAATAAAAAGCCAATCAGAAGGTTGGAGATTATAAAAGAAATTAGTAAAAACATTTATTTAAAATGATAAATACAATAAGGTGCATTTCTAAAAGTTGGATTTTTAGAGGTGCACCTTATTATTAAATACACTTTGAAAATTACTTTTTTTGATCTGAAGAAAATAAATAAGCACCAAGAAAAAGTAATGGAAATATAACAAACAAACGTATATGGAATGTATTTTTATTAAAAATTATAGGTAAAGCAATATATATGATAAAAGTTATTATTAAGAAAGTTAGATAAACTTTTTTATTAGTACTCATCATGAAACATCCTTTTAATTATTATCCTCATCCTTATTCTTCTTTTTCTTTGGCGCTACTTTGTCTCTGATAATTTTAATAATTGTTACAGTTATGACAAACCCCATTGACCACATAGGGCTAACTGTCTCAGAGATAACAATTAAATATAAAAAAACTAAAAATAACACACCAACAAAGATATTAAATATTAATCTTATTTTAGATTTCGACATAAACCTCCAACCTTTCTCGGTAGATGTAAAAAGTAAAATCTTAGACTCACATTTTATCTTTAATTTTGCGAAATTAATTTCAAAATTGAATGATTACTCTTTATTAAAGTATAAGAAAGTTTCATGTATTTTTTAAGTGATTTATTAAAAAACATACTTATTATGCTCTAATTATTTTTATTAGTAATTAGAGTGGTATAGTTATGATAAATGGAAGGCAAAGTCATATTTAATAAGGAGTCTAGCATAAATGACTACACTAGAAAGTTTTGTCTCGTACCCACTTTTAAAAAAGAAATATACTATCTCTAAAAGCTCCTACGAAATAGAACAATGGAATAGGGAATATGAAGCTTTAACTATTTACACAAACGACGGGGTAGTTAGAAGTAGATTAGCGAATAAGACGCCTAAGAAAAAAGGGTTCTTTTTCGCGCTATGGACAAAAGATGAGCATGGGAAGAATAGACCACTTACTAGCGAAGAATTAGGTATTGAATTAGTCATTAATATTATTGATAATCACAGAAAAGGACAATTTATTTTTCCTCGAGAAGTACTAACAAATAAAGGTATTTTAAAAAGTGATAATAATAAAGGTAAAATGGCACTAAGAGTCTACCCGCCATGGGTAACAGAATTGAATAAGTCTGCTATTAAGACACAACAATGGCAATGTAAGTATTTTACCGAGATGACTAATATTTAAGATAAATGCGTTTCATAATTAAATAGGAGTGCTTAAATGGATAACTTTGTTATAGAGGCTAAAGGTATTTCTAAAGTAATTGGGACTAATAAAATAATTGAACATCTTGATTTATTTTTCCCGCAGCAATCTATTATTTTAGTGGAGGGTAAAAATGGGTCAGGAAAGAGTGTAACTTTGAAGATGTTAGCTAAGTTGTTACAACCTACTAAAGGTTCGATACATAGAAGCGGTTCGATAAGTTATGCTCCTGATATTTTACCGTCAACTATCAACTTAACTGTTAGAGAGTATTTAAATTTTATAGGAAAATTAAATCCAACATCTGAAAATAAACTAAATATGGATTATTTAATAGAACATTTTGGTTTAGATGCTTTTTTAGACAAAAGAATAAGGGCTTGTTCTAAAGGTACACAACAAAAAGTGAATATTATTCAGTGTTTAGTAAGAAAAGCAGACATTTATATAATGGATGAACCATTTTCTGGTTTAGATAAACAAGCGATAACAACTTTGAAGTCATTATTAACCAGTAAAATGGAAACGGCAACTATTATTTTAACTTCTCATGAAGAAACCTTAGATGATTCTTTTATTACTCATCAATTTAACTTGGAAGAAAATAAATTATTTGAAATAGCACAAAAAACTAAAATTCAAAATAAGATTATTAAAGTTAAAGCTCAATCTCATGCTGATTTAATTAACATTTTAAAGAACAGTGGATTGAAAGTTGAACAGAAAGGCGATTCTTTTTTAATAAAAGTGAGTTCTTCACAAAGTAATGAAATTATTGCTACTTTAATTAAACATGATTATTTTATTGAAGAGGTAAGAGAGGATAATGAAGATGGCATTTATTAATTACCAGTTTAAAAATTTTATAAGATCTTATAAATATATTGCTCCTCTTGTTACATTCTTAATCATTTTAGTGGTTATTTATTTCTATTCTAATCAACCTGTGTTATCAAGTTTTGCTAGTACTTCAATGATTTTACTTTTTATTAGTGCGTGGTTAACTTCAATCATTGTGAATTTAGATTCTATAGAAGAAAAACATTTATTGTTCACTCAATTAAAATCTAGAAATGCATATTTAACGGGCAAATTATTATTTTCATGTCTTATATTATTGCCGATAGTGTTTTGTGCCATTCTTTACCCCATTATTACTATGCGATTTGAACATTGGCCGAGTTTATCAGAAGTATTAATCGGTTTATATTTACATTTAATAATAACAATCGTCGGTATTATACTTACAACGCTTATAAATTCTATTCCTACGTTATCAAATAAGTTTATTTGGTTGCTTATTGTATTGATATTCTTAATTTCAATTTTAAGAGTAACAATCATCCAAACTATTCCTGTTTTAAAATTTATATTGTGGATATTTCCACCTATTAGTGAATTATTAATGCTATTAAATCAATCTTCCAATATCATATTTGATTCTTCATTTCTTTTAACTAATGTATGGTTAATTTTATATATCATCATAGTAACAACAATACTTTATTATATTTTTAACAAAACTGAATATTATTCCTAATTAATGCTAAATATTGCTCACATATTTTACGGAGTACTGTTGGTGAGACTCCTGAGGGAAGAGGATGAGCGTCGAGACCGTGGCTCGACTTGGCAGTAGTTGTCTGAAATGAAGAAGCATTCGAACCTCACTTTCTTCATTTCTAGTCAACTTTGCCGGGGCGGGACTATGAAATCTTAGAAATTGCATTAGATTTCTGTCCCGCTCCCCCCATGCGAAATGCGAAATAAAAAGTACGCAGTATAAATAAAATAAAAGACTCGAGGGTGATGATTAACACCACCTTCGAGCCTTTTTTTAGGATTAAATTATTTAAGGGTTAGAAAATTTTTAGGATTAAATTGTTTTAGGATTAAATTGGGACCCATGTCCCAGGATAATTATTTTAGGAGAATGTTTTAAAACTTTATTATTGAACCACATGATTAAACACAGTATTGTTGGCGAACCTTTTGAGAGGTACTATACGACGAAGGGATGAGACCTAGTAGTAGTCGACTGAAATGAAAATATTTTCTTCATTTCTAGTCAACGTTGCCTAGGTGGAGCAACGAAATCTTAGAAATTTTATTAAATCTCGTTCTCTTGACCCCTCAGAAAAGTGAAGCCAAATAATACGCAGTGTTTAATCAACATCATATTCACTTATCTTACATTGTTCTGTTATTTCATGCTGCCGTGAATCGTTTTAATATTATGTTTCATCATGTTGTAGTATGAATCACCTTCTGTACCTTCTTTACCTATAGAGTCTGTATACACCTCCCCATAAATAGATTTATTTGTTTCTTCCGTTAAACTGTTCATGGCTTTTTTATCCACGCTAGTTTCAACTAACAGATGTTTAAGATGATTGTCTTTAACAAACTTCACAGCTTGTTTCATTTGCTCAGGAGTACCTTGTTTTTCGGTATTGATTTCCCAAATATAGCCAGGTTTAATATCATAGGCTTTTGAGAAATACTTGAACGCACCTTCACTTGTAATAATTGCACGTTCTTGATCAGGAATATCTTTAAATGCATCTTTACTGTCATTGTTTAACTTTTTCAGTTTAGCGAGATAAGCATCACCTCGTTTCTCGTAATCCGCTTTATGCTTAGGATCAGCTTTAATCAATTGTGATTGAATATTCTTCACATATTGAATACCGTTATCTAAGCTTAACCAAGCATGCGGGTCAATCTTGTCATTGTTGCCAGTTTCGCCATTCAAATAAATCGGTTTTACATCTTTAGACACCGCGAACACTGACTCGTCCTTCATCGACTTATCAGCTTGGTCTAAAGCCTTATTAAACCAACCATTACCTGTTTCCAAATTGAAACCATTGTAGAGTACAAGATCGGCATCTGTCAGTTTTTGAATATCTTTTGGTTTTACTTCGTATTCGTGGGGGTCTTGGCCAACAGGGACGATACTGTGAACATTGACATCATCGCCCGCCACATTTTTCACCATGTCGTAGATAATAGAATTGGTTGCCACGACATTTAATTTCTTACCATTATCTGAATGGTCTTTACTTGAGTTAGAGCCACATGCCGCTAAGACAAGTAGCAGTGCAACTAATATTGGAATTAACTTTTTCATGTTGTACGTACACCTCTATGTTTTATTTTTATTTTTGTGAAAAGAAGGGTCAAAATATATATACTAAATGTCGCGATGACAATTGTGGCACCGCTTGGAATGTTGTAGATAAAGCTGAAATAAAGCCCGATAATCGAACTAATAACGCTAATAATGCTTGCTACAATCATCATTGAATATAAATGTTTCGTTATTAAAAATGCGGTCGATGCAGGGGTTACAAGCAAGGCTACGACTAGGATAATACCAACCGTTTGAATACTTGCCACTGTCACCAATGCTAGTAATAACATCACAAAGTAATGAATCAATGTTGTATTTAGGCCACTAACGCGACTAAACGTTGCATCAAACGTCGAAATCATTAATGGACGGTAAAGTACAATAATTAACAACATCACGATGATGCCGATAATAATCGTCGACCAAAACGTCTGATGAGTAATAGCCAGTAAATTACCAAATAAAATATGATATAAATCAGTCGTACTATTGATTAAACTAATCAAGATTACACCACTCGCTAGAAAAGCTGTAAAGCTAATCCCAATCGCTGCATCTGGCTTTGTCTTACTGTTATTCGAAATAAAGCCGATAAGTAAACTGGCTATCATTCCAGTAAACATTGCTCCGATAAACATAGGAATGCCTAACCAGAATGAAATAGCGACACCAGGTAAAACCGCATGACTCATCGCGTCTCCCATTAAAGATAAGCCTCGTAAGATAATAAGACTTCCGACTGTGCCACAGACAATTCCTACAACTATGGAAGTGATTAGCGCACGATTTAAGAACTGATAATCAAATAAATGTTGAAAAAAATCATTCATAACATGGTTCAGTCCTTTCGTTAGTCACAGGCTTAATATTGAATGAGAAAGTGCGATTTAAATTGCTAGGTTGCATTGCCTCTGTGCTCGGACCAAAGAAGCGTAATGTTCGATTAAGCAATATAATGCGGTCGAAATAGGACTCAGCTTTTGATAAATCGTGATGAACAATCAACACTAATTTACCTTGTGCCTTCAGTTGCTTAATTTTGTCCATAATTAATGACTCACTACTAAAGTCGATGCCCACAAACGGTTCATCCAATAGATAGACCTTACTGTCCGACATCAAAGCGCGTGCCACTAAGACACGTTGCAATTGACCACCACTCAGTTCTGATAGTTGCTTATACTGTAGATGATCTAACTCTAATTCTTTTAATAATTGGTGGAATTTCATTTTTGAAAAGTGATCGACACGCTTGAACCAACCAATGGTTTTATAACACCCCGACAAGATGACCTTTTCAACATTAATTGGAAAGTCCAAATCTAAATGTGCCTTTTGCGGAATATAAGTAATATATTCTAATTGCTTATGTATTGGTTTCCCGTATAGCGTCATTTCTCCTGAAGCATTAAAGTCTCCGATTAAACTTTTCAACAAAGAAGATTTACCAGCGCCATTTGGGCCCATAATACCTATCACTTCGCCAGCAATAGGTAACGATAAATTAATATCTTCAAGTACATGTTTATGACTTAAATATAAATTTACATTGCTTATCGATAACAAATAACAACCTCCTAACATAAAGTTTAGGTTAACCTAATTTATTTCATCATACAATGCTAAAATTTATAATGTCAAGGGGAGTAATATTTGATTTAAATGTAAAAGCGCCCGCGAAGTAGTGCTAGCGTGTGGTTGAGTAACGTTGACAATTTTAAATATAACTGTAAAATACAAAACGTAATTATTACGATTTAAAAGAAGGGTATGATTTTATGGGCAAAATTCCAGTAACTGTATTAAGTGGTTATCTTGGTTCTGGTAAAACAACGTTACTGAATCACATTTTAAATAATCGCAACGGTCAACGTATTGCGGTCATTGTGAACGACATGAGTGAGGTTAATATTGATAAAGACTTAGTTGCAGAGGGTGGGGGACTATCTAGGACTGATGAAAAGTTAGTCGAATTATCGAACGGTTGTATCTGTTGTACGTTGAGAGATGATTTACTTAAAGAAGTGGAGCGCTTGGTACAACGAGGCAATATTGATTACATCGTCATTGAATCTACAGGTATCTCTGAACCAGTGCCAGTCGCGCAGACATTCTCTTATATTGATGAGGAAATGGGCATTGATTTAACCTCAATATGTCGATTAGACACGATGGTAACAGTCGTCGATGCGAATCGCTTCATCAATGATATTAACTCCGAAGATTTATTAGTCGACCGTGATGAAGGCGCCGACCAAACCGACGAAAGAACCATTGCCGATTTACTAATCGATCAAGTAGAATTCTGTGATGTATTAGTCCTCAATAAAACAGATTTAGTATCAAAAGAAGAATTAGCTCGTTTGGAAAATGTTCTCAAGAAATTACAACCTGAAGCTAAATTAATCAAAACAACCAACTCACAAGTAGATTTAGCCGATGTATTAAACACAGGACGTTTTGACTTTGAAACAGCAAGTAACTCTGCCGGCTGGATTAAAGAACTCACAGAAGGCGGACATGCCACACATACACCTGAAACAGAAGAATACGGCATTAGTTCATTTGTGTACGCAAGAAGGTTACCGTTTCACGCGAAACGTTTTAATACTTGGTTAGAGAATTTACCTGAAAATGTGGTAAGAACAAAAGGAATTGTGTGGCTAGCGCAATACAATGAAGTGGCATGTTTACTATCACAAGCAGGCTCATCATGTAATATTAGTCCTGTCACATACTGGGTAGCAGCCATGGCACCTGATCAACGTGAACAAATACTCCGACAACGCCCAGACGTTGCCCAAACATGGGATATCGAATACGGCGATAGAAATACACAATTTGTAATTATTGGAACAGACCTAGACCGCGAGAAAATTGAACAAGAATTAGACCAATGCTTGATTAATAGTGAAGAAATCCAACAAGACTGGAACGACCTAGAGGATCCATACCAATGGAAGATTACCAAAGCTACAAATTAATATGATTTAGCATTAAAGCAATAAAACAGTTTGAGATCTCACCCCTCGTCTCAAACTGTTTTTTGTACATTTTTGGCAGTAGTTGTCTGAAATGAAGATGCGTTCAAGCCTCACTTTCTTCATTTCTAGCCAACCTTGCCGGGGTGGGACGACGAAATCTTAGAAATTTCATTAGATTTCTGTCCCACTCCCCCACAGGCGTGTCGTAATCAATACTTTGCCTTATTCAATAGATGTAATAGTATAACTTCATGTTAATACAATAACTTGTCATAAATTAAACTTGTAATCTAAAACATACTTACAATTAATTGGAGTATGGTTATTTAGTTATTACTTCAATAAATTGTTTAATAGAGTACGAAATCTCATGAGTAGTTGAATAACATAAAATATTTTATAAATTTATTTTAGTAAAATTCACATACCCTTACGTAGTATTGTTGGCGAGACTCTTGAGGGAACAGGGCTAGGCTAAGACCGCGGCTTAGCCAGTCCCCCTAAGAACGCGAGCCAAACAATACGAAGTATTGGTATTAAAAGATATTAGACTAACTATTCGTATTTATACAAAATAAGAGCCAAACAATACGAAGTATTGGTATAAAACGCATGGCCATTTAAAGTATTGATACTAATCAAAACGTAAAAGTAATTTGAATAAATAAATACATTAAAGTAATTTTTTATAAATTTATTGAATATTTCGAACAAATGAACAACAAAGTTTTGTATAATAGCTAGTAAATACACAATTAGGAGAAACAGGACACATGATGAAACACAAACTTACAATCAAAGAAAACATCTTTATTGGTTCTATGTTGTTTGGATTGTTCTTTGGAGCAGGAAACTTAATCTTCCCAATTCATCTTGGACAAACGGCTGGTTCCAACGTACTACTCGCCAATCTCGGCTTCTTAATCACCGCAATTGGCCTACCATTCTTAGGTATCGTAGCCATTGGCGTATCCAAAACAAACGGCATATTCGAAATCTCTTCAAGAGTAAGTAAAATCTATGCCTACCTATTCACAATCGCATTATATCTCGTTATTGGACCATTCTTTGCCTTACCAAGACTTGCAACAACATCGTATGAAATCGCATTTTCACCTTTCATATCACCAGGTACTGGTAAAGTGATACTTCCAATATTCAGTATTTTATTCTTCTTAGTCGCATGGTTCTTTTCAAAAAGACCTTCAAAAATATTAGATTACATAGGGAAATTCTTAAATCCCGTCTTCTTAGTATTACTAGGAATCGTTGTGCTATTAGCATTTATTCGACCAATGGGTGGCATTGGCAATGCTCCAGTAAGCCCAGACTATAGCAACAGCGTATTACTTAAAGGATTTATCGATGGTTATAACACATTAGATGCCTTAGCATCACTCGCATTCGGTGTTATTATCGTGACAACAATCAAGAAACTTGGTATCACAAGACCGAACGATATTGCGAAAGAAACATTTAAATCAGGTACGATTAGTATCGTCGGTATGGGTATTATTTATACGCTATTAGCCGTAATGGGTACAATGAGTTTAGGTCATTTTAAAGTCAGTGAAAATGGTGGTATCGCACTTGCACAAATCGCTCAATACTACTTAGGCGATTACGGTATTATCATCTTGTCACTTATTATCATCGTGGCATGTTTAAAAACGGCAATCGGGTTGATTACAGCATTTTCAGAAACATTTACAGAACTCTTCCCGAAAATGAATTACCTATGGTTAGCTACTGGTGCCAGCGTATTAGCATGTATCTTCGCCAACGTCGGTTTAACAAAAATCATTATGTATTCAACACCAGTACTGATGTTCATCTATCCATTAGCGATCACGTTAATTTTATTAACACTTGCAAGTCCATTATTTAATCACTCAACAATCGTTTACCGCTTTACAACGTTCTTTACAGTATTTGCGGCGTTCTTCGATGGAGTTAAAGCAAGTCCAGAATCTTTTGCGAAGACTGGATTCGCTCAATCATTAGTAGGATTTGCCGAAAAATATTTACCATTCTATACAATCGGTATGGGTTGGATTGTACCAGCAATTATCGGATTTATTATTGGTTTTATCGTATATAAAATCCGTTCTAATAAAACCACACAAACTAAATAATATGACTCATTGTAACGAGTAGCCTGAGACATAAAACTCTCAGACCAAAAGAAAAATGATAATTTCTATTGAACCAAGATAGAAATTATCATTTTTTATTTTTAAATTAAATTCTTATTGTGCTTAATGAATTATTGTAGTACGATATAAAACGTAATTATTACGATTTATATTAGACGAGGAGAATTTTAATGACTAAGAGTTATGAGGTTTGGTGGCAAAAAGGGCAAGAATCAGACGATGATATGGCTCGTGACCATCAAGAAGCATGGGAAAGAACAATCCAAATGTTAGATAGAGAAGATATTAAAGGTAAAAGAATTTTAGATTTTGGCTGTAATCAGGGAGGATTTTTACGCCAAATGTACGACACAGTACCTTTCGAAGAAGGCGTAGGAATTGATTTAGCACGCGCATCGTTGAAGAAAGCTGAAGAATTAAAAGGAGAACGCCCACTTACATATGTATTAACAGATACACCGCAAGACACTCACAAAACATTCCATACTGCAGTAAGTACATCGGTACTTTATTTAATCGAGGACTTACGCCAACACGCGAAAGATTTAAAAGCAGTATTACAACCGAATGGTGTCTATTACGCGACATTTGCGGACCATACTGACAATCCGAGTCGCCAATTTATGAACGACACGATTAATCAATACGGCGCTACACCATCACAAAATCACTCTCTCAAAGATATTGTAGATAGCTTTGTGGCAGAAGGCTTTGAAGTGGCAGTTATAAAAGAACCCGTTCCAGATGTTATTGATTTAACGCATTATAGTGATTTTTACTTATCACCGAATGACTATTTGCGCACCCTATTTGAGGAGTCATTTTTAATAAAAGCTAGAGTGAAAGAAGGCGTTAATTTATGAAGAAAAGATTATTAATAACGATGGCTGCAAGTGCGTCTATTATGTTGGCGGGTTGTGGGAATGGCGATGACCAAAAAGATAACAAAGAAGTCAAAGTGTCATTACCAACCGAGGCTAAAGCGGATAAATTAGACGCCCAAGGTTACGATGCGGCAATGCCCGTCTACAGTGCAGTGTATGACGCTTTAGTAAGATACGACAAAGATAAAGGCATCAAAGCAGGATTAGCCGATAAGTGGTCGGTAGATGACTCAGGAAAAGTATATGAATTTCACTTGAAAAAGGATGTTAAATTCTCAGACGGGTCACCTTTAAACGCTAAAGCTGTGAAATTCTCTATCGATCGTGCGAAAGCTATGAACAAAGAGACAACGGTAGAGACATTGAAGAAATTAGATAAAGTGGTAGTTAAAGACGACCATACCGTACAAATTAAACTTAAATCGCCTTCAAATCAGGTGTTAAACGAGTTAACACAAGTGCGACCATTACGTATTATGAGCCCACACGCAGTTGAAGGGGAAAAAGTGAATGGCAAGTTTAAAAAAGCTATTGGTACAGGTGCATTTGTAGTAGATGAACAAGGTAAAGAGAAGACATCATTGAAACCGAATAAACACTTTAATAACGACCATCCTGTTAACTACAATTTAACGTTCCAAACAATTGAAGATGGTGATTCAAGAAACTCAGCCGTTCAAAGTGGCGAGGTAGACGTCTCAGGTGGCGCCTTAGGTATGTTGTCAGAACAACAACTTAAACAAGATAAGAAGAATAAAGACTTAACAATTGAAGATAAACCAAGTACGGTAAGCCATTTTATGGCATTTAACCCTAATAATAAGACATTACAAAATCGCGCCGTACGTGAAGCTATTAGTAAGAGTATTGATACGTCACAATTATCTAGTAAAGAGATGAAAGGTTTATTCCAAAAGAATGTAGAATTTGTGACTAAGGATAACCAGGAAAAACATGTATTTGATAAGAAACAAGCAGAAGAATTATTAAAAGATGAAGGTTACAACAAAAATGACGATGGTATCTTCGAAAAAGATGGCAAACCATTATCATTAAATTTAACCATTCAAACGGCAGAATTTCCAAATTGGAAAGACAAAGCTGAAAAATTACAACGTCAGTTGAAACAAGTAGGTATTAAATTAAATATTAAAACGTTAGATGCTCAAACATATTACGATACGCTATGGACTCAAAAGGATTACGATCTTATTTTCTATAGAACGTATTCTGATGCGTTAATGCCGTACAATTTCATGAATTCAGTATATCGCAATATGGATGGCAAACCAGGTGTATTAGCTGACGATGAACAACTTACTAAGAAACTTGATGACTTCCCAACAAAAGTTTCAAAAGAAGAACAACAACAAGCGTTTAATGACATCTTCAAACACTTTAATAAACAATATTATGGCGTGCCAATCGCTTATCCAAACGAAACATTTGTCTTGAGTGATAAAGTAAAATCATTTAAATTCTCAGGACTTACTGACGCACCAATTGATTATAAAACATTGAAAGTTAACGAGTAGCCATGATCAAGCGAACGCTCAAACTACTTTTATATCTCATAATCAGTTCGTTTATCATCTTCGTGCTAGTAGAAAAGACATCAGGGAATCCCGCGATACTCTATTTACAACGACATGGTTATACGACGATTACACAAGAGCATATGGAGTTGGCACAACATAAACTGGGACTAGGTCGTAATATGTTTCTAAGATATGTTGATTGGGTGGGTCATGCATTTACAGGCAATCTAGGTTATAGCTTTAGTACAAATGAACCAGTCATTTCAATGATTATAGAATCGGTCGTTCCAACGCTCGTCTTAATCCTTGTTTCTGCATGCATTATGTTGCCATTTGGCTATATCATCGGCTATCTGATTGGTAATCATCCACATCGCCATTATGCGAAGACGATTCGTGGCGTGGCTCAAGTGATGACCTCTATGCCTGAATATTGGTTGGCGATTCTGTTAATTTATTATTTTGGTGTTAAATGGCAACTGGTACCATTTGTGGGAAGCGACTCGTGGCAACACTTTTTACTACCAATTATCACCATTGTAATGATTGAAGGATGCCATGTGTTACTTATGACGGCACATTTGATCGAACGCACATTGGATAATGATGCCTACCAACTTGCGGTATTAAGACGCTTAAATTTAGTTGCGCGCATTCACGTTCAAATTAAAGAAATTTTTGCGCCATTAATGACTATTTCGTTTAATAGTATCATTCACTTGTTTGGTAAAGCAGTCATTTTAGAAGTGATCTTTAGTATGTCCGGTATAGGCAAATTATTGATTACAGCGATTAATCAACGTGATTACCCTTTAATTCAAGGCATCGTCGTCATGATTATAGTGTCGATTATGTTGATTAATTATATTGGCGATTTAATTATTTTGAAAAATGAACCAAGACTACGCCAACAAGCAACGCTACGTTCTAAGCATGGAAAGAGGAAATCGTTATGAGACAGCAATTAAAATATTATATTGCGGGTAGTCTAGCGATCTGTATCTTATTATTGATGTATGGTTATACAAAAATACAAGGTTCAGACCTGTCCTCACCTTTACAAGCACCTAGTTTAAAACATTTGTTAGGGACTGATCAGCTAGGAAGGGACTTCTTTACTCGATTGTTTCTGGGGACAGGCGTGACACTCGGTTTAACGCTTACTGTGATTATACTTAGTGTCGCAATTGGGTTAACACTCGGCCTTATCGCTGGTATTGAACGTAAGTGGTTCGATCAGTTGTTAATGTTTGTCGCTGATATGTTACTAGCGATTCCGTCATTTATTATCGCTTTAGTCGCATTGAGCTTGGTTAGTAATTCAATGCTTGGCTTAATCTATTCACTGGCACTCGCGTGGATAGGACGTTACTTAAGATATTTTAGAAATTTAACGAGAGATATTCAGAAACGCCCTTTTATTACGTATGCGGTGTTAAGTGGTAATTCTAAAGTAAAGACGACACTTACGCATACGATTCCACACTTAACGAGTGATATTTTAGCGCTTATCACTGCTGATTTTGGCAAGATTATGCTTAGTATTTCAGGTCTAGCGTTTTTAGGTTTAGGTATTAAACCACCAACACCTGAGTTAGGAACCATCTTATTTGATGGGAAAAGTTATTTTAACGGCGCGCCGTGGCTCTTTTTCTTCCCAGGTCTATTGTTAGGAGGTTGTGCGTTATTATGTCAGATGATAAACAGAAAGCTAACACGTTAAATCCAATATTAGATGTCCAACAGTTAAGTGTCTTTGAACATCACCGTCAACTTCTACATGACCTCTCACTACAAGTTGTACCTGGTGCGTTTCATTGCATCATTGGTGAAAGTGGGAGTGGTAAATCATTATTTACTAGAACAATATTAGGAATGCGACGTTCCAATTTAAACTATCAAGGAACGGTTAATTTTGATTTAACTAAAGCTGATGCCGTATTCCAAGATGTTCAAAGTAATATGTTTCAAAACGTGACTTTGGAAAAGCATTTTCAATATCTCCATGAAGTGTCTGACTCTGATTTAACATGGACAGAACAAAGAGATGAAATTATCGCTATGATGGAACGTCTCGGCTTAGCGCAAGGCAAACAATTGTTAAAGCGTTATCCATTTGAATTGAGTGGTGGTATGGCACAAAGAATCGCCTTCATTATGTCATTAATAAGACGCCCGGACTACTTAATTTTAGATGAACCGACAAGTGCTTTAGATGCTGATAATAATCATAAATTTATGGATTATTTAAGTGAAGTCATGCGCAAAAACCAAATGACGATTATTTTTGTAACACACGATTTAAATTTAGTGAAAGCTTACGCAACACATATAAGTATTATGAAAGATGGCAATATTATTGAAACTGGGGAGGCGACTAGCATTTTAGAACATCCTCGTCACGCCTATATTGAGAAATTAATTTCAATCGCTTCTAGGAGAATTCGTCATGCTTCAAGTTAAACATGTAAATAAGTATATCGACCAACGACACATTTTAAACGATATTTCATTCGACATGACGCAACAATGTTTATTAATTTGTGGAGAAAGTGGTTGTGGTAAATCAACACTCGCTCGAATTATTACAGGGTTAGACAATGAATACACAGGTCAGATTTATTTTGAAGATAAATTAAAAGAACAAACGCCTTTAAAAACGTGGATGCAACATATCCAATATGTCCCTCAATATCAAAAAGACACGCTAGATGGACGTAAAACAGTTCAATATACCTTAATGGAACCCTTAAAGAATTATAACTTTGAGAAGAGTAGTTACCAAACAAGAATTGATAGTGTACTTGAACGTTGTTTGTTACCTAAAGACATTTTAAAGCAACGGGTAGAAACATTGAGTGGTGGGCAGTTCCAACGTCTTTGGATTGCCAAAGCCTTGCTTGTTGAACCTAAAGTTTTAATATTGGATGAGGCGACGACCAACTTAGATGTGATTAATGAAGAGCTTATCATTGAAATGTTAAAATCACTGAAAGATACGCAGTTAATTATTATTTCGCACGATTCATACGTGTTAAATTACTTTGATGGGCAAATGTTGAATTTAAATAATTATTCACATGAGTAGGATGTAAATCTCAATGTATATTTTTAATTGTAGACTATTTAAATTAATTTTAAGGTTTAATAAATTAAAAATTAGGGGATATCGTACTACTTGAACCTTTAATGGAAATTTATAAAGTATAAGGTTGTAAATTTGAAAGGGGAATAATTGTATGAAAATCTACAAATTATATTACCAACATTACAAAGATATCGTTGATGACAATGTATTAAAAGTATTTGTTTTAGCTAACAATGAAGATGAAGTAAAACAATTTGCGAAAAAAGCAGCTTATGCGATTGAAAAAATTGAAGAAGTTAGCCAAGAAGAATATGAAGAAGAAAGAAAAAATGACAATAGTTTCGGCCTTGAACACGCTGATAAATACTTAGACTAAGTCAATATTCTTGAAATCTAGCGCCTTACTGTAAAGTGAGGCGCTATTTTAAATCGGTAATTTAGTTGACAAGACAACTAAATGAGTTGTATATTAAGATAGTTGATATGACAACTATTATTATTCAAAGGATTGATATTGTGAACAATCAAGAATTCGAGTATAAAAATATAAAGTTTATCGGAAAATTATCTTCCAAGATATACCGTAGAGGCAATATCTATATCACTCAAATGTTAAAGCCATATGATATAAATTATATTCAAATCATGTGTTTAGTTACGCTATATATTGAGAATGGTTTAAAACAAGAAACAATGGTTGAAGATATTGGTATAGATAAAGCGAGTATTAATCGAGCTATAAAGTCGCTTGAAGCAAAAGGGTTTATAACTAGAGAGAGAAATCAAGATGATAAAAGATCATTTAATCTTTATTTAACGTCCAAAGCTAGAGAATTTAAAGAAACTGCATGGGGAATTTTAAGTGAATGGGAAATGATGATTTCTGAAGGAATAGATGAAAAAGATAAAGCCATTGCTTTCGAAGTGATGAAGAAAATGGCATTAAATGCAGATAAATATTATAAAGGATAAAAAGGAGAATTTACTATGAATAAAAAAGAAAAATTTAATCATGCTATCGTATTGGGTGGCGGCGGTTCACTCGCAATTAGTTGGGAATTAGGTTACCTTTATGCGCTTTCTAATGAAGGCATGGATATTAGAAATGTAGACTTAGTTATTGGTACATCTGGTGGAGCACAAGCTGGTACAGGACTAACTTCTATGAATAGTTGGGAAGAGATTTATGATCAACAAATAGCGCCTAAATCAAATGAAATACCACCAATTCAAGATATGAATCCTGTATTCGAGAGATATCAGGAAATTGAAAATAGCGCTAATACACCTCAAGAATGGGTTAAGAACTATGGCGCTTATGCGTTGGAAGAATGTTATTTTGATGAACATGAACATATAAATAGATTACAAAAAAGAATTAAGGTAAATGACTGGCCTAAAAACTTAATGATTACAGCAGTTAATACACAACAAGCAGAACGAGTAGCCTTTACTGTAAAATCTAATGTTGATTTATATAAAGCGATGGCGGCGAGTGGTTCTCTTCCAGGTGTTTGGCCAGCAACAACAATTAACGATGAAAAATATTGTGACGGAGGTTGTCATTCTATGGAGAATGCTGATCTAGCGCAAGGTGCTAAGAAGGTATTAATCTTTGCCACAAATTTACCAGTTAATACGCCTTATAAATTGGAAGATGCAATAACAGAGTTGGAAAATAAAGGTTCAGAAGTTAAATTAATTACACCTAGTAAAGAAGTATTTGCTAAATTAAAAGAATTAGGCGGTAATACAGTGGATCCTTCAATTAGACCAGAGATTTTCGAAGTAGCTAAAATACAAGGTTACAATGATGCGAAAAAACTCAAACAATTTTGGAATTAATAGTTACTTTGTTTTATTTTGAAGAAGTAACTACAATTAATAACAATAGATGAAGGGGAGAAGAATGATGGCACGAGATTTTAGCCATGTAGAGGCACCTAAGCACTTTCAATATAAAAGTGGTCATACTATTCTAAAACAAAGTTATGATTTTATCTGTGATAATCGTATATATTTTAATGAAACAGTTTATCGTGATTTAACGCAACATCCTTATCGTTTATACGTGGATGTGTTGTCGCCTATCGGGCAGTATGGTTTAGGATTAGATTTTAATGATGTAGATGCCATTTATAAGCAACACATTGAACCTAAATTACATCACCAACTGCTTAACGACACCTTGCCTAATATGAATACAACGGCAGAAAATATCGCCATGTGGATTTGGGATACTTTTGAGCAACATCTACCAAAAGATACTTCAATGTATAACTTAGAGTTATTTGAGACGGAACGACACGGGGTAAGTCTAAATCGTACGCTTATGAACAAATAAGCATAAATTATAAGCAAAACGATATAATATAGTAATTAAAATATTGATATACTTAGAGAAAAGGAGGGATTAAATGTTCTTAGCATGGAATGAGATTAAACGTAACAAATTAAAATTTGGTTTAATTATTGGGATTCTAGTCTTAATCAGTTATTTACTGTTCTTATTATCTGGCCTAGCCAATGGTTTAATTAATATGAATACAGAAGGCATTAAAAAGTGGAAAGCTGATGCGATTGTTTTAAATAAAGATGCGAACCAAACGGTACAACAATCTGTATTTAAGACTTCTAAAGCACAAGATACTTTTAAAGAGACGGCACCATTAAAACAAATGGGAGTCATTGCCTCAAATCAAGATAGTGAAGAAAATGCCTTACTCTTTGGCGTAGATGCGAAGTCATTTTTAATACCTAAAATAGTAGAAGGCAAGACATTTAGTAAAGATAACGACGTCGTTATCGATCAAACTTTAAAAGATAAAGGATTTAAAGTAGGCGATACATTAAAATTATCACAGTCTGATGAAAAGTTACATATTGTAGGTGTCTCAGAAAGTGCTAAATATAATGCTTCACCTGTTATTTTTACTAATAATAAAACGATTGCTAAGGTTAATCCGGTATTAGGAAAAGATAAAACTAACGCAATCGTCGTTCGGGATAAAGAGTGGAAAGATAAAAAAGTTGATAGTGACTTAGAGGTTGTTGGTATGGATGCCTTTGTAGAGAATTTACCTGGCTATAAACCACAAAATCTAACGATGAACTTTATGATTACATTCTTATTTGTTATTTCAGCGACAGTTATCGGCGTCTTCTTATATGTCATTACCTTGCAGAAAAAGAATTTATTCGGCGTGTTAAAAGCGCAAGGATTTACTAATGGCTTTCTTATGAAGATGGTACTAGCACAGACCTTTATTCTTGCGTTTATTGGTACACTTATAGGACTTATCCTGACATTACTTACTAGTCTTGTATTACCAGAAGCCGTACCCGTTCAATTTAACATCGGTACATTGCTAATCTTTGGGCTTGTACTCATTCTGACATCGCTTGTCGGTAGTTTATTCTCAGTATTATCAATTCGCAAGATAGATCCACTTAAGGCAATAGGATAGGAGGTGCCACAATGTTAAAATTTGAGAATGTAACCAAAGAATTTCAAGATGGAAATCGTATTATTGAAGCGGTTAAATCGACTTCTTTAAGTTTTGAAAAAGGTGAACTAATAGCCATTGTCGGCCCTTCAGGTTCCGGGAAAAGTACGTTCCTTACGATGGCGGGGGCATTACAAACGCCGACATCTGGAGAGATATTTATCAACGAGAAGAACATTTCTAAACTCAGTCAAAAACAATTGGCCAACATGAGAATGAAAGAAATTGGGTTTATATTACAAGCCACTAATTTAGTGCCGTTCTTAACGATCAAACAACAATTTCATTTATTAAAAAGTTATAAAAAAGACGTGTTAAGTAGCGAAGAATATACTAAACTACTTGAAGATTTAGGCTTAAAAGACTTAGAAAATAAATTACCTTCAGAAGTGTCTGGAGGACAAAAACAACGTGTCGCGATTGCGAAAGCGATTTATACACAACCTTCTATTATTTTAGCCGATGAGCCTACTGCTTCATTAGATACCGAAAATGCGATGGCAGTTATGGAGATTTTAAAAGAACAATCTAAACAACGTGATAAAACATGTATTATTGTGACTCATGATGAGCGATTAACCCAGTTTTGCGATAAAGTCTTTCATATGGAAGACGGCCGTTTAACTGAAAAATAGAGACTAAATAAAACCCCTGTACGACATCACACTCTTAGTGATTGTACAGGGGATTCGTCTATCTATAATGAATTTATTCACTTTCCATTTGTACTTCTGCTTTTTCAGATTCTTTTTTATATCGTTGATACATAAGTAATAATACGGCTCCCCAAACGGGTGCGAATAGTACCGCGTAACGTGTACTACTACTAATTAATAAAATGATAAAGATAAATGCAAAGAAGACAAGTATGGCATATGCCATATATTTACCACCTGGCATTTTGAACTTACTTTCTTTATGTAATTCAGGATTTCTTTTCAAAAAACCTAAATACGCAAAGATGATGCATGTCCAAATCATAATATTTAATACCGTTGAGAAAGTAGTTATTTGAACGAATACTTTTGTCGCATCTTTGAAAACTGCGTTAAGTATAACTGAGATACTAAGTAATCCGCATGTTACTAAGATGGCGTAGTAAGGCACACCATGTTTATTTGTTTTATGGAAGAATGGTGGTCCTTGTTTACGACCTGCTAAACCGAATAGGGTACGGCTATTCGCAAAGATCCCGCTGTTACATGATGATGCTGCCGCAGTTAACACTACAAAGTTAATGATACCTGCTGCGAAAGGAATACCGACTAACCCGAATAACTTAACGTATGGACTTTCTTCAGGATTTAATTTATCCCATGGTACCACTGACATAATCACAGCTAAAGAACCAATATAGAAAATTAAAATTCGAAATGGCACGTTATTAATCGCTTGAGGAATTGTTTTATGTGGGTTCTTCGTTTCCCCAGCCGTAATACCGATAAGCTCGATACCTATAAATGAGAAAATAGCCATTTGGAATGACATAAAGAAACCTGATGCCCCGTTAGGGAAGAAGCCTCCATTTCCCCAAATATTACCAACGCTTGCTGGTCCGTAAGGTGTCTTCATCGCAAAGACAATCATCACGATACCAACTACGATTAAAGCTAAGATAGTCGTTACTTTAATAATAGATAACCAGAATTCAAGCTCTCCAAATAATTTGGCACTGAACAGGTTCATTGTCACTAATACAATAATTGTAAAAGCGGCTGTAATCCAGTTTGGCATTGCTGGATACCAATATTCGACATATTTAGCGACGGCTGTAACTTCGGCCATGCCTGAAATAATCCAAGTTAACCAATAGGTCCAACCGACCATAAACCCTGCCATGGGTCCTATATGATGGTGGGCAATATCACCAAATGATTTAAACCCTAAGTTTGATAGTAAAATTTCGCCCATTGCGCGCATAAACATAAATAATACGAAACCAACGATGATATATGTAAGTAATATCGATGGCCCTGCTAAATGAACTGAAGCGCCGGCGCCTAGGAAAAGTCCTGTACCGATTGCGCCACCAATCGCAATAAGTTGTATATGCCTATTGCTTAATTCTCTTTGCAGTTTGTCTGCCATAATTTTCTTCCCCTTCATGAGTATATATCTGACTGAAAATTATGACTGAAATACGTATACTCTTCATTATATCATAAATAATTATTCTCAGTTTTGAATTATTTATTTTGACAAAATTTATAATACCCCATTTAATTGTTTTTAATCATGAATTAATTAAGGCGATGACATTAATCGAGAATAAATTTAATTTTTTTCACAAGTATAAGACCAATTTTTATCTTTTAAACGATGTTCTATCGCTTCAATACGTTTAGTAATAAGCGCTTGTTCAGACTTTAAAACTTCTAAATGAGTTTCTAGAATGTCGGGCACGGTTGTCTGATTAGAAGAAAGCTGATGCATGTATTGCTTAATTTCTTTAAGTGGCATATTGAGCAATGTGAAACATTGGATGAGACTAATAAGTTCAATATCTTTCTCGGTATAAATACGTTTATTATTGGCATCACGTTGGATATTAGTTAATATGTCGTGCTTTTCATAGTAACGTAATTTGCTTTTAGAAATCTTGCAACGCTCGGAAACCTCTTGGATATAATAGGTAGTCATGTAAGCATATCCTTTCTCTTAAACTATGGTTTAACTGGTAATCTATTCTACATAAAATAAAGCTAGAGATAAACGAAAATATTAAAATGAGAAAGTAGGCTTTAAGATGAATGATTTTAATGAAATATTAGAAGGTCGTAAATCTGTAAAAGGGTTTGACCCGGATTATAAAATTCCACACGAAGAAATGAATGAAATGATTGCGAAAGCGACGAAAGCACCGTCTTCAGTTAACATGCAGCCATGGCGCTTTGTAGTTGTTGAAAGTGATGAAGCGAAAGCGAAATTACGTCCATTAATCCAATTTAATACGAATCAAAATGATACCTCTTCAGCAATGATTGTCATCTTCGGAGACTTACAATGTTACGAAGAAGGCGAATACATTTACGAACAAGCTGTGAAACATGGCCACATGCCTCAAGAAGTGAAAGATCAAATGTTGCCAATCGTATTAGAGAATTATAAACAACGTACACGTCAATCGATGAGTGATATTGTCAAAATAGACAGCAGTCTTGCCGCAATGCAGTTAATGTTAGTTGCTAAACAACACGGTTATGATACGAATCCAATTGGTGGCTTTGAACAAGAAGAGATTGGTAAAGCGTTTGGCTATGGTTTAGAACGTTATGTCCCTGTCATGATTATTGCAATTGGTAAGCAAGCTAAAGAAGCGCATACGTCATTTAGAATGCCAGTTGAACGTGTCGTAGATTACCAATAAACACGCGCCACGCTTTAACTACTCTTAACAACTAATGCGATATATTAAAATAGGGTATAAATAATAGACCAATTTTTTGGAAAAGGGTGAAATGGTATGACAAATAATCAATTAGAAACACTTACATTAGTAGAAAAAGGAATATATGAAACTTCTACTTCTGTACTTCCGTTCGACCGTAGATATCTAATGAAATCTTTCGTTTTAGAACGTCCAGAAGGGAATGTAGTGATTTACCATTCTTCAGGTCTTAACCAAGCTAAAGACGATATCAATGCATTAGGTGGTGCGACGCGCGTATTAATGAACCATGAATCACTAGGTGGTAAGCCTGCCATAGACTTACCATTCTGGATTCACCAAGATGATGCGAAAGCCATTAGCAACACAGTTAAAGTAGATGGTTATTTTAAGCAACGTGAAATGTTAGCTGATGATCTCGAAGTGATTCCGACGCCTGGTCATACACCTGGAACGACAATGTTCTTGTGGGATAATGGTGAACATCGCTATCTATTTACAGGCGACTTCCTATGCGTTGAGGAGGGTGAATGGCGTACTGTAATTTTAGGTTCAAGCGATAGAGAAGCAGCTCTTCAAAGTTTAGAACTGATTCGCGATTTAGAGTTCGATGCAATTGTGCCGTGGGTGGCTATTAAAGATGAACCTTCCATCTTTTTTGCTGAAAATGAGGACGACAAACGCCAACGTATTCAAGCAATTATTAATCGTGTCCGAGATGGTGCTAATACTTAAAACGGACAGGATAATATTGAGGGAGGTTTAGTACAGATGAATCGTGGAATTAATCATATTGGTTTAACAGTACCAGACATGGAAGAAGCGACAGACTTTTTCAAACAAGGTCTTAATGGCAAGATTGCTTATGATAGTCAGAAGAAGTCTGATGAACCACGTGGCGGTGACTATGTTGAGCACGTACTTGGTTTGGAAAAGGGCGCTGCTATTATTCATAAACGTATGATGGTCTTTGGCAATGGACCAAATATTGAAATGTTCGAGTTTGAAAATGCGCATCAAGGCCCATCTCAATCATTACAAGACATTGGCTTTACGCATATCTCGTTCTACATAGAAGCCGAACACTTTGAATGCGTATTACAACAAGTGACCGAAGCGGGTGGTCAGCCTATCTCTGAACCTCATGCGAACACTAAGTATGAGGATACAGAAGATAATCAAACCGTCTATGTGAAAAGTCCATGGGGTAGCTTGATAGAACTACAAACCATTCCAAATGGTTATTACTATCCAGAAGACAGTGAAGCCCAAGTATTTGTGCCAAAACAGACGGATAGTTAAATGCTAAATAACTACAAATTAACAACAATATTACACATTTGTTATATTAATAAAGTTTATATTTTATTATCTCAAAATACGGTATACTTCCATTAATAAGATCTTCCAATGAGTACGCAGTAAATTAAGGGACAGCGATACTTCATATTAATTAATGGGAATATCTTTGTGAAAATGGGGTAATTAGTTAAGGGCATATTTTACATAATATGTCAAATGAAATATAAGGGAGTCATGCTCATGATTGATATACAAGTACAAAAAACACAATTAATCGAAGTTATTGAAGACATCATTCAGGATAAAGTGAAAGTTAAAAATAGCGATGCATGCGAAGTATTAGCTACAGAAATTGTCAACGGGTTAGAAGAGTTAAACAGTGAAGAAACTCAAGCCAACAACCTACTTGGACTTAATAGCGAATTGCGTCATGAAGTGAATAATCCAAGTATCGCTAAAAAATTAATTTTAACTGCGAATGAAGACTCGCGTAACAACAAAGAAGCAAATAAAGATATGATTAGTAATTAGTGAGAGGAGCGACCTAATCACTTGTTAACGATCAATTTAATAAACAATCAAGGGTTGGAAATAAGCACCTCCTATTGGAAGAAGTTTGAATATTCTTTCAATAGGAGGTGTTTAAGTTTTATAAGAAATAAAAAATATCCTTACATGATTGTAGATGAGAATCACGTAAGGATATTTTAGTAGCGGAGGGAGAAGGATTTGAACCAACGCGAGCACGAAGCTCCTACCAACCATAAATGGTTGGCCTCTTAAGCCAGGCTTGAGTACCCCTCCATACATTTAGTTATTATTTTTAACAACAAAATATATATTACTACAAAACCTTTTCAATGTAAACTATAATTTTATTGCATATAAATTTTTTGCATAAACGATATTAATTTAATCATAAGCTAGAGTGTGATGGGACATTAATAAAGCGTATACGGTATCTAAATGTGGTGTCTGAATATCATGTTCTTTCGCTTTACGGTAGATAAAGCCTTGAATAGCTTCGACTTCTAAAGGTTGTTGGTTAATTACATCATAATACATACTTGTGCCCATATGATCTGGGTAGCCTGCGTAAATCGTCATTATTTCGTCGATGATTGTGTCAGGGAAGTCAATGTCTTCCGCTTGAGCAACTTCACGACCTTCATTTAATAACGCTCTACATAACGTTTCGACTTCTTTAATTTTTAGAATTTGAGCCGTATTTTTACCGAGTGCAGTAATTGAGTTAATGCCTAAGTTGACTAGTAGTTTATACCATATTTTTTCTTCGATATCGTTCTCTAGGACTATTTCGATTTTTGTATGATCAAATAGTTGTTTCAACTTCGCAGTGCGTGCATCTTGTTGAAGGTGTAAACGATAGTCACGAAAATGTACTACTTTATTGTCTGATTTCTGAGCACTAATATAAACGACGGCTTGATAAATATGTTTGAATGGTAAGCGAGATAGTAAGCCATAACCATTTTGCGCTAAAATAAATATCGTTTCATGATGACTAAGGCGATGAAGTTTTGGAATTAAATCTTTAAGTTGATGGGTCTTTACGGCGATAATGATAATGTCAAATGGCGTGTCCGTCTCATCGATGTTGTACGCTTGAACTGTTTGATTGGCGGGCGCAATATGCATCTCTTTGGTAGAGCGACCGAGTAAGGTTACATCGGTTAATGTTTGTTGAAGTTCATAGGCAATGGTCGTACCAACTGCCCCTGGACCGATAATAGCAATTCGCATTTAAAACTTTCCTTTCTAAGCATTCTTAAATATAATTATACGTATTATTATCAAACTTTTGATATAGGAGTTAAATTAAAAATGAAAAATTTAGCAAAATTAGTGGAAATGAAGCAAAGCCAAACGAAGATTTCGATGATTACAGCTTATGACTTTCCGAGTGCAAAACAAGCACAAGAAGCAAATATTGATATGATTTTAGTTGGTGACTCTCTTGGCATGACGGTATTAGGCTATGAAACGACAACACAAGTAACGTTAGATGATATGATTCATCATGGTCAAGCCGTGAGACGTGGCGCAAATGATACTTTCGTCATTGTGGATTTACCGATTGGCGCTGTAGGTGTCAGTATTGAACATGACTTACGCAATGCGTTGACATTATACCAACAAACAAATGCCAACGCGTTAAAAGCAGAAGGTGCTCATTTAGTCGATTTCATTAAAAAATCAACACAAATCGGTATTCCTATCGTGGCACATTTAGGACTAATGCCACAAAGCGTTGGTGTAATGGGCTATCGTTTACAAGCAGGCACAAAAGATGCTGCACAACAATTAATTCAAGATGCGCACGCGGTTCAAGAAGCTGGTGCAGTGGCGTTAGTGTTAGAAGCGATTCCTAGCGACTTAGCTGGTTTAATCAGTAGTCAATTAGATATTCCTGTCATTGGTATTGGTGCAGGTAAAGACACTGATGGCCAAGTGTTGGTTTATCACGATATGTTAAATTATGGCGTAGATCGCCAGGCTAAATTTGTAAAACAATTTGCTGATTTTTCAATTGGTGTCGATGGAATTAAACAATATGACGAAGAAGTGAAGGCTGGGACTTTTCCATCTGAAGCACACACATATAAGAAAAAGATTTTAGACGAGGTAAATGGCAATGACACAAATCATTAAAACTGTGGCAGAGATGCAACGTATCACACATGATTTAAAACGTTCTGGACAAACAATCGGTTTCGTACCAACGATGGGCGCATTACATGAAGGGCATTTAAGCATGATGCGTCGTTCAGTGGAAGAGAACGATGTAACGGTAATTAGCGTCTTCGTTAACCCATTACAATTTGGACCTAATGAAGATTTTGATGCTTACCCACGTCAAATCGATCAAGATGTAGCCTTAGTGGAAGACGTCAACGTAGATTATGTCTTTCATCCAGAGGTTGACGAGATGTATCCGAATGAATTAAGCGTGACATTGAAGGTGGGACGTCTAGCTACCGTCTTAGAAGGCGCACAACGTCCAGGACATTTCGATGGCGTGGTCACAGTAGTAAATAAATTATTTAATATTGTACGTCCTGATAAAGCTTATTTTGGGAAAAAGGATGCCCAACAGCTCGCGATTATTGAAAAAATGGTCGAAGATTTCAACCACCCTATCGACATTGTAGGCATCGATATTGTACGTGAAGCAGACGGCTTAGCACGTAGTTCACGTAACGTCTATTTAACGGCAGAGGAACGTCAAGAAGCAGTTCATTTAAGCAAAAGTTTAAATATTGCAAAGTCGCTCTATGCAGATGGTGAAAGACGTAGTAATATCATAGTCGGCGCGATTAAAACGTATTTAACAGAACATACAAGTGGCCATATCGATGAAGTCGCTATCTATAGTTACCCTGATTTAGAAGCCGTTTCTGAGATTGAGGGTCAAATTTTTATTTCGTTAGCAGTGAAATTCTCGAAAGCGCGTTTAATAGATAATATTATTTTAGGAAGTGGAAGTAAGTAATGATTAGAACAATGATGAACGGTAAGATTCATAGAGCACGTGTAACTGAATCTAACTTAAATTACGTAGGTAGTATTACCATCGATGCTGATATTTTAGATGCGGTTGATATTTTACCGAATGAAAAGGTAGCCATCGTTAACAATAACAATGGTGCACGTTTTGAAACATATGTTATTGCAGGCGAAAGAGGCAGTGGCAAAATATGTCTTAATGGTGCAGCGTCACGTTTAGTAGAAGTTGATGATGTTGTGATTATTATGACGTATGTACAAGTAGATGAACGTGAATTGATTGACCATGCGCCAAAAGTAGCAGTGATGAATGAAAAGAATGAAATCATTCAAATGATTCATGAAAAAGAAAATACGATTATACGATAATGGATAATCATTTGGATTCTAGAATATAAATTTTAAAATAATAGCGTAGAGATATTCAATCATGAATACTCTACGTTTCTTTTTATATCAATATTTCGTATTTTATGGCTTGCATTTCCTCAGGAGTCTCACCAACAATACTCCGTATTACATTTTATTGTGTATTACTCTAGATATAGTATTTACAAAGTATCTTTTTATAAATAGAATAAAAGATAATAAATTTATTTTAAAAATCCATTCTATATAAGGAGTAATGATGAAGAAACTTTTATGGTTAAGTAGTGTGCTTTTACTATTGTTAGCAGCTTGTGGTACTAACGATGTTTCAAAAGATAAGAATTCTAAATCTAACACAGAAAATAAACAAACTAGCACTCAACGTTCTAATAATAAAGACAAAAAGTTAGAAAAAGAGATAGCTAAACTCTCTGAAAAAGAAAGACTAGCGCTTGTTTTTTGTGTGGAGGATGTCGATCAATATACATCAACTAAAAATGAAATTCTAACAGGGATATATGAATATAAAATGCCTACTGGAAAACGTAATTATAATTTAGTTGATTTTACGTTAGTGAAATATACAGACAAGGTTGAAAATGCGCCTAAAAATATGCACTTCTATACTGTTTATCCTAATAAAGGGAATTTCACAACTATTGTAGGAGTGAATAAAGATAAAATCTTTGTTGGCCGTGATCAAGCGACTGAACCGACGTATAAAGCATTTTTAGAAAAAGGGAAAGAAATTGATTTAAAAGAAGTATACAAACATAACAAAGACAATAAAGCGATGTCTGAGTTAGTTAGTAAAATCAATATCTCAGATAAATTGCCAGGCACTAAGGAAGAAAGAGAAAACCCTATTTCTGATAAGAATTTAGAAAAATCGGGTAGTGTTGGTACACAATATCGTAATCAGGTTTACAAGTTAATCTCTAACTTTGATGATGTTCAAGTAGGTAAAACAGGTTACTTATGGGACAATGTTAAAAATACGAATCATAAAGGGGATTGGAAAGTAAACTATCGTAATAATGATGGGGAAATCTTAGGTACGTATGTTATGGAAGATGGTAAGATGTCTAAGTTAGATGATAAAGGTAAAGTCATTAAAACAGAAAAATAGTTTGGCTATAAATAAAACAGATATATCAAAATATAGACGTAAGAGTGATGTGTTCAATTATAAATCACCTTTACGTCTTTTTTGTTTCTTCTTTTGTATCTTCTTTTATATAGTCCTTTGTACCAATACTACGTATTGTTTGGCTCGCGTTCTTAGGGGGGAGCGGGACAGAAATCTAATGTAATTTCTAAGATTTCGTAGTCCTGCCCCGGCAAGGTTGACTAGAAATGAAGAAAGTGAGGCTTGAACGCATCTTCATTTCAGACAACTACTGCCAAAATTAATTTATCCTTATTCCCTCAAGAGTCTCGCCAACAATACTTCGTTAGTTACATGCAATTTTTACATTAAAGAATTAAGATACTTCGTATAATTAGATAATTATTATTAAATCAAATTTAATTAGTGAGTTTCCTTTTTATATTAATGCTTTAATTTCATATAGTTTTTATTTTTAATAAATTTTGTATGTGAAAAGGGTTTCAATGTGATTTCAGTATGATACGATGAAAGAAAGTCGAATAAAGGAGTTATTATATATGAACCCTAAAGTAACGTTTGGAGAAGCCTTTAAATTATTTTGGAAGAATTATTTTAATTTCCGTGGACGTTCGAGACGTAGTGAGTATTGGTGGATGCAACTATGGCATCTTATCTTTTTCTTGCCAGCAATATTTATATACCTTATTTCATTAATAGTAGTGATTTTAGCAGTATCAGTCCATGTAGACAACGGTGGAGTAGTGGGTATTTTAGGAATCATGTGCGCTGGTTTATATATTCTACTATACGGGTTAGTAATCATTATCCCACAACTTGCGTTAAGTGTAAGACGTTTCCATGATACGGGCCGAACAATGTTTGTGCCGGTATTACTCGTGGCTTTAGCTATTTTTACGAATGTTTTCCAATTCGTATGGGAAGTTAATGACCCAAATTTAGAAAATGGCTGGCTATTACTAGCTCTTACTATATTTAATATTATTGTCTGCATTATCTCTATTTATCAAATGGTCATTACTTGTCTCAATAGTAAAGTTGAGAAAAATAAATATGGCGTAAGTCCAAAATTCAAAAATCTCCCTGAACATGGCGTTCAAGAAGAGAGACATTGAAACTAAATTTACCATTCTAAAAAACCAAGCTCCGGTTGACCTTACACGTGTCAATCGGAGCTTTTTGTTATCCAAAGTAAATGTTTCATGTAAAACATTGTGTTATTGATCTCTAACTTGTTGCTTTGCACGGTTATAAATCTTGTCTGGGAAGCGGGTAATACGCAATAATTCAATCGCGTTACGTGTATTGGCTTTGCCTTCTTTAATCTTATAATCAAAGTGGATTTCATGATGTTCGATTGTTTCATTAAAGTGATAATTGAGGTAATTTGGCTTCAATAGTTCCGATAGCTCAATATCATGGGTAGCAGCGATGACTCTATATTGCGGTAACTCATGTAAGTACGTTAATACCGATTCTGACGCTGCAATACGTTCAGTCGTGTTCGTTCCTTTAAAGATTTCGTCGATAAAACAATATACCGGCGTTCCCGTTCCAATATCAAATAGACGACGTATCGATTTAAGTTCGGCCATAAAGTAGCTATCGCCTGATAGCACATCATCGGCATTTGCCATGGACGTATAGACTAAACCGGGTTGATAACTAAACTCGTCGGCTGTCGCTGTGTCGATAGTTTGTGCAAGTATCAGGTTAATCGCTACCGCCTTCATAAATGTGGACTTTCCTGATGCATTTGAACCGGTTAATAGAATATTGTGGTTAATGTCCAGGTCGTTTGGCACTGCATTTTCCAATAAAGGATGAACTAGGTTAGTGAATGAGACGCTTTGGTTCTTGGAAAAGGCAGTCGGCTTACAGTAAGTGTTTAGGGTGCGACGGTACATGGCGAGTGAATAGTGATTGTCTAGGGTGCTAACGTAATCGTAGCAGGCTAGGACTTCGTCTTGGTACTGATAATATGTGTGTTGGATGGTATGGAAGAGGAAGTAGTCTACCATAAAGGCCATCTTGAGTAACATGACGAATGCGCCACCAATGTCTTGATCGCCGGCTGTGCCGAGTAAGCCACTAAAGAAGCGTGCACCTTTAAAGTGATTGAAGTTAGTAGCAACGTCTGGTGTGCCTTCAATCTGGTCGAGATGGTACCCTTCTTTAAGTACGTTGGCGGTATAGAAGAGTGACTTTAAATCTTGATCATAGGTACGCTTTAATGTGCCTGATAAGATGATGTTAAGGAGTACGGCAAATACTGTGATAAGTGTTCCCACTGAAGGTGAAAATAATAGCACAATCAGTCCAATAAATGGTAAAAATGGACACAGCATAAATAGATTTTGTCGTTTAATTGGTTTGAGTTGATCAGGGAAGATAGGATAAACTACTTTGCCTATCGATGCGAGACGATAAGAGACGTTCACGCGGAAATCTTGGTCGTTATTGAAGCGGTCAATCAGTTCATGTTGGTCGGCTTTAAACATTTGGCGTAAAGTCGCGTACCAACGCATTTCTCCGATCGCCGTGAAGTTGAAGTTGCTGCGATGAAAGACTTCTTCGAGATTAAGGTCGGACCACGTTTTATCGTCAATCACTTTAGAATGTCGGTCGCGATAGAGCTCGAATTGATAGTTGAAGCGTGAATTCGGGCGAATAAAGCTTTCTAAAGGTCGTTTATTCTGCCATAATGTATGGATTTGATTGATTAATTTTCTTTTATTTGAAAATGAAATCGCAAAATTCACAATCAGTCCTAGTATGATAATTCCAATTACGAGAAGTGCATAAGTCTGATAGATAGTCATATTGAACTCCTTGGAAAATTTAATATTTTCTATAATTATTTCATACTCAGGAAAAATATACAAAAGTGCTTAAAGGCGACGATATAGCTTCTTAAAATTAGTTATGGGAGTGCAATTAGGATAGATTGTGAACAGTTGAGCATTCACATTCACCATTTGAGAATAAAAAATCTTTTTTTGAACGAGATTTGGTATTATAGGAAAGGTATTTATAGAGGAAGTTGGCGCATACCTATCCCTAAATATGTATTTAAATAACTTACACCCAATAAATTTGTTAATTGAACACATCGCGCAGTCTTACTTCCTCTTGAGAGAGCGGCTACAGAAATTTATTTCTGGCCCGTTCTCTTTTTTTGAATCAATTTAGTTTGCTTAGCTAACTAAAAATGCTAACATTTTATAATGTAATTAGTTTTAAAGGAGTATTATGTATGGAGAATAGTCAAATGAGTATAGCGAAACGGAATACGATTGTGCTAATTATGCTCATTAGTGCCTTCGTAGCTATGTTAAATCAAACAATACTTAATACAGCATTACCGGCCATTATTAGTGGTTTAGGTATATCAGAATCAACAGCACAATGGTTAATCACAGGATTTATGCTTGTGAACGGAATCATGATTCCATTAACCGCCTTCTTAATGGATAAATATCCGACGCGTAAGCTTTACATCTTCTCAATGGCTGCCTTCCTTATCGGCTCTATTCTAGCGGCCGTATCTCCAGGATTTGGCATCTTAATGGTCGCGCGTGTCGTTCAAGCGGTCGGTGCAGGTATTTTATTACCGCTTATGCAATTTACAGTCTTTACACTATTTCCAGTTGAAAAAAGAGGCTTTGCGATGGGGCTTACCGGTATCGTCGCACAATCTGCTCCAGCTATTGGACCTACATTAACGGGGTTATTAATCGACTTCTATAGTTGGAGAATGCCGTTTTACATCGTGGCAACCATCGCCATCATCGTCTTTGTGATAGGTTATTTCTTCGTGGAAAATAGTAATCAAACGAAACCTGCCGTCTTAGATAAACGCTCTGTGGTTTATTCTACTTTCGGGTTTGGCTTAATCCTCTTTGCGTTTAGTAGTGTGAGCACGTTTGGCATTACATCGCCTGTCGTTATTTTAAGCTTTATTGTCGGCATGTTAATTGTAGTTATCTTTTCAATGCGTCAACTTAAAGTGAACCACCCGTTATTAAATATACGAGTATTTAGTAACCGTACATTCACATTATCTGCGGTAGCATCTATGTTAGTGTTCATCGGTATTGTAGGACCTGCCTTATTAATACCTATGTATGTTCAAACCGGTTTAGGTTTATCGGCTGTGTTATCTGGTTTAGTCATTTTACCTGGTGCCGTATTTAACGCCTTTATTTCGGTTTATACAGGTAAGATTTTTGATAAATATGGTATACGTGTATTAGCTATTCCAGGTTTTATCTTATTAATTATAATGACAATTCTACACATCTCCTTAACGTCAGATACACCGTTTTGGTATGTGGTAACGATTTACGCTATTCGTATGTTCTCAGTTGGTTTACTTATGATGCCACTGAATACGGTAGGTTTAAACGCGTTAGACAATAAAGACATTTCGCACGGCACAGCGATTATGAATTCAGCACGCATAATTGCCGGCGCAATGGGTACTGCTATTAGTATGACAATCCTAGCTATTGTAGCGAAACAATACACAACTTCTGCACATAGTGGTCTTTCAAAAGAAACCATTATGAGAGAATCAACGGTACATGGGGTAGATGCAGCCTTTATCTTCACGACGATTTTAATTGTTATCGCATTTATTCTTACTTTATTCATCAAAGACAATACGAACCACGACAAGGCTTAAATGGTATGTAATCTTAATTTTGAAAGGAAGTACAAATTATGAAAAATGTATATTCAGAACAAGAAAAAGTCCAATTGTTAGCAGATATTGTTGAAATGAACACCGTCAATGATAACGAAATAGAAGTTGCGAATTATCTTAAAGATTTATTTGAAAAGCATGGAATCAATGCAGAAATTGATGAAATTGAAGGACAACGTGTAAATTTAGTTGCTTCAATTGGAGAGGGTCATCCCGTTGTAGGTATTTCAGGTCATATGGACGTTGTATCTGAAGGGGATCCAAATGATTGGACATATCCTCCATTTGAACTTACTGAAAAAGATGGCATGTTATACGGACGTGGAACATCAGATATGAAAGCCGGATTAATGGGCTTAGCGATTACAATGATTGAGCTTAAAGAAAATGATGCTTTACCTAAAGGAACAATTAAATTTATGGCTACGGCTGGTGAAGAAAAAGAACAATTAGGATCAGCTCAATTATATAAAAAAGGCTATATGGATGATGTAGATGCCTTAATTATTGCTGAACCTTCTGAACAAAATATTGTGTTTGCGCATAAAGGCTCAATGGATTATAAAATCACATCTAAAGGTCAAGCAGCACATAGTTCTGTGCCTGTTATTGGTAAAAATGCGATTAAACCATTAATCGATTTTATTCAAAATATTGATGAGGAATATGAACGTATTTCTCAAGAACTAAAATGTGAAAAACTTGATTTCTCAGATGTGATTGAACGTTTTAGCACAACATTACTTAAAGATAGCGGTTTAGATGAGGAAGAAGTTAGACGTGTAGTTTCTGGTCTAGTGATTAGTAATACAATCTTACATGGTGGTAATCAAGTCAATTCAGTACCTGATGTAGCGACGGCTGAATTCAATATTAGAACTGTACCTGAATACGATAACGACATGGTTAAAGAATTATTTACAAAATATCTAGAAGAGATTAATAAACAGGGCGGTAACTTAGAAGAAGATATCTATTTAGATTTAGATCCAGTACTTACTACTGGTGATAATGATTTGATTAGAGTAGGTCAACAAGTGGCTAAAAATGTATTTGGACAAGATGTCCTTGCATCACCAACTGTAGGTGTAACGGATGCTTCTAACTTATTACGTGATAAAGATGAGCATTTCTCATTCTTAATGTTTGGTCCTGGTACTGTACCTCACCAAGTTGATGAGCATGTGGATAAAGATAAATATCTTAAATTTATCGATTATTACACAGAATTAATCACAACATATTTAAATAAGGCTGAGTAGTGTTTTACTGCGTATTGTTTGGCTCGCTTTCTTAAGGGGTTTGGCTAAGCCACGGTCTTAGCCTAGCCCTGACCCTTCAAGAGTCTCGCCGACAATACTTCGTATAAAAATATTTATTTTTTATAATGGAAATAAAAGACACGGGTTAATGGGTTTTTTAAAATAGTATATGTAAGATAAATCAATAATTATAGGCTTAAAGGTGAAATTACATCATCTTTAAGCCTTTTTATTAATACTTCGTATTGATCGGCTCGCGTTCTTAAGGGGGGAGCGGAACAGAAATCTAATGTAATTTCTAAGATTTCGTCGTCCCGCCCCGGCAAGGTTGACTAGAGATGAAGAAAGTCAGATTGGACGTATCTTCATCTCAGACAACTACTGCCAAACTTAGCTACTGAGTCCACTATTTAATAAAGAATTCAGGTATGAAGTTATGTTCTGTCTTTATAAAACTGGATGATATGATTTAATACTTCGTCTTCGTGTGTAATTTGTAACCAATGTCCGGCGTCTTGAATAACGTGGTAGTTAAAGTGGTTTGAGACATAGTGCCAAGAAGCGGCCATTTGATCAACTGTTAATGCCGGATCTTTCTCACCAATTAAACCTAACGTTGGAACATTAACACCACCAAAGCCTCGCATTAACATCGTATAATTGCCACGATACCAATTTAACGCTGCTGTTAAGCGGTTTGGACGTGATAAACGACGTTTCCAATTATCATGCAGTGTGCCGCTTTCATCCATAAATTCTAACATTTTGTAGTCGAGGGCAGAGAGGACTTTTTCCGCTACATTTTTAATTAGGAAAAGTGAGACATACATACCTTTTAACATTTGTGATACACCACCGTAGCGAAGATAACCATTAGGATGGCCTACACTCATAGCCACATAACTTTTTATAATAGTTGGATAGTCATGCGCAAAGAGCCAACCTAAAAATGCACCCCAATCATGACCTATGACATGTGCTTGTTTAACATCTAATTGTGTTAACAAATTAAATAAGTCTTTCGAAGATGAGTGTATATTAAAGTTGTCAGGGATATCTGTATCGCCATAACCTTTTAAATCTGGGGCGATGACTCTATAACCTTGTTCAACTAATTTAGGTATAAAGTTAAACCATAATTCTTTTGAATCTGGAAAGCCATGTAATAACAGAACGGCTGGCTTATCTTTATTACCTTCATCCACATAAGCATAGTTGATACCATCTATATTAATATACTGTGTCGTAAGCATATGCTACCTCCTTTAATCATCTAATATTAGTTATACCCTATCTAAGTATAATCAATTGAAAGCTAAAAAATGAAATTTGCGTCAGGGAAGACTGACGTTTGTCTGAAGTGAGTAGGAGGGATGTCTAATAAACGTTGATATATCATTGTTCGGGTGTGTCGAAAATATAATAATGAATATAAACTCTATAATCTCAAGAAGCATCAACAACATGTTAATTATTTAGCTATGGCTTTTAATTTTCCTAAATAAAGGGTAGAAACATACGTAAACAAAAGATAATTATGAGGAGGACTAACCATGGACGTAAGATTTCCAATTGGCGAATTTCAACCACCAGAGAATCCAACATTAGTAGATGTAAAACAATGGATGAGTGAAATTGAAGTATATATTAATCATTTAAAAGAAACGGTAACTGATTTAAATGAGGCACAACTTAAAAAACAATATCGAGAAGGTAGTTGGACGGTCAATCAATTAGTACACCATATTGCAGATTCTCAAATTAACTTATATGAACGTTTGAAGATGGCATTAACCTCAGATGGCGTAACGGCATTCATGTTCGATCAAACACGTTGGGTCGAATTGCCGGATTCATTCTTACCTGTCGATATTTCAGTCAATATTTTAGAAGGTTTAAATAAACGTATCGTAGAAATGGGTAATCACGTAACTAATGAAGATTTATCACGCAAGATTACATTAACAGATGGCTCCGATTTGACAGTCGCTGAATTATTGAAGAAACTATCATGGCATGAACGTCATCATTTAGAACATATTAAAATCGCATTATCAAACTAATTCTACCTATGACTACAACTTAAGAATGAAATTCTCAGATGGCGAGGCTTTATAATAAGATAAATCGCTCAACCCTGTTATAATCAACCATTATTAAGAAGAATGATAGGGGATGACATTTTATGAAAGAGCAAGTTTTAGTTACAGGAGGCACAGGCTTCCTGGGATTACGTATTATTTCGGAGCTATTAAAACAAGATTATAAAGTACGCGCTACCTTACGTTCGGTGGCAAAACAAGAAACGGTATTAGAAACATTAACTAAAAATGGTATCGCTACAGAGAATTTATCCTTTGTAGAAGCTGATTTGTCTAGAGATGAGAATTGGGCAGAAGCAATGGAAGATTGTACGTACGTGATGAGTGTTGCGTCACCTGTAGTGATGGGTAGCGTAAGCACAGAAGACGAAGCTTCCATCAATAAGCAAGCGGTCGAAGGCATTCAACGTATTTTAAGAATTGCGGAAAAATCTGACGTTAAACGTGTGGTCATGACGGCAAACTTTGGTGCAGTCGGCTTCAGTAATAAAGACAAATCAAGCGTTACTACTGAAAAAGATTGGACAAACCCAAATGAACCAGGTCTCTCAGTTTATGAAAAATCTAAACTCATTGCTGAACAAGCAGCGTGGAACTTTGTCGATGCGACAGACCACGATTTAGAATTAGCCACTATTAACCCAGTAGCCATTCTAGGACCATCATTAAATCAACATATGTCACTAAGTTTCCAATTTGTGGAAAATATTGCGAACGGTAAAATGAAACGTATTCCAAATATTCCAATGAATATCGTGGATGTACGTGACGTGGCTACATTACATGTGTTAGCTATGCAAATACCTGAGGCAGCAGGTAAACGTTTTATCGCGACAGCTGAGGGACAAATTTCAATGCCAGAAATTGCACAATTAATTAAAAAAGAACGTCCAGAAGTTGCGGACAAAGTTTCAACTAAAAAGGTACCTGATTTTGCGATTAAACTAGGGGCGAAATTTAATAGTGAAGCGCGTGAAGGTAAGCTCTTACTTGAAATGAATAGAAACGTGAGTAACCAACAAGCACGTAATGTGTTAGGTTGGAAACCTATGTTTACTCAAGAAGAAGCCATCCTAGCTTCCGTAGATAGTATGAAAGCTTACGACATCTTAAAATAGAATCATTCCCAATATAATATCGAACACCTTTATCTCATTGATGTAATTCGTGGATAAAGGTGTTTTTTTACTTTAAAAATTTAAAGAATGCAAAAGTTTCTCTTGTTTCATGAAATTTTCATGTGCTAGGATATATCTATGATAACGTTTTCATAAAAATAAAGTGAGGTGAGACGATGAATAATACAGACATTAAACGCTACATAGAAGAAGGGCATTTAACTGTAGGAATCGAGTTTGGTTCTACGCGCATTAAAGCCATCGCGATTGATGACCAATGTCAGACGCTCGCTACAGGCTCTTTCGAATGGGAGAATAGCTACGAAAATGGCTATTGGACATATTCTATGAATGACGCGTGGGTAGGCATTCAAAAAAGTTATGGTGCTATGACTCAAGCGTTAAAAGATAAATACGATGTAACAGTAACGCAACTGGCATCATTAGGTATTAGCGGTATGATGCATGGTTATTTACCGTTCGATGAGAAAGATGATTTACTTGTACCATTCAGAACGTGGCGTAATAACAATGCTAACCAAGCGGCCGAAATCTTGCGTGAAGACTTTCAAGTCAATATTCCTGAACGTTGGAGTATCGCGCAGCTTTACCAATCAGCAATAGATCAAGAAGCACATGTCGACAAAGTAAGTTACATGACAACGCTTGCGGGTTACATCCATTGGTACTTAACTGACGAGAAAGTTCTTGGTGTAGGTGATGCTTCAGGCATGTTCCCAATCGACATTGAAACACAAGATTATCGCCAAGATATTATTCAACGTTTTAACAAGCTCTTCTCTGAAAAGGGATACACCCAAGATATTCGAGATATCTTACCTAAAGTCGTCGTAGCAGGTGAGTATGCGGGACGTCTAACAGAAACAGGTGCTAAGTTAGTCGATCCAAATGGTGAACTACAAGCAGGTTGCCCACTTTGTGCGCCAGAGGCTGATGCGGCAACTGGTATGGTTGCGACAAATAGTGTAGCGCCAAGAACAGGTAATGTCTCAGCAGGTACAAGTATCTTTTCAATGATTGTTCTCGAACAACCAATTAAAGATGTGTACCCAGAAGTAGACATTGTAACTACACCAGATGGTTATGAAGTAGCCATGATTCACGCTAACAATTGTACGTCAGATATTAATGCTTGGGTCGATTTATTCGGCGAAGTATTAGATATGATGGGCGTGAAATACGACAAAGGTGAACTTTTTACAAAATTATTTGAAAGCGCTTTAAAAGGCGACAAAGATTTAGGTAAATTATTATCCTTTGGCTATATTTCAGGTGAATTTATTACAGATGTTCAACATGGTTACCCAATGTTAGTACGTTCAGTAGATAGTAACTTTAACTTAGCTAACTTAATGAAAACACACATTTATAGTGCGTTCAGTACATTAAAAATTGGTATCGACTTATTGAAAGAAAAAGAAAATATTCAAATTGATTCCATGTTTGGTCATGGAGGCATTTTCAAAACAGAAAAAGTTGCTCAATCGTTCCTAGCAGCTTCTCTTCACAGTCCAGTGCGTGTAATGCAAACGGCAAGTGAAGGTGGCGCCTGGGGTATCGCAGTGTTAGCTCGATATATGATTGAAGAAGATTCAACGAACTTAGCGACATATCTTAATGATTTCGCCTTCAAAGGTACAGAATCGACAACAATTGAGCCAACTGAAGAAGAAATTGAAAGTTTCGAAGCTTATACAGAACGTTTCAAACAAGGCATTCCACTTGAACGCCTTGCACATGAGCAGTTTAAGACAGAAGAATAATAAGCATTACACTAAACAAAGGTAGAAAGTGGGATTACGGTGTCTAATGATATACAAAAACAAGATCGTCAGTTTTTAGGATTACCTATGGTGTTAATTTGGGGTTATATCGCTGTAGCAATCTTTATGACGGGCGATGGATTTGAACAAGCATTTTTATCTAAATATATTGGTAGTCTTGGCTTCACTCAGTCAGAGGCTGGTAGGGTATTAGCAGTTTACGGCTCAGTTGTAGCCATTGCATCATGGATGTCAGGTGTGTTGGCAGAGATATTTAGTCCACGTCGCGTAATGACGTTCGCATTTATTATATGGGTTATCTTCCATGTAGGTTTCTTAACGTTAGGCTTAGCGCAACAAAACTATGCCATGATGTTAATTATGTATGGTATTCGTGGCTTTGCATATCCAATGTTTATTTACAGTTTCGTAGTATGGATTACATATTCATCACCTAGTTACAAACTTGCCTCTGCTATGGGTTGGTTCTGGGCGATGTATTCAATTGGTATTGGTGTATTAGGTTCATATTTACCAAGTTTCTCAATTCCAGTTATCGGTGAAATGGGAACATTATGGTTCTCACTTGTCTTCATCGTAATTGGTGGACTTATAGCTATGTTCCTAGTGAAAGATAAAAAAGGCGAAGACGTTGAAGCAAAACGTATGTCTAAAAAAGAAATGTTTAGCGAATTTGTTCGCGGTATTACAATTCTAGGCAATAAACAAGTTGCAGTGGCTTTCGTAGTACGTATTATCAACCAATTATCTTTATTCGGTTTAGTAGCCTTCCTGCCACGTGTGTTCACCGACGATTTCGGTTTCACAACATCTGAATGGTTACGTGTATGGGGTCTTATGTACGCCGTAACAATCTTTACTAACTTATTCTGGGGTATCGTTGGTGACAAGATTGGTTGGGTACGCCAAGTTCGTTGGTTCGGTTGTATTGGTATGGCCATTTCAACATTGGCTTTCTATTACTTACCAGCCTGGAGTGGTCCAAACTTCTTCGTTACAACATTAATCGCCTTAATGTTAGGTTTCGCGGTAGCAGCATTCGTGCCAATGTCAGCGATCTTCCCAACATTAGTACCAGAACATAAAGGTGCGGCAGTATCTATTCATAACTTAGCAGCTGGCTTAAGTAACTTTATTGGGCCAACAATTGCGTCAATCACATTAAGTTTTGCTTCAGTAGAAGTAACAATTTGGGTATACGCAATTATCTACGTTATTGGCTTTATCTTGACGTTCTTTATGAAAGTGCAACAACCAACAAAACAAGTACATACAAATTAAAAGGGTGAGAGAAAAATGACAAACATTATTGATCAATTTAGAGTAAATGGAAAAGTAGCAATCGTAACAGGAGGCGCAATGGGTCTTGGTAAAGCAATGGCTGAAGCATTAGCACAAGCTGGTTCAGATATCGTTATTGCAGATATTAAATTAGACTTAGCGCAAGAAACTGCATCTGAAATTGCGGAAAAAGAAGGCGTAAAAACAACAGCATTAAAAGTAGACGTTACAAATCCTGATGACGTTAACAAAATGGTTCAAGACGTTGTTAATGAATATGGCAAAGTTGATATTTTAGTTAACAATGCTGGTATGACAATTAACGAAAAAGCTGAAGACGTTTCTTATGAAAATTGGTTAAAAGTTATCAACTTGAACTTAAACGGTGTGTTCTTAGTAGCACAATCAGTAGGTCGTCAAATGATTAAACAAGGTTATGGTTCAATTATCAATACTTCTTCAATGTCAGGTTTAATTGCCAATAAACCTCAAGAACAAGCGTCTTACAATGCTTCTAAAGCAGGCGTAATTATGTTAACGAAAAGTTTAGCAATGGAATGGTCTAAATATGGTATTAAAGTAAATACTATTGCGCCAGGATATATGAAAACAGCGTTAACTAAACCAATGTTTGATACAGGCGGCGAAATGATTGATTACTGGATGGGTGCAACTCCAATGGGTCGTCCAGGTATGCCTGAAGAATTAGGTGGTATCGTAGTTTACTTAGCTTCTGATGCTTCATCATTCGCACAAGGTAGTGTCTTCACTATCGACGGTGGTTACACTGCGTTATAATGCGTCGTACACTATTACGATAAATACTATTATTTGAATATATAAATAACAAAGCCATCTCTACCGATTAACGTTGGAGATGGCTTTTTAATAACTAATTTTCTATATGAAGTTATGGGATGGGTGTAGGTTGGGTAGACTGTAGTTAGACACTTTGAACGGAGGAATCATAATGAAACGCGCTAAAGAACTCGAAAAGACGCTAAAGTCCTTAGATGGACAGAAATATGGTGCTTATAAAAAAACTAAAGGTATCTATGCCTTTGATCAATTTCGTCTTGCGATAGACCATGTCCAAGTCGATCCTTTCGCACCACCTTCCAAAATGCAGCTCTTCATTGAGCGCTCTACTACACAACTTCCGAACGACTTATTAGATACGAAAGACAAACGTCTAGCCGTAGCTGACTTTTTAACGCGTACATTTAATCAACAAACGCAACGTTTTAATCATAGTGTTAAAGGTTCAGGCAAAAACGGTAAAATCTTTATCGACCATTGTGGCCAAGAGATATTAGAACGTACGGCTGTAGTGATTCATGATAAAGAGATTGAAATTAACATTGAAGTTGGTATGCCAGCTGCAGGCCGTAAGATTCTTGGAAAAGCAGCAGCCCATACGTTGATTCAAGGTTTACCACAAATCGTCGATCAAGCGCTAATGTATCAACATATTAATCAAGATGCATTACGTAAACAAGTTGAGTTAAAACTAGATCAAACGTATATAAGAGAACAACTTCAACAACAAAACTTAGTTGCCTTTGTAGCTAATGATTCAGTTTTACCACGTAAAAGTGGTGTCTCAGATGAACCTATGAAAGGCGCTATTCAATTTACAAGCCCTAAAAAATTCGAAATGACATTTAACTTGCCAAGTGGTCAGGCAGTCACAGGGATGTCTATTCCAGAAGGTATTACGCTCATCGTAGGTGGTGGTTATCACGGTAAATCCACATTACTAGAAGCGTTAGAACGTGGCGTCTATAACCATGTACTTAATGACGGACGTGAGTTTGTATTAACACGCGAAGATGCAATGAAGATACGTGCTGAAGATGGCCGTAGTATTCAAAATGTGAACATTCAACCGTTTATTGATAATCTACCTGGCAAGAAGGATACGACACGCTTTTCAACTGAAAATGCGAGTGGTAGTACATCTCAAGCTACAAATGTCATGGAAGCGTTGGAAGCTCAAACATCGTTATTACTTATCGACGAAGATACGTCTGCGACAAACTTTATGATTCGTGACGGACGCATGCAAAAGCTTATCGCTCCTGATAAAGAACCAATTACGCCATTCTCTAGTAAAGTGAAGCCACTGTATGATGATTATAAGGTTTCAACAATCTTAATCGTAGGTGGTTCTGGTGACTATTTCGATGTGGCTGATCAAGTATTGATGATGGATGAATATCACTTGAAAGATGTGACAGACGATGCTAAAGCTATCGCTAATACAGATGATTACAAGCGCACGACCGAGTCATACGACCACTTTGGTGACATTCCATCTCGTGTGCCTTTAGGTAGTTCATTTTCCAAAAAGGGGAAAGATGATCGTTTGAAAGCGAAAGGTCTGCATACGATTACGTATGGTAAAGAAGGTATCGATATATCTGGTCTGGAACAATTAGTTGATGCTAGCCAAACGAATGCCTTAACGGTCATGATAGATTACTTTAGACATCATGCGATAGATGGCCACACTAGCTTGATTGAAGCAACGAACCAAATGTATGCATTGATTGAAAAAGATGGACTTGGTGCGATATCAAACTTTAACGGACACCCAGGCAATTTAGCCTTACCACGTAAACAAGAATTTATCGGCACATTAAATCGCTACCGAGGATTAAAAGTGAAGTAGAAAGCAAAAGGTAATTCCTATCGAATACTCGATAAGAATTACCTTTTTTAAATTATTGTAGGGGGACTACGAAATCTTTGAAATAACATTAGATTTCTCTCATTGTTTTTCTTACTTATTTCAAAATTTAAATATACATACGGAGTATTGTGGCGAGACTCTTGAAGGGTCAGGGCTAGGCTAAGACCATGGCTTAGCCAGACCCCTTAAGAAAGCGAGCCAAACAATACGGAGCTTTATGTTTCTGAAGGACGCTCTTCAAAGAGACGCAAGAAAAATTCCATAGAAAACTCCTGTTCTTGAGCCTTTCCATGATATGTAGGTACATCTTCTCTAATTAACGTACTTAACCCTTGAATATCATCTATTCCATAATCTTCCACAAAACCATATTGGCCTTCTTTAACATACAATTTAACCTTCCCTTTAAATTGCACTTCACGATTCAATAATCGCTCACGATCAAGATAATATTTTTTAGGTAGTTTAACCCATATATGGTCAAAATGGCATCCAGCGATAACCACTTCTTTGAGTAGCATCGTGGCCGGGTTTGGAGCGTTAGTATATTTAAGACGGCGTTTAATCGCAATGTTCTCTACTCGTCCGACTACGTTTACTGTTTTATTTCGAAAAGGCTGTAAGTCCATACGCGACATAGCTTCACCTTCTTTAAACAATTGTTATAAAAAGTGTATCACAATTATGAGAAATTTTTAAATTTTCGATATATTTTACATCTTTACTTGAAAATTTTACCTTCTGACGTCCACATTTTCCAAAGAATTAAGTTAAAGCTAGGAGAAACGGATTGATAGATTATCGCATAAGGCGGGTATATACTTATGATATTAATTCTAAAAAGGGGTGGATGAATGTGACAATATTAGACGTATTCAATCCAGCAACAAATGAAGTTATCAAAACATTAGACTATACAGATGAAGCAACGGCCAAACAACAAATTGAAAAGGCGCATGAAGCATTTAAATCTTGGAGAGAAGTAGATGCTCATGAACGTGCGCAAAAGTTATCTCAATGGTTTGACTTAATCAATGAACATAAAGATGAGCTTGCAGAATTGATTACTAAAGAAGGTGGCAAACCGTTAGCAGAGGCACATGGCGAAGTGGATTATGCTAATTCTTATGTGTCATGGTATGCGGAAGAGGCTAAACGTATTTATGGACGTACCATTCCGGCAAATACACCTGATAAAAATATTATCGTGAAGAAATTCCCAGTAGGTGTGGTCGGTGCGATTACGCCATGGAACTTCCCGGCAGCAATGATTACACGTAAAATTGCGCCTGCACTCGCAGCAGGTTGTACGATTGTTTGTAAACCAGCGACGCAAACACCTTTAACAACGATTCGCTTAATCGAATTAGCTCATGAAGCGGGCATTCCTAAAGATGCTGTTCAATATGTAGTAATGTCAGGTAAAGACGCTGGCGAATTATTTACGACACATCCTCAAATACAGAAAGTTACATTTACTGGTTCAACAAACGTAGGTAAACAATTAATTGCACAAGCTGCAGATTCCGTTAAAAATGTCACAATGGAACTTGGCGGCTTAGCACCACTTATCGTTCATAACGATGCAGATATTGAGTATGCGGTCGATCAAACGATTGCCTCTAAATTCCGTAACGCAGGTCAAACGTGTATTTGTGCTAACCGTGTTTACGTTCATAAAGACGTTGAACAAGAGTTTGTGGACCAACTTACGCAAAAAGTTCACGACTTAAAAGTAGGAAATGGCATGGATGACAATGTCACAATTGGGCCATTAATTAATGAAGACGGTGTGAAAAAGGTAGTCAATCAGCTTAAAGATGCCGAAAACAAAGGGGCTAAATTGTCACGTTCATTAGATGAAGCACAAGAAATAGGTGGCAATTTCTTAAAACCTGTCGTAGTATCAGGAGCGACTCAAGATATGTTAGCTATGCAAGAAGAAACATTTGGCCCAATTGTACCTGTAGCGACATATTCAGATTTAGATGATGCGATTCAAATGGCTAATGATACACAATTTGGCTTAGCTGCGTACTTCTTCACAAATGATTACCGTACTGGCTTCCATTTATACAATGCACTTGATTATGGTGTGATTGGTTGGAACGACGGTGGACCATCAGCTGCACATGCGCCATTTGGTGGTATGAAAGAAAGTGGTTATGGACGTGAAGGTGGTACAGAAGGTATCGAACCATACTTAGAAACTAAATATCTTTCTATTGGTGGGAGCGGGAGCAAGACAGGGAGCAAGACAGAAATCTAATGTAATTTCGAAGATTTCGTAGTCTTTCCCCGGCAAGGTTGACTAGAAATGAAGAAAGTACAGATTGGACGTATCTTCATTTCAGTCAACTACTGCCAAAACTTATCCCTTCAAAATACTTCGTTCAATATAAGGTTTTATATAAGAGGATGGCATTTCTATTTATTTAAATAGAGTGCCATTTTCTTTATTATTCATTAGTTTTTTTAGGTGGTAAAAAGGCTTGTAACTACCGTAATGATAGGAATCGTTACGGTTTGTTTATATTTTAAAAAGTAAGATTATTTTTACACTAAAAAATATTGTTAAAACATTCTTTCTGTTTAAAATTACTACTCAAATTTGCATGAAATCGTTTACATAAATACTTTTAAATGGAAAAATATAGAGTAGATACATAAACCTAGGAGGATGTTAACAATGAGTGAAACGATTCCAGAGAAAATGAATATTGCATTAATGAATGAACCATATGATATTGAAATTAAAGAAAGAGACGTACCTTCAATCGGACCTAAAGATGTCTTAGTTAAAGTGATGGCAGTAGGCGTATGTGGCTCAGACGTACACTATTATGCACACGGACGTGTAGGCGAATTCGTAGTTGAAAAACCAATCGTCTTAGGTCACGAATGTGCAGGTATGGTAGCTAAAATTGGGGATGAAGTAACAGATTTCAAAGTTGGAGATCGTGTAGCTATCGAACCAGGCGAACCATGTCGTGAATGTGAATATTGTAAATCAGGAAAATATAACTTATGTCCACATATGGAATTTATGGCAACACCTCCATATGACGGCGCATTCTGTCAGTATGTTAGCCACCCGGCAGACTTCCTATACCATATTCCTGATACAGTGACATACGAGCAAGCAACATTAATCGAACCATTCTCAGTAGGATTACAAGCATGTAAACGTGCTGATATTAAACCAGGATCAACTGTAGTTATTATGGGAATGGGTCCTGTAGGCTTAATGGCTGTTGTTGCTGCTAAAGCTTACGGTGCCACAAACATCATCGTTTCTGACTTAGAAGAAAATCGTCTAGAAGAAGCGAAACGTTTAGGTGCTACAACAACAATTAATATTAAAAATGATGATGTAGTTGAACGTATTAATGAAATTACAGACGGCCAAGGCGTAAACTATGCGATTGAAACAGCAGGTAACCCAATTGCCTTAAGAAGTGCGTTAAATTCATTAAAAGATGGCGGTACATTAGCAATTGTCGGCTTACCACAAGAAGACATGAACGAAATTAACGTACCATTTATCGCTAACCACGAAATTAATATCGTCGGCGTGTTTAGATATGCAAATACGTACCCACAAGGTGTACAAATCTTAAGCACAACAGACGCAGACTTAGATTCAATGTTCACACACCAATTTGAACTTGAAGATACAAAACAAGCTATGGAACTGACACGTACAAGTAAAGGCGATGCCTTGAAAGTTATGGTTTATCCAAATGGTTTCTTAGATAAATAGAGATGGATATAAACGACCCCTCACTATTGTTGTAGTGAGGGGTTTTAATGTGTATTTGAATAGCATTTTTTATACTAAATATTAAAGTATTATCCTACTAAACTTTATTTTTTAGATAATTTAAACGGCAATACTCTTAATAAGATTTTTCCATTGTGGTTATGCTTGTCAGTAGCTACCTTTGCGATAGATTAAGCAGCTTCATTCACGCTACGCATATAGAAGCCTTTCATGTTTTTATTTAGGTCAGTTGTCACGCCACCTGGCATAACACCAAAGATTTCGACAGGTATATTATTTTTCTTAAAGTCTCTAGCAAATAACTTAATCATCGCATTTAACGGTGCTTTCGTAGCAATATAACTAAATGGATGGAAGAAGACACTAGGTTTAAGCGGAATAGTTAAATTTACGATTCTACCTTTGTTACGCGCTAAAATTGGCGTAAAGGTTTTAATCATTTCAAAATTGCCAAAGAAATTCACATCAGCGAGCGCTTTTAATTCTTCAACATCAACATCTAACGCTGACGCATCCATATCACCTGAAATACCTGCATTATTAATTAATAATTTTACATCTGGATGATTAGCTTTAATGTCATCAGCAGCTGCATGGATGGTATTAGTATCAGTTAAATCAATTTTAATCCATTTCGCAGAAATACCTTGTTGTTGGAGTGCTTCAACCGCTGCCATGCCCCTTTGTTCATTTCTAGCGCTTAATAAGATTGTCCAACCCTTAGCACCTAATTGCTTAGCAGTTTCAAAGCCAATCCCCTTATTGGCCCCAGTAATTAAAACTTTCTGTCCCATATCAATCTCTCCCTTTTAATTATGGAAATTACATACACCTACATTAGCATATAAATAGTTATAGATTGAAAGATTAGCGCTTGGAAAAGTAGACAAGTAGTCTATCTTAATTAAAATGATTTAGATAAATAATTATTGCCCGTTAGAATAAAAAGATACTTAATGATACGATTGTTATAAAAGGAGTGCTTTTTATGAAACTATCTTGGATCGCCTGGTGGATTGTTAGCTTATTTTGGACAATTACATTTATAGCAATGTCTGTGTTTATATGGGTGAGAGATGTAGATGCTTCGGGAATTACTCAAACGTTTGAAGCTAAACTAGCAGCATTTATAGTTCTAGCCATTTTTTATATTATACCTTTAGTTATACAACTCATATGGATGATTATTAATATAGTAGTAGGACAAAAGAAAGAGCCTACCGACTTGCACTTAAATGAATAGATTGATTTGAAAATTCTCATGTGTTCTAAACCCTTGTCATGCGACTGTTCTCATCATCTAAAAATATTTCATCCTACATATTTATGTTTAAAAAGTTTTTAAACGTAAATACTATTATTGTAAGGAAAAATGATAAGAATTCTCATTCGGAGGGATTTTTAATTATGACTAAAGAAATCAAAACAAATGGTGTAACAGTAAACGTACCTGAAACAGTAGAATCAGCCGTAGCGTTAGAATATTCATTTGGTGAAGCATTGGGAAAACTTAACATTAATATTACAGGTATTGCAGACGATAACGATAAACACAATATTGATGCTTCAATTAGAGATCGTATTAGTAACTACGTATCAGTAGGTACACGTTTAGAACCAGATACTGAAGCAATTAAAAAAGCAGAACCACAATTAATCTTAGCGGATAAAAGTAGACACGAAAAAATCTTTGATGAATTAAATCAAATTGCACCAACTGTCTTATTAGATAGCTTTGATGCAAACTATGAACAAAGTGTTGAAACATTCAAACAAGTTGCTGAAATCGTATCTGAAGAAGATAAAGGTAATGAACTTGTAAAAGAGCACAATCAAAAAGTAGAAGATTTAAGTAAAGATGTAACACTTGATAAAGATAAAACAACTATCGCAGCTGTTCCTACAAGCGAAGGCTTATACGTGCATGCTTCTGATTCTTATGTAGGCCAATTCTTAAACAAAGTTGGCTTCAATAGTTCACTTTCTAAAGATGATGAAAGTAAGTTACCAGGCTATATGGGTGCTGACTACTTAAAAGTAGAAGCAGACAAACTTGCTGACTTTAATCCTGAACGTATTGTAGTAATGGTTGATGACGATAATCAAAAAGACTATGACAACTTAAAAGAATCTGATGCTTGGAAACAAGTTGAAGCGGTTAAACATAATCGTGTACACGAAGTTAACCGTGAACGTTGGGCTAAATATCGTGGCCTTATCGCATCAGAATTAATCTTAGAAGACTTAACAAAAGTTGAAGAATAATAACGTTGTTCATTCCCCAAATTGAACATTAATGTAAAGGTAGCGGAGCTTCGCAATAGTGAAGCTTTAGCTACCTTTTTTGTTGATTTTTAGTTTCCGTAACCCGCGTTTGAAATAATATGTGAAGAATGACTGACGATGGATGCCATGTTTATTAGTCTCAAATATGAAGGTTGTGTGAGATTTTGTAAGCAATGGCTGTATTTTTTGTACGGCCAGTTTATTGTTGCGAACCATAGGTTTGATAACTTTAGTGTGTTTCATGCCTTCGTGGCCACCAACGTACCAATAGATCTTCTTATTAGATAGGGCGGGACTGCCTTTTCCAAAAAGAGAGAAAATGTCAGGGTACCACATGGATGGTGATAGGATAATGTAGTTGCCGAATTGGTCGGGCATGGTGAGGAGGGCGTAGAGTGTGAGTAAGCCTCCGTATGATGCGCCTGCGATGGTAAGGTCGTCATTGTTTGGTGAGATGCGGTAGTGGTGTCTAAGGTGTGGGATGAGTTCGGTTGTGAGCCAAGTCAGATAGTTATCTGCGCCACCGCCGTTTAAGTTGTGTTCCGTCATCCAAGGTGTGTAGTCGTGAGCGCGGTCAATAGGTTCGATGCCGATGAAGATGACGTCGTGGCGTTGAATTGATTTAAATAAGCTATCGCCGTCTTGAGTGAGGACTGCTGGGTAGTGGCGTGTAGGCTTTTTTGAGTAGAAACGTGGTAGTTGAATGATAATAGTATGGTCTTGAAAGGTGAAGGTATAGGTATTTTTCATAAAATTACTCCTTTTTTAAAAATTATATAGTAATTGGTGGAGAATTTGCTATAATTGATTTTGATAATCGTTATCAATTATACATAAAGGGGTTGTATTTATGAAGAAACTTTTACCTATATTATTGTGTTTAGCGTTATTATTAGTTGCATGTAGTAACGGTAACGACAATAGTAAGAGTGACAGTAATAAATCTGATAATCAACAAAGTTCAACAAAATCATTTACTACGGATGGCAAGAAAGTTAAAGTACCTAAAGATCCTAAGCGTATTGTTGTATTACATCCAACGTTTGTTGGCGCGTTAGTGAAATTTGGACATAAACCTGTAGCGGTGCCTGATTTTGTAGATCAAAATAAAACATTAAAAGACGCGACGAAAGGGATCGACCGTCTTGACAATACGAATGTAGAACAAGTAACAAAGCAGAAACCTGATTTAATTATCACTACTGCTGAAGATAAAAACATCAAGAAATTACAAAAAATTGCACCAACTGTAGCGTTCAATATGACAGAAATTGATTATAAAGATGCGACAAAACAAATTGGTGAATTAGTAGGAGAGAAAAAACAAGCTGATAAATGGGTTAAAGATTGGGAGAAACAATTAGCGAAAGATAAGAAAGCTTTATCTCCATTTATTGATGGTAAAACAGCGACAGTTGTTCAACAAACACCTAAAGGTACAATGGCGTTCAGTGATCATCTTGGTCGAGGAACTGAAATCATTTATGGTGGTTATGGTATGAAACAACCAGATAAATTGAAACAAGATATTGGTAAGCAATACGCGATGCCAATTAATCCAGAACAGTTTAATGATTATTTAGGTGACATTGTAGTTGTTGCTGAAAATGGTAAACAAAAAGCTGATTTTGAAAATACGAATTTCTGGAACAACTTATCTGCTGTCCAAAAAGACCATGTGATTCGTTATGATGTAAACGATACACAATACAATGATCCAATTTCATTAGAAAAACAACGTGATATCTTCTTCAAAGAATTGAAAAAAATGAAAGATAATAATAAATAATTATATATAATTTGAGGTAATAAAAACCTTAAATTTTAACATAAGAGGCTCGAAGATCGTTAATGTCTAATTGACATGACCTTCGAGCCTTTATTGTATTATTATCTAAAAAATTTTATAGAACTATAACTTTTTGAAACCATTAGCTTTAAGTTCAGTATCTAATTCATCCATTTTATCTTTCTTCGGAGATGAATCTTCTTTTACAGTTGTATCATCTTTAACAAGTCTATTATTTTCTAGTTTATAGTTTTTATAACCTTTATAAATATAATTTACCTCAGTATCAACATACTCGCTTGCTTCAGTTACTTTGGTTGCCGTAACTAAAGTAATACTTATTGGTTCAGTTGAAGTTGTTGGTGATACTTTTTCACTAATTTCTTTATCATCTTTTGAGAATGAACTGCTACTTTCAGTACCGATATTTACTTTATAGTAATTAGCTATGTTTTCAGTGCTATATTTTATTATATCACTACTATTATATTCATCTTTAATTAAAGTATTATTTTTATCAAGAATTTGATCTAAATTTTCTACTTTATTCAAGTCAGTAAGATCTTTTACTTCAAGTGTATAATCTTTTTTGCCTTCAAATGTATTTGACCCACTACTATTTATGTCTTTCACTAATTTTTCAGGAATTTCTAATTTTATTTTATCTCCATTTTTCAAATTGCCATTATTAGGCACAGTAAACTCATAATCAGAAATTGCAATGTTTGATAGTTTTTTATCTCCATCTTTAGTTGTCAAAGTAAGTGAACCAGAACCATTAACACCAACGAATTTAGGATTTAAATCTTCAATGATATCTTTAGCTGTAAGACTTTGAGGTTTTTTTAAACCATGAACTTTAAATTCTTTAGTAAATTCTTTAGCTTTTAGTCTATATTCTTTTGAAGAAGATTTATTAATTTTCAATTGTACTTGAACTTTATCGCCATTCGATAAGTTTTCTTTATTTTTTATATCTAAACTAACATTCTCCATTATCTTTTCTGCCTTACTCATTCCCGCTAAATCAGTATAATTTAAATTTGATTTATCTATATCATGTGTATTATCATTTTTTATCATATTTAAGATTTCTTTGTTTTTAAAATTAGATTGTTTTAATGCACGGACGTACAACTTGTTCATTGCTTTCTTATAAGATTTACCTGTAATTTCTGCAGTGCCTGATTTTTCATAACCACTAAATTCAACCTCGATATCGTCTTCTACGTTAACTTTACTATTTTTAACAAATAAAGTAATTGCTATTAAAAGAGCAATTAAAAGTACGACGCCACCAATAACATACCATTTGTAATTTTTTAAAAAATTCTTAACCTTTTCCACAAAAACACCTCGTTTAAATTTAAAGACAATTGATATTAATGAAACTGTATTATTTTATTTACCTATAACTAAAATATCACATATTAATAAAGTATTATATAATTTATTTAAAATTGTAAACGTCTAATATATATTTTTTATTTAAAAGGGGCGGTAATATAAATTGGATGCTATTTTTGAATGATATATTTTATAAAGTCTTATATTAATCTCTAAAAGTTTTTCAATGCTCATTTTAATGAGCACGGATTAGATTACATAGAAAATGGTTGATTCTGCTTAATGCAAAACCAACCATTCTTTTTAATTATTTAATTGTTCACTGAACATGTAGGGCAACTTTTTTCGAGTCTTTATTTTATTAGTATGCCGGGAGTCTTAAAAGTTATTTTTTACTTTCTAAGAATTTCTCTGCTACGGCTTTACCAGATTGTGGGTTTTGTCCTGTGATAATTTGTCCGTCAGCTACTGCGAATTCGCTCCAATTATCACCTTGTTGATAGTTTGCGCCACGATTTTTTAGTTCATCTTCAGTTAAATATGGCACAACATCTGCTAATCCAACGGCTTGTTCTTCGCTATTTGAGAAACCTGTAACTGTTTTGCCATCGATAATATTACGGCCTTCACTATCTGTTACGTTTAATAAGCCAATTGCACCATGGCAGACAGATGATACTGTACCGTTTTGTTCATAGATAGCACGGGCTAATGTTTGTAATTGTTCATTATCTTTGAAGTCCCAGATTGTACCGTGGCCACCTGCGAAATAAATAATGTCGTAATTTTCAGCTTTAACTGCGTCTGGTGTGAGCGTGTGACCAAGACGTGTCATGAAGTCTTTGTCTTGATAGTATTTCCAGTCTAAGTCCGTCATCATATCTTCTTGTAAACTTTGTGGATCAATTGCCGTATAGCCACCTTGTGGGCTGACATAATCCACATCATATCCATTGTTATATAGTACGTCTGCGAAATGAACTGCTTCGCCAAACCATAAACCTGTAGGACGGTTCATATCAGGATATTTTGAAACACTTGTAACAACGACCAATGCTTTAGCCATAATTAGCCTCCTAGTAATTTGCTAGTTCACTGTTTACCCTTTTTCGAAAATTAAAAAACTGAACTGACACGAGTGGCTATACCTTTTCACAAAGTTAATTTATTGTGCCGTATGTCTAACTTCTCTATACTTAACACATTACTATCTATATATAGAGAGAGGAGAGGTCACTTTGGCGCAAGATAATAATAAATTGAAATGGTCAAGTTTAATTATGGGGACGCTATTACTTATCGTCGCGGTTATTATATTTAGCTATCCAGTGAAAAATTTCTACACGCTCACATGGCTAATCGGATTATTCATTCTCATTAACGGTATTATTCAATTGATGTTCCGTCGTGCTACGAAAGCACTCGCCGGTGGAGGCACAGGACTAATCATTGTGATAGGTATTATTGATATCATCTTTGGTTTACTTGTAATGTTTAATGTTGGCGCAAGCTCTGAATTCTTCGTCTTTATGTTTGCGGCTTGGTTCATTGTAAGTTCACTAATCGGATTATTCACAATTTCTAAGCAAAGTACGTTAAGAGGATTATCAATAATTGTAAATATTTTAGGACTTATTTTAGGTGTTATCTTACTATTTAACCCGATGATGGGTATGGTTTTAGTATCTACTATGATTGCTATTACATTTGCGATTCTAGGTATTACTTATATTATTGATGGATTAGCGTAATTTAATATATTGTTAAAGCTAAAGGCTAAGCTATTTTTTATATTATGGCTTAGCCTTATTTTTTTGTTAAAAATTAATTTAAACTACACAAATATATAACGATAATATAAAACAATTATCATATAGTGGTACTATGGTAAATGGTTTCATGGTACTATTTAGATGTCTTAATTAATTTTCAGTAGTAAAAATAAATAAACGAAATGAAGGTCAAAGTGAAATGAAAAAGTTAACTAAACTCTCTGGCGTTATAGGGGCAGTGGCGCTTAGTGCGACATTTCTGTTACCAACAAGTGATGCCGATGCTGCTGTAGCATCGTATCCATACAATGGTTTAAGCAATACCAATTACTACCAAGCGGTTAATTTAAAATCTAAAGCGGGCAGTGTCTCAATCAATAGAATTACTAACCCTTCTAAATCAGGTTATGATGCGGTTGGACGTGTTACTAATTTAGATGGTTGGAAAGGTAAAAATAAAGATAGTATGGGTACGGGCTTTATTATTGGACCACATACATATATGACAAATCTGCACGTAGTTCAGGATGGTAATGGTAAGGTAGCTAGTGCGAAGGATGTAAAAATCGTTACTGGTCGTAATGGTTCAACGAAGAAATACACTTTTAAATCTACACAAATCAAACGTGTTCCAAATGCTGATGCGGTTATCGTTCACACAAAAGAAGATATGAGTCGTTATCTTAAACCATTAAAACTTGCTAGCACTTCAACAATTAATAAATTGAAAACTGGTTCTAAAATTAAAGCACCAGGTTATGATAAATATTATAAATACGGTCCAACAGAAGATAATACAAGAATGTGGGAATCACATGCTAGATTCTTAAAAACAACAACGAACGGCCGAGAAATTATGAACAAATAAATCTTTAGATCTGGTGGTTCTGGTTCACCTATGTTAACAAGCAGCAACCAAGTAATTGGTATCTCTGCGTATGGTTGGAATTTAAACGGCACAACAGGCAATGAACTTGCGGGAGGCTTTAAATTCACAGGCAGCATCCGTTCATTCATTGTTAAAAATATTAAATAATAATCAAGATGCTAAAAAATAGCTATGAAATTTTCTATTGTCACAGAGCTTATTCATAGCTATTTTTATATGTTTTGGGGTTTTTGAGGTTAAGATATTAATGCATTATTTTAGTGAATTATCTTTCTACAACAGACCCTCTAATTGGATTTTCTAAATTAGCAAAGTTAATTTTTAGTGATTTACAACTATTAGTAGGGAGCGGCGTATCTGTAATTTGAAAATGAATGTGAGGTTCAGTAGAATTACCAGAATTTCCGCATTTGCCGATAATTGTGTTTTTGTCTACTTTTTCTCCTGGGCTCACACAAATTGAATTATGTTTAAAATGAGCAATCATACTGTATTCATTTTCAGTGTGCCTAATAATCACATAATTGCCAGAAGGGTGTTCAATGTCTGTATTTCCCGGGATATTATCAGGTAAATTATTACGTACATCTACAACTACGCCTTCTAAAGGTGCTAAAATATTTTGGTTAAAAGCGTAAAAGTCATCATTCTCTCTACCTTCATTTAAATAAGTAAAGCCATTATGAGCTATTAGCAAATCATAAGCATATCGTTGACTAATAATGTCGTAATGGTAATTAACTAATTTATTATTACCACCCCAAAAAACAGTCCATTGCTTATCAATAGGCATATAATATTTAAGAGAAGTTGTAGGCGCATGATCTTTTGCATCCAAATAAGTCAAAAATAAACCTTCAATTTGATTGCTATTATTAATGGCTAAATACGCACCTTGCTTTTGATTATTGCTAATAAAAACAACATGTTTGATATTATTAATTGAAAAGTTGCTATAGAGTATATGGTTGGAACTATTATATTTTTTTATGATTTTTTTAAGTTCTCTTTTCTTCACATGTTTTTTTAATTCAGGAGACAGATTATTATAGATTACTTTGTATTGGCCATGATTAATGGAATCTAAATATGATTCTTCAATGTTAAACATATTATACGCTCCTTTCTTTTTATTATATCTATCACAATTTCTTTTTCCAAAATATCATAAATTGCATTAAGTGAATTAAATGAAGGTAAGTATTAAAATAGAACGTAAGATATGGACAATAGGAGGATGAAACGTGAGCTATAATTTTGATGAAATTATTGATCGTCGGTATACCAACGCGATGAACGTAGAAGGCTATAAAGGCTACTTATTTGGTGACGCCGATGTTTCAGATATAGAAGATAACGATGAATTAATTCGTATGTGGGTGGCAGATATGGATTTTGCTACACCAGAAGTAGTGCTAGACGCTATACGTGACCGCCTTGATAAGAAAATACTAGGTTATACCAACATCTTTGGTTCAGAATACTATGATGCTTTTGTATCATGGACGGAACGTCGTTTTGGTTATACTTTTCCCCAAGAACAACTCGTATTCTCACATGGTATCGTAGCGGGATTAATAGAATTGGTAGGCTATATTTGTGATAAAAATGACAAAGCACTTATTCTTACGCCGAGCTATGGACCTTTCAAAATGGCATGTGACAAAAATCATATTTCTACCGTATATTCCCCAATGATTAATCATAATGGATATTATGAAATTGACTTTGAAGATGTACGCAAAAAGGTAGAAACAGAGAATATTAAATTATGTATCTTTGCGAACCCTCATAACCCGACAGGTAGAGTTTGGTCAGAAGAGGAATTACGCCAATTTGGTCAAATTATGAAAGATAATGATGTGTGGTTAATCTCTGATGAAATTCATTGTGATATTAAACGTAGTGGGCAAACACATACGCCGTTCGCTAAAGCTATTCCAGATTATGACAAGATCATCACCGCTATGTCTCAAAGTAAAGCATTTAATATTGCAGGGCTAATGTTCTCAAATATCATTATTCCTAATACACGTTTATTAAATATCTGGAAACGTCATCACTTCAGTTCTGAGAATCCATTAAGTATTGTTGCGACTCAAGCTGCTTATGAAAAGGGCGAAGACTGGTTGGAAGCCATGAATGATTATTTAGATGGCAATTTCCAATACCTAGCCGACTTCCTAGAGCGTGAACTGCCACATGCAGAATTTAAAATCCCTGAAGCAACCTACTTAGCCTGGGTAGATTTAAGTTATTATATTAAAGAAAATAATATTAACGAACCACTAGCCAAATACTTTATTAAAAATGCCGGCGTAATTATAGAAGGACAAGAACAATTCGTACACAATGCAGACGGCCATGTAAGAATTAACCTCGCCGTCCCACGCGAAATTATGCAAAAAGGCCTACAAAAAATTAAAGACGCATTAGTATAAATATTGTGGTTTAGAAATTCACAGATTTTAAGAGGAGAAGCATTATGACTATTATAGATTATTCAACAAATGGAATGACGCCTTTTCAAAGATTATTAGGTCATCAACAAGAATTAATGACATCTTGGACGCGATTAAGCGATTTACTAGAAAATGATGGGGCGCTTAGTAAAGAACTAAAAGAAGAAATACGAAGAATGCTAGCTCAAAAGAATGGATGTATGTACTGTAAAGCAAAAGGTGAACCTACCGGCAGTCTTAAAGATGAAAAATCAGCAGTTTGTATAGGCTTTGCGGAAGTTTTTATTAAAATGGGCGACCAAATACCAGATAATATTATTAATGTGTTAAAAGAAAACTTGAATGAACAAGAAATTGTTGAACTTGTTTCATTTATTACTTTTACAAATGCCCAACAAAACTTCGGTGCAATTATGAAATTAGAACCTGTTAACGAAAGTTAGTTCTTACTCAATTAAAAATCAAAATAGTAAACTCCGATTGAGCCAAATATTCAATCGGAGTTTTTTACTTACATAGATTTATATCTATATAGGTGTTAATCTATTAAGTGTTGAGGAGGTAGTGTATGTCTTATAAAGAGTTATCGGCAATGCTTAAGGTTTTATCGGATCCAAGTAGATTGGAAATTATAGATTTACTGTCATGTGGGGAGTTATGTGCAGGCGACTTGTGGGAGCATTTTCAATTTTCGCAACCAACGTTGAGTCATCACATGAAATCCTTAGTGGATAATGAGTTAGTTACTACTCGAAAAGAAGGAAATAAACGTATGTATCAACTTAATTACCAACTATTAGATAATATTCACCAAGATTTAACTAACCTCCGTACTTCAAATGAACGATGTATATGTAAAAATATGAAATCAGGTGAATGTTAATAATGACTATTTTAGCAATTGCAATATTTCTTATAACCTTAATTTTTGTAGTGTGGCAGCCTAAAGGGTTAGATATTGGTATTACGGCGTTAATCGGGGCTATCATAGCTATTATTACAGGTGTAGTAAGTTTCTCTGATGTAGCTGAAGTTACAGGCATAGTTTGGAATGCGACGCTGACATTTGTCGCTATTATTCTTATTTCTCTAATTTTAGATGAAATTGGTTTCTTTGAATGGTCGGCTATACATATGGTTAGGGCTTCAAAAGGCAACGGCCTAAGAATGTTTATCTTTATTATGTTGTTAGGTTCTATTGTAGCTGCGTTTTTCGCTAATGATGGGGCTGCGCTAATTTTGACACCTATTGTACTGGCAATGGTAAGAAACTTAGGATTTGATAAGAAAATTATTTTCCCATTTATTATAGCGAGTGGATTTATTGCGGATACGACATCACTACCTTTAATCGTGAGTAACTTGGTTAACATCGTGTCTGCCGATTACTTTAATATTGGTTTCCTAGAGTACTTTAGTCGGATGATTATTCCTAATCTATTCTCTTTATGCGCAAGTATCGTAGTTTTATGGTTATATTTTAGAAAATCAATACCAAGCACGTTTAATACTGATAATATTTCACTACCTAAAAGTGCGATTAAAGATCAACGGTTATTTAAAATTTCCTGGGTAGTATTAGGTGTGCTATTTATAGGATATCTTGTAAGCGAAGTTATTCATCTTCCTGTATCCATTGTTGCAGGCGTTATTGCAATTGTTTTTATGCTATTAGCATGTAAATCTAAAGCTGTTCGTATTAAAAAAGTACTTAAAGGTGCACCATGGAATATTGTTATATTTTCAATTGGAATGTATTTAGTGGTATTTGGTTTGAAAAACGTAGGCATTACCACAATATTAGCCGATGTACTATCTCATATTTCAAGTTACGGCTTATTGAGCAGTATTATGGGAATGGGCTTTATATCAGCCTTTTTATCTTCAATTATGAACAATATGCCAACTGTATTAATTGATGCTATAGCCATAGGACAATCTAGTGTCAGTGGAGCGATTAAAGAAGGTATGGTTTATGCGAACGTAATTGGTTCTGATTTAGGACCGAAAATCACACCAATTGGTTCTCTAGCAACATTACTATGGTTACATGTGCTTACACAAAAAGGCATAAAAATTTCTTGGGGAACTTATTTTAAAACAGGCATTGTCATTACGAGTCCAGTGCTATTTGTAACATTATTAGGTTTATACCTTACACTTATACTATTTTAATAAAAGACGGGGCCAGGCCTCGTCTTTTATTTTTGAAATACTGTTAAAATTTTTAAATAATTAAAACTTTAAATTATTTGAGTATTTTGAATTTAGAGTATAAAATGTAATTAAAGAAATAAGAAAACGCTTACATTTGAAATAAAACCTTCTTATTTCTGTGTTTCAAAATCGTTGGGAGCGCATAGCGATATGAATGAAAGAAAGGGAGGGGGCAACATCAATGAGTAAAGCATATGATTTAATCGTCATCGGAGCAGGCCCAGGTGGTTATGTAGCGGCGATTCGAGCTGCACAAATGGGTAAGAAAGTGGCTGTCATCGAGAAAGTGAACGCCGGCGGAACATGTTTAAATGTTGGCTGTATACCTTCTAAAACGTTTCTTGAACACGGTACGAAAGTGCATGACATTCAAGTTGCCAATGACTGGGGCATTTCAACTAGTGAAGTTAATGTTGATGTTTCAAAATTGGTTCAACGTAAGAAACAAGTAGTTCAAACGTTAACAGGTGGCGTGAAACAGTTACTTAAGAAAAATAAAGTTGACTATATTGAAGGCGAAGCAACCGTAACCGATGACTTAGAAGTTAAAGTGAACGACAAGACGTATAAAGCGCAAGATATTCTACTTGCTACAGGTAGTAAACCTTTCGTGCCACCAATCAAAGGATTAGATAATGTGGATTATGAAACGACAGATACGTTCTTTGATTTAAAAGCGTTACCTAAGAAACTAGCGGTTATTGGAGGTGGCGTCATCGCAACTGAACTGGCCTCTTCTATGGCCGATTTAGGCGTCGACGTTACCATCCTCGAAGTAAGCGAGAATATCTTATTAACCGAAATTGAAGAAGTGCGTGACTTAATAAGACAACATTTAGATAACCAAGGCATTCACATTATCACTAATTCAAATATTAAGAAAGTGAACAAAGATAGTATCGATATCGAAGGTCATGATCCGGTACCATTCGACACATTACTCCTTGCGACCGGACGTCAACCTAACGCTGCAATTGCAGAAACACTGCATCTTGAAATGGATGGAAAATATGTACAAGTAGATGAGCATTACCAAACAAGTCGCCAACATGTTTACGCAATTGGCGATTTAGTACCAGGCTACCAATTGGCACATGCAGCGAGTGCGCATGGGATTCATGTAGCCGAAACACTTGCCGGCCAACATCTTCAAACGATTCGCCAAGAAGATATTACACGTTGTATTTATACGCGTCTTGAAGCGGCGTCAGTAGGGTTATCTGAGACACAAGCAAAAGAAGCAGGTTATGAAGTTAACGTGACGCAATCTACTTTTCAAGGAAATGCTAAAGCAATTATTAAAGGTGAGACAGAAGGCTTTATTAAGCTCGTTGCGGATAAGCAATATGGAGAAATTCTCGGTGCCTTTGTGGTAGGGCCACATGCGACAGATTTAATCAGTGAAATCTTAGGCGTTAAAGCTGCCGAGGGAACACTTAATGAACTGGCTCATATTATTCAACCGCATCCATCTCTGTCTGAAGCAATTGGGGAAAGTGCCGAACATTACTTTGGCCAAGCGATTCACATGTAGCGATATGAAACCAGTGAACGATAGGGGGAACTAACGATGGAAAAAGAACAAGCACGTTGGATTTATAAAACGATGAACGAAATCCGATACTTTGAAGAGAAAGTGCATAAAATCTTTAGTGATGGTAAGATTCCAGGCTTTGTGCATTTATATGTTGGTGAAGAAGCAGTAGCCACAGGTGTGATGTCCCAACTAGAAGACGATGATTATATTACAAGTACGCACCGTGGACACGGACATGCGATTGCTAAAGGCTGTGATTTAAACGGTATGATGGCTGAAATCATGGGTAAACGTGATGGTCTTGGCCACGGTAAAGGTGGCTCAATGCACGTAGCTGAAATTGATAAAGGGATGTTAGGTGCTAATGGTATCGTCAGTGGTGGCTTTGGCCTTGCGACAGGTGCAGGGATTTCAATACGTAACCAAGGTAAAAAGAATGTTGCCATTTGTTTCTTCGGCGACGGTGCTGCAAATGAAGGGAATTTCCATGAAGGTTTAAACTTTGCTTCAATCTTGAACCTTCCTGTCATCTTTGTTTGTGAAAATAACCAATTCGGCGAAGGTACAACACATAAGTATGCGAGTGCTTCTGAAACAATTGCTGAACGTGCGAGTGCTTATAATATGCCTGGTGTACGTGTTGACGGTATGGACGTAGTTGAAGTGTATAAAGCAGCGAAAGAAGCGGTGGAACGTGCTAAAAATGGTGACGGCCCAACGTTAATTGAATGTGATACCTACCGTAAATACGGTCACTTCGAAGGTGACGAACAAAAAGTTAAATCACCAGACGATCGTAACGCCGATAAAAACGCGACAGAAGACTTCAGAAGACAAGCACTTGAAGAAGGTTGGTTAACTGAAGATGAAGCCAATGACATTGAAAAAGCAGCCGAACAAGCTGTCGAAGATGCCGTAAAATACGCAGATAATAGTGAGTTACCAGACGTTGATGCCTTACACGAAGACGTATTTGCCTAAAAGGGGGTTATAACTATGAGTGAAGAACGTAAGTTAACATTTATGGGAGCAATTAACGAAGCAATCGACCAGTCAATGGAACGAGATGACAATGTTATTTTAATCGGTACCGATGTGTCAGGTGGTGCCGGCGTTGAACATATTAAAGACGATGATACCTTTGGTGGCGTATTCGGAGTAACTAAAGGACTTGCTAAAAAATATAGCCGTGATCGTGTTATCGATACACCTATTGCAGAACATATTACGTTGAGTGCAGCTGTAGGGGCAGCAGCAACAGGGATGCGTCCGATTGCTGAATTGATGTTTAACGACTTTATTGGTTTTGGTTTAGACCCTATCTTAAACCAAGGCGCAAAAATGAGATACATGTTTGGCGGTAAAGCGAAGATTCCACTTGTTGTTCGTACCGTACATGGCGCAGGTGCTGGCGCGGCAGCACAACACTCTCAATCTTTATATAACATGTTCGCTGCCATCCCAGGCGTTAAAGTGGTGGTACCGTCTAACCCATATGATGCCAAAGGATTGTTAATGGCTGCCATACAAGATGATAATTTAGTAGTATTTTCAGAAGATAAAACATTGTTAGGTCAAAAAGGCGACGTGCCTGAAGAACCTTACACAGTAGAGATTGGGAAAGCCAATGTTACACGTGAAGGCGATGATTTAACTATTGTTGCTATTGGGAAAATGGTTGCCGTCGCAGAAGAAACGGCTGATACACTAGCGGATGACAATATCTCAGTCGAAGTAATCGATTTACGCTCAGTATCACCATGGGATCAAGAGACCGTTCTAGAATCAGTGAAGAAAACTGGGCGTCTCATTGTCATCGATGAGTCTAACCCACAATGTAATATTGCCGGCGATGTGGCATCAGTCATTGGAGATGTCGGTTTCGATTATCTAGATGGCCCAATCAAGAAAGTCACTGCACCAGATACACCCGTACCATTTGCGGCTAACTTAGAAGAAGCTTACATTCCAAGCGTAGACAAAGTGCTAGATGTAGCTTCTGAACTTATTGAAGATTTAAAACAAGTAAATGCCTAAGTAAGGGGGGATGAGACGATGAGTGAAAATATTATTATGCCGAAACTAGGTATGACGATGAAAGAAGGCACAGTGGAAGAGTGGTTCAAAGCTGAAGGCGATACCGTAGAAGAAGGCGAAAGCATTGTGACTATTAGCTCTGAAAAGTTAACACAAGATGTGGAAGCGCCAGCGAGTGGTACGCTACTTGAAATCAAAGTGCAAGCTGGCGATGAAGCTAAAGTTAAATCTGTACTTGGTGTGATTGGAGAAGAAGGCGAAAGCACTGGCGATAACGAGGATGCTGAGACAGATGAACAAACCTCTAAACCAACGCAAGCAGAAGACAAACAAGAAGATGGCACAAATAAAGATGAAGCTGAAGTAGCACACGCAGAGCAGCAGCGTTCATCAGAAAGCACATCAAATCAAGGTCATACAGATGGGCAACGTATCTTTATCTCACCATTAGCGCGTAAAATGGCCGAAGAGAAAGACTTAGATATTACACGCATCAAAGGTACAGGCGGTAATCAACGTATTACGAAACTTGATATTCAACGCGTCGCAGACCAAGGCTATGATTATGAAGGTAATGAAACTTCAGAAGTAGCGTCTGAAACAACTGGCAGTCAAACTGCGAGTGGATTTGATAGTACTAAGATTGGTGAAGGACTTAACCCGATGCGTAAACGTATTGCCCAGAACATGCGTCAAAGCCTAGCCGAAACAGCCCAATTAACCTTACATCGTAAAGTTGATGCCGACCGCTTATTAGACTTTAAAGAGCGACTCTCTACTGAATTAGCCGATGCCAACCAAGAGGTTAAACTTACGGTTACTGCATTATTAGCTAAAGCTATTGTTTTAGCGCTCAAAGAATATGGTGCGATGAATGCACGTTATGAAGATGGAGAACTCACAGAATATGATGATGTACATCTTGGCGTAGCGACATCATTAGACGAAGGACTTATGGTGCCAGTGATTCAACAAGCCGATACAAAAAGTATTGGAGCTTTAGCTAAAGAAATTAAAGCTGCAGCTGAAGCCGTAAGAGAAGGTAATACGAATGACGTCCAACTACAAGGCGCAACCTTCACGATTACGAATATGGGTACAAGTGACATCGAATACTTCACACCAATTTTAAATCGTGGAGAAACAGGCATCTTAGGTGTAGGCGCATTGTCTAAAGAAGTCGTCTTAGAAGCGGGTAGTGTTAAACAAGTGTCTCGTATTCCGCTTAGCTTAACATTCGATCATCAAATCTTAGATGGCGCTAGCGCAGCAGATTTCTTAAAAGTTCTAGCTAAATATATTGAAAATCCATACCTATTAATCTTGTAAATTTGAGTAAGTCAGCTATCTTTTATCGTAAGATAGTTGACTTCTTTTTTATAATAGACTATCTTATATTATAAGATAGTTAGTAAAAGGTGATTATATGTCAGTATCAAATCAAATGATGAAGGGGCTTTTAGATGGTGCCATACTTGGACTTATAGCAAAAGGTGAAACCTATGGATATGAAATTTTAGAGAAATTAAAAGAAAATCAATTTCCTGAAATTAGCGATGGTAGTATCTATCCGGTCTTACTGCGATTAAGTAAGAAAGGGTACGTCAAAACAACAACGCGCAAATCAGATAATGGTGGACCTAAACGTAAGTACTATACTATTTCTGAAAGTGGCCAGAAAGAACTCCAACAGTTTAAGGAAAAGTGGTATTACCTCAACTCAGGAATGACACATTTATTCGGGAGTGATAAGGATGATAAGTAAAGAAGCGGAAGATTATTTGTTTAAGCTTAAAACTGAATTATTATTTAGAGGTAAAGATGAAAAAGAAATACACGCAATTGGTGATGAATTAGAAGATCACTTTGAAACAGCAGAGCAAAATGGCGAAGATGTGAGCGATATTCTTAATACGCCGGTAAAACAATATGCCGATAAGTTTTCTAAACATATGAGCTTTACCGAAGGCTTACCCAAATATGTAACTTACTTCGTAATTTATTTGTTCGCATTGTTTACTATTCCAGATTTCTTCAGAAAAGGATTTACATTAACGCTAAGTTATTTACTAAACGTAGTCATTATTTTCGCAATTAGTATTGGAGTATTATTTCTTTATAAAAAATTAATTATAAATTATGGTGAGCAAAAGCGCACATATATCTACGCCTTCATTGGAGGAGGTTCTATATTTCTACTCATGGTATTAAGTACGTTTATTACAAAGCATCATCCTATTTATACGATTCTGACTTTAACACAAACGCAAAGTATTATTGTAGGAACAATTTTACTTATTGGTGTTATGGTGGCATGCTTTATTGTTAAACAAAAAGTTTACGCTTTAATAATATTTGTATTGTGTTTACCAAATATTATTGCACAATTATTTACTGCACATAATCATTCACAAATCCAATATACGTATATTTCACTTGGAATATTAATGGCTTTATTGCTTTTCCAAATTATATATACGATTTATAAAGGTAATAAATTACGCAAAGAAGATTCAAAAAAGCGTTAGAAAAATTGGGGCTCTTAGCCTGATTGACTCATTCCTAAACAATACAAAAAAGCGTTTAATCACTAATTTCTAGTTCATTCAACAACTAGATAGGTGATTAAACGCTTATTTTATTTCATATTATAGTGCTTCGTATGCTTCAACGATTTCTTTAGCTAAGCCATCGCTCGCTTTAGCATGTTCTTTTAAGAAAGCTGTCACGCCATGTGCGTCGATATACTCACGCATTTCTACAGTTTCTTTGTCTGCCATATCATCATATTTTAATAATAATGCAGCTGCTTTCACTAAACCTTTACGGTGTAAGTTACTTTTATATAAGTAAGTTAAAGGTTTCATAATACGGTCTTTTGGACCAATTTTACGAAGTGTGCCACGACCTACACGTGTCACTTCATCTGATAGGTAAGGATTTTCAAAACGGCCAATAATTTTATCAACATAAACCGCTTGTTCATCGTTACTGAAACTGAAGTTATCAGTGATGTACTCGCTTGTTTCACCTAACACTTGGCGTAAATCTGCTAAAATAGCTTCGTCTTTAACTGCGTCTAATACAGTGTCTTTGCCATAGTATTTACCGGCATACGCTAATAAAGCGTGACCAGTGTTAACAGTTAGTAATTTACGTTCGATGTAAGGTGTTAAGTCATCTACATATTTAATATGGTCTAACTCTTCGCCGTACCATGCGTCTTTTTCCACAACCCATTCAAAGAAAGGTTCAACCATCACGTCTAAGATGTTGTCATTCTTTTGAAGAGGAACGATACGATCGACTGCAGAGTTAGCGAAATGAATGTTGTCGCCTAATGGACCAGTGATATCTAAAATAGCTTCTTTTAGAGTATCCGTTGCCATAATCGCATTTTCACAAGCAACGATATTAACATGATTCTCTTTCTCTTTTAGATAAGGTGCAAATGATTTCGCAATAATTGGCAGGATGTTCACGCCTACTGCAGTAGTAATGATATCTGCTTCAAGAATCGCTTGTTTTAATTCTTCTGAATGTTGTCCACTGTTAATAGCACTGACGCCAGTAACGCGACTAGTTGTTTTTTCTTCATTAGCAAGAATAACGTTATACGCACCTTCGTTATCTAAAGCATCAATAATTTCCGCGTTTACATCTGCAAATGTGACATCGACATTGTTATCTGACAGAATATAGCCGATAAATCCACGGCCGATATTCCCAGCTCCGAAATGTACTGCTTTCATTATGCATCTGCCTCCTCGAAGACTTGTTTAATTTCTTCTGCGGATTTTGCGTTAACGATGCGGTCAACATTTTCTTCTTCACTGAAAGTAATCGCGATTTTAGATAATAAGTCTAAATGTTCGCCGTCTTTACCAGCAATACCTACTACGACTTTAACTGTTTCGCCGTTCCAATCAACGCCTTCAGGAATTTGAAGTAATGTTAAACCTGATGCTAAGACTTCACCTTTAGCTTCGTCTGTACCATGAGGAATTGCTAAACCGTTACCCATGAATGTTGAAACTACGTTCTCACGTTCTTTCATTGCTTGGATATAAGCTTCGTTTACTGAACCGCTGTCTACTAATGCGCGACCAGCTTTCTCGATTGCTTCGTCTTGGCTACCTACAGATACGTTTAAAAAGATATTGTCATTACTAAATAATTCAGTCATTTGATACACTCCTAAGTTAATTGATTTTGAATTCGTTTTATAAAGCTATCTCTCAATATGTGTTTAATTGCGTCGGGATTCTGCATAAAGTCATCAATTTGCTCGAGGTGATGACCCAGTTCTGCTGATAATTCCCCGACTAGTTGCGCCATTTCATCGTTATTTGGGATAAATAGGCTAATCATATATTTAATTTTGAAAAGGTCATTTTGAGTACTTTGCATGCCCAATTCTTGATTTAATATCGTAATTAAGATCAACGGGCGTTGAATCAAATCGTCTCTCATATGGGGAATAGCCACAGGGTAAGGGTGTAAGACCCAACCAGGATTCTGATTCAACTTGTCTTGCAACAGCTCAGCGAATGACGTCTGACTACCCGGCGCAATTACGCCGTTCTCCTCAAGATAGTCAGCTAAATATTTGTTCCAATTAGTTACGTCTTTATATTCAATTTGCATGGAATTCAATAATTCTAAGCCTTGTTCCATGCTATTAATGATGTTATCAGGGTTGTGAATGGTTGAATGTTTCACATCACTAGTATCTTGTCGCGTCGCACGATGCTCTTTCGTTTTTAAAAATGAGGCCACATATGTGACATCTGATTCTGGTAATAACGGGTTGACGGTAATGAATGGCGTTGTAATATCCAACTTGACGGTTGAGATAATGCCATCGTAGTCGTCTAAGTCCAACATTTTCAAATCACTCACAGATGCCTGTGTAATCTTCTCAATTTCACTAAACGATTGTTGCAAACGTGTGGCTAACAAGCGACTGGTTCCAATACCACTACTACACACAACTAAAACATGTAGCAGTTGGCTCGACTGACTTTTCAAAGAGCCACCAAAGTGCAAGACAATAAAGGCAATTTCATTATCCGGGAAGGCTAACTCCGGCCATGTCTGGTCGATTGCTTTATGCACGATGTCGAAGAGTCGCGGATATTTGTACTTAATCATTTCGGTAAGTGGATTATACGTCTCGATATTAGCTTCTAAACGATTAATCGCCGGATTGATATGCAAGGACAATCCTTGAAATAGCGTCGCATAATCTTCAAACTTTTGGCCTGATAAACGTTCCACGCGATTCACAAAAGCTTGAATCTTGCGGTCGTCGAACTCATTATTTTCAAACACTTGCGAGGTCGTTCGTCTGTTAGCGCCACGTAAATGAATGGTGATGAATGTCACTTCAGCTTGATTAAAGTCGATATCGTATAAACCTTCTAGCCGTTTCGCAATTTCTGTAGCGATTCGGTGTTCAAATGTATCTTTTACCGAGTCGTAAATCTCTTCATTAATCGACACGTATTCGCCGTTTTGAATGCGGGCGATACTTAGCACGATATGCACGGTTAACGTGAGATAGCTTGATTCGGTTAAGGTGTAGGGTAGTTCGCCCAAATAATCCATTAAGATACGTTCAATATTAAAGATACTGTCCAAGTCGACGAGCGCTTGTTGCGATTGGTTAAGTGATTGATAGACGAAGTGGTTCTCGATAACCGAGTAGACACTCGTACTATTTAAGTTATTGACCATCAGCTGACTTAGAAATTCACGTTTCTTCGATTCCGGGCCATCGAGATAGACGCCTTCGCCACGTTTGCGGTAAAGGGTTAATTGATAGCTTGCGAGATCGTGTTCTAAGTCGTCGAGTAGTTTGGTCAATGTTTGCACCGACACGCCAATTTCTTGCGATAAACTATATTGTTTCACTGCATGCTTCGATTGAATCAAGGCGTATAAGATAATGGCTTTCTGTTCTTCTACCGATAAATCAACCGTTTCATGTTGGGCCATTTCTTTTTTTAATTCTTGAAAATGAACATCCTCACCGGATAGCTTAATGCCTTTCTTATTTGCACGTTCGAGCGTGATATTAAATCCTTTAAGATAGGTTTCAATGTCCTTTAATTCACGATGAATAGTACGAGAGGATACGCCAAGTTGTTGAGCAATTTCGTAAATCGTGACATATTGACCGTAATATTTGATTAACAGTTCAATGATTTCTTTTTCACGTGTACTCATCAACATTGTCGTACCCTCCTAGCAAACTATAGTTCTATTTTTAGTGATAGTTTGTGATGGGAGAGAAGGGGAAACCTAAGTTACTTCAAAGGTTTCGTCGCCTTACTCTCTTACTCTTTATCTTGATCTTTTTTTAAGTTGTTTAATAATTCTTCATAACGTGGAGAATTTAAGAAGTTATCCACTGAGATATGAATAGCGTTTGGAACTTGCTTGATTGCACGGTCAGTTAATGTTTTTTGTGTAATAACAAGTTGTGCATCGTTTGGTAATTGGTTGATTGCAGTATTTGTAACGTTAACGTCTGAAATACCTGCTTTTTTGAATTTATTACGTAACATACTTGCACCCATTGCACTTGAACCCATACCCGCATCACATGCGAAAATAACATGGTCAACGTTGCTATAGTCGTGAGCGTCAACGTCTTCAGTGTTGTAGTCATCAAGTAAGTCTTCTGCATTTTCTTCAGATGATGCGTCTTTATCATCTTTATTAGCTGTATCGTCAGTTGCTTCTTTTGCTGCGCCAGTGCCTGTAGTAGCACCAGTTAATTTAGATGAGACGCTAGATTTTTTACCTTTGTTAGATTCCATTTTAGCTGTTGCAGCTTCTAAATCTTGTTTAGGTTCTTTAGTGAATTTCATGATTAATGCGGCAACTGCGAATGAAACGATTGTTGCTAAGATAACACCTAATAACATGTGTAAGAATTCGCCTCTAGGTGCGTTTAAGCAATACACGATGAATGAACCAGGTGAAGCTGGGCTCTTGAATCCAAAGCCTGTTGCTTGGTAAGTAGCAACGCCAGTCATACCACCTAAAATAACTGCTAAGAATAATAACGGACGCATTAATACATATGGGAAGTAGATTTCGTGAATACCACCTAAGAAGTGGATGATACCTGCACCATATGAAGTTGCTTTGGCTGTGCCTTTTCCGAAAATCATGTAAGCCAATAAGATACCTAAACCTGGACCAGGGTTAGATTCGATTGTGAATAAGATTGATTGACCAACTTGTGCTGCTTGGTCTGTACCAAGTGGTGTGAACACACCATGGTTGATTGCGTTGTTTAAGAACACGATTTTAGCTGGTTCTACGATGATACTTACTAATGGTAATAAGTGAAGGTGAACTAAGAATTCAACTGCCACTGATAAGATATGCATAATGAATTGCATGATTGGCGCCAAGATTTTGAAGCCAAGGATTGTCATAATAAATGCTAGAATACCTGCTGAGAAGTTGTTGAATAACATTTCAAAGCCTTGTGGTGTTCTAGGTTGTAGGAATTGGTCGATTTTCTTCATTAACCAACCTACTAAAGGACCCATAATCATTGCGCCAAGTAACATTGGTGTATCTGGTAATGCAACGATAACCCCCATAGTTGCTGTCGCGGCAACGATACCACCACGTAGGTCGTGGATTAAGCGGCCACCACTGAATGCGATAAGTAATGGAATTAAGTATGTGATCATTGGTCTTGCTAATTGAGAAAGTTCTTTATTAGGGAACCAACCATTATCTATGAAAATCGCAGCGATAAAGCCCCATGCGATGAACGCACCGATGTTTGGCATGATCATACTACTAAGGAATGAACCAAACGCTTGGACTTTACGGCCGAGACCTTTTTTCTCTTGTGTTTCTGTCTGAGCCATAACTACACCTCTTTTTTTATTATTATTGTGTGTCTTTATTGTAAGGGGGAGAGAAAGCGTCTACAACATAAAGAAAATGCGACTTTGTCACAATAAATGTGACAAGAGTATGTATAACTAGAAGTATTCTAAATTAATGTCTGTGTTGGTTATTTTTATTGAAAATGAGGATGGCGTAGGGAGCAAGAGGAGTGTAAAAATGGTGACGATGAAGGTGGTTATTGGATGGCAAGAGAAGGATGGCGTGGATGACAAGTGGTAGGTAGGGACTCACTTTCGTTGAGACGCGTTCCTGTGGGAAAGGCTCGTGCCTGTAGTCACTCGGCACTTTCTATTCCACTAGGAGTCGCTCAACTGCGTTCGTTGTGACGTGGGAGGTTATTCGAGTAATTCTCTATATTATTGTTGTGGTGTTTGAGTGATGCTATTTTTAGCAAAGTGGTAGGTAGGGACTCACTTTCGTTGAGACGCGTTCCTGTGGGAAAGGCTCGTGCCTGTGGTCACTCGGCACTTTCTATTCCACTAGGAGTCGCTCAACTACATTCGTTGTGGCGTGAGGTCATTATTTAAGAAATGAACGATTATTTAAAGGATAAATAGGTTAAATAATAAATAAGTAAATATTTAAGGAGTGAGGTATATGTCAGAGACACAAGATACAGGTTGTATTAAGTGTGGACATACTGAAGTTGAAGAAGGTACGTTATCAGCTACAGGTTCAGGAATCTCAAAATTATTAGATTTACAGCACAATAACTTTAAAACCATAACATGTAAAAATTGTGGTTATACTGAGTTCTATAAAGAAAGTGCAAATAGAAAAAGAGACTTCATCGATTTATTCTTTGGAGGATAAAAGATAAATACTTTTAAACAGTGGGGTAAGAGCCACTGTTTTTTTGTGTTTTCTTTAATTTAAGATCATATTTTGTAAAGAGGATAGTAACCAGTTGGAAATGTTATAGGTTAGGCTTCGGGTTGTGTGGCTGTATAGTGCAGGGTGTCTAAAATCAGGGAAATTCAGCTTAAAATAAACAAGAATTCTAATTTTGTAGGACTTACATGTATCCAATTGTTGTAACTATTGGTACGATAATCTTAATACTTTATTTCCATGGAAATACAATTGGGAGGTGTGGTTATGGATTCTAATACTGAATTTAAAAAAGGAGTCTTGTTTGCGTTAGGTGCGCATTTATTATGGGGAGTTCTTCCTATTTATTGGAAATTAATAGGGGGAATAAGTGCGTTTGAAATTCTTGCCTATCGTATCGTGTTATCAATGATTTTTATGGTGCTCATGATTTTCATTTTGAAGAAAACGAACACATTTAAGCGAGACATAACAAATTTAGTTTCACATCCGATACAACTTATCGTGATTATCATTGCGGGGTACGTTATTACGATAAACTGGGGAACATTCATATGGGCAGTGTCAAATGGACATGTGCTACAGGCAAGTTTAGGTTATTACATTAACCCATTAGTAAGTATTCTATTGGCGTTCATTTTCCTAAAAGAGAGATTTAATAAGTTTGAAACGTTGGCTATTATCTTTGCGATGGTGGGCGTAGTCTACATGACCATTCGTGTCGGCGAGTTTCCGTTTATTTCACTAATGCTAGCATTTTCATTTGGTATTTATGGTTTGCTTAAAAAATTAGTGCGAGTTGAAGCGATGAGTAGTATCGCAATAGAATGTATCGTTACTGCACCGACGGGTCTTATTTACATGGCTTACTTATGGCAAACGAGTCAAAGTTCAGTAGGTATAAATATGGATAGTTTCTGGCTTCTATTTTCAGGGATGATTACGGCAGTGCCACTGATCTTATTCTCAGCAGGTGCTAAACGTATCCCACTATCATTAACTGGCTTTATTCAATACGTCAGCCCAACGCTAATATTTATCCTAGGCATCTTCGCCTTTAAAGAACCATTCGATATTCATCAATTGATTACGTTTATATTCATTTGGGTTGGTATCGCGTTATATAGTATTTCTCAATACGTGAAAATGAAACGTAACGCTAGACCTCAATAATGTGAATTTAATACATCGTAAAGGAATTTCTATATAACGTAGGAATTCCTTTTTTAATTCAATTCTATGTAAAAAAATTCAATTTTTACCACAAGCTTTCAACTTAATATTACTTATTAGATTTATTATCAAAGATTAATTATAGATACAATTTTGAAACTACAAATACATAAATTAAATAAAAAATGTGCACAATTTGTTGTAGAAATAAAAATTTAATTAAAATATAATTATATAGTGTTTTTTAAAATAGAAGCTTTATAGGAGACGGTATATGGAATTTTTGGGATTTTTAATAATTATAGGGTTAAGTGCATTTTTTTATAAGAAAATTAAATTGTCTTTGGCACAATCAATAGGTTTAGCAATTGGAAGTATTATATTATTAAATATTTTATTTTATACTATTCTATTTCTCGGTTTTAAAGTATCAATAATTTTGGTTTTCATCGTTGTAGCTATACTTTTGTTTTTACAGAGAAAAAATATCTCTGATTGGAAAAAAGGGGATATAGTAGTAGATAATACTATTGAATTTAGTAGTGAGATTGAAAGTATGGCTATAGAGAGCGATATGATTGGTGAAAATATTCCTATAAACAGAGCAGAATATTTTAACATGGGGACTGAACAAAATATATCTGAAGATGTTTATCCTATTATATATAATGCGAAACCAGCAAAAAATGAAATGAAGTTTATGGAGTATGGATATTTAATAACTACAAACGAAATTGTATTAAATAGACAAATAAAAAATAAAAATAAAGAAGATAAGAAAGAAAAATACACAAATGAAAAAGTTAGCATTCCATTTCAAAATTTATATAAGCAATATAGATTTGGAAAAACATCTTATCTATTATATTACGAACGTCCTAATATGATAGTTAGAAATTTACCAGAGTCGTTAGCAAATAAAATAAATTTTGTTATTGAATCAGGGTGGTCTAAAATTGTAAATGAAGCGTTAAAAAATAAAGCATTTACAGAAACTGAAGTTGAAGAAAATAAACAAACTAAAGAATTAGAGAAAATATTTGAGAATATTAAAGATAACTTAGATATTAATAATATTTCAAATTCAATGAGTAATGCTCAGTTTGCAAATGTTAGTTTGCAAATGAATGAAGACTTGAATAGGTCTCAAATTAACGCTAGATTTAGTGAGAGAACTGATAAAACAACTGGTGAACGAGTAAAAGCCAAAGGTTATGGTGTGGCTGGAGAACATGCGGGAACGGCGTTTGATAAATTAAAAATGAAAAATGCTGAAGGTTTCGGTCATAAGAATAAAAAAAATGGTCCAGATAGAGCTGTAAACGGTAAATTCATTCAAACAAAATATTGTAAAAATGCTAAAGCTAGTGTGAATTCAGCGTTCCACACTGTAGATAAACATCAAACTGCTAAATACATATACAAGAAAAAAATGATGATTTTAGAGGTTCCAAAAGATCAATATTCGGAAGCAATAAAAGAAATGAAGAGAAAAATAGAAGGTGGGGCTGTCCCCCATGAAAATAATCCTAACAATGCACATAAATATATAAAAAAAGGTGCTTTAACTTACAATCAAGCACAAATTGCTCAAACAAGTATATTTGATAGTAAAAAACATTCAGTTTATATAGACTCACAAGGAAATAAAAAAACTGTAACGTTAGCACAAAAGATTAAATACTCTGCAGGTATTGATTTTATACACGGGGCAAGTACGGCAATTCCTGGATCGATAGTCTCAGGTGTATGGATGTATTGGACATGTAGAACCTCTGGCTTAGACTCTAAGGAATCTTTTAAAAAAGCTAGTATTTCATTCATAAAGCCTATTGCTTATAGCGGTTTTACTTTTATGATTGCTTCTCAATTTGCTGGTAGTCAGGCAGGAAAAAAATTAGGACAAGCGTTAATTAATACAAAAGTGGTTAATAAGTTTGCTAAAAATTCTTCTAAAAACGCTACAAAAATGGTGACCGGAGGAACTTTGATAGCTATAAATGTTGCTGTGACGTTTGGGCCAGATGTTTATAATATATTAAAAGGAAGAATTTCTTATAAACAGCTTGTAAAAAATACAGTAGCCACAAGCGCTGGATCTTTAGGTGGATTAGCTGGGGGAGCAGCTTTGGGAACCTCATTTTTACCAGGGATTGGTACAGTTATTGGGGCAACTATTGGAGGAGCTATTTCAACAATGGCAGTAAAAAAAATTATGGATAACTTTGTTGAAGATGATGCTGTTCAAATGATTAGAATTGCAAAAGAAGAGTTTATTGAGGTTGTAATAATGAGTAGTGTGAGTAAAGAAGAATTTGAGTATATAATTAATAAAACATTTTTAAATAAAGACTTCAATAAAATTTTAAAATTAATGTATGCTGCAAACTCACATAGAGACTTTATTAAAGAACTATATAATAATTTATTAATTGAGGTATATGAGCAAAGAAAAGGGCCTGATGATGCTGAAATTATTGCGTTTGTAGAAAGTGTTTATGATAAAAATCAAGGAATAGTTTAGTAATAAAAATAATTTCTTAATTAAAAAAAGTAATAGAATAACTATTAAGGCTCTCTTATGTAATATACTTACAAATTTTGTATTACAAAAGAGGGTCTTTTAAATTTAATATAAAGTATAGATTTATGAAAGTTAGGAATAGTTAATAGATGTGAACTACGTATTTATAATCAGTTAGACTTATTTAGAAATATTCGTGTTTAGTAGCTTTTAAATTTAAGTTAACTTATTTTGCATATTTATCTAAAAAATAAATCATATGACAATAAAATAAAGGATGATATAAAATCTTATTATTACTCTTTTTTGGTAATTATAATACTTAAAATGGTGATTGTAAGAGACGATTATAGTAAATTGTTATCAATCCTAATTAGGAGATAAAGTCAATAAAAAACGCTCGAAATACTAAAATAAAATTTTTAGATTATTTTAAGCCTGGAATAGCGCGACTTTGAAAGTTTTTACGAACTTTTGTCACTAAATAGTGGCTTTTAATTATTGTAAGATTTAAGTACAATTAAAGTAATTCATAGCCAGAGTAATCATTTCTTACTTATGTAGGAGGTGATTATTACTGTTTATTTGCATATTTAATATAAACTTTGAAGTTTTTATTACTTTAAATGTATTTTTATCTTTAGCAATGACTATATTTTTTGGAAAACTCAATAAAAAATAACCCTTTATTATTGGCAGTAATAAAAGGGTTAAATAAACTAGTAAGAAAAATAGAGATTTCATACTCTATATTCTAGCTATGGTGTATGATTCCAACTTGTAATTTACAAGTTGGTTTTTTTATTTATAATGCTAATTTAATACTAGGTTAAGTTTCAATGTCTGTCAAACTCAAAAAGTAATATTTAACTTATAAAATTATTTTATTCAATATAATATTAACATAATCATCACATATCAATCGTGTCTACTAAATAACAAACGGTTTGTAAAATAATCTTTTGGGTTGATAGTTTGTTGAATTTTTCCGGTTTCTTTTAGCCACAATTGTAGGTCGTTGTAGAAATCGTCGCTTATTGATAAATCATTTGTGAAGCATTTTGTTGTGGCTTCGATGGTATCTTTATTTAATTGGTTATTTATATCTGTTTGTGTGTATTGGGCATAGATGTTAATTGCGTCTTCAAGGTTTGTATTGATGTACTGAATTGCTTTTTGAATGACTTTGATAAATCGTTTGATTTTAGTACTTTCTGTATCTAATTTATTAGGCGTAGTAATAAAAATTAATTGGCAAAAGTCTGGTACGTTGTAATCTTTTAAAGCGAAATAATCTACGTTAAGGCCTTTACTTCTTGCTTCTAATATTTCAAAATTTTCAAAGATAAGTGTAGCAGCATCGGCTTTATCATTTAGTAAAGCGTCGGTGTGATAAAAGCTATTGTTAACTGGCGTAATATCACCGTCTTTATACTCTACGCCATCAGCTTCAATCATCGTTTTGGCGATAGCAATGCCACCTAAACCAGGTGCACCAGGATATTGGAGACGTTTGCCAACTAAATCTTTAGGTGTTGTAATGCCTTTATCTTTGTTGTACATTACGCCACCATTCGTATGTAAGTATCTAGCGAATCCTACTACATTTTGGTTGCTTGCTTTATCTTCTACTAAATGGATAGGTTCAGTAATGGCGATATCCATTGAACCATTTTCAATTTCTTCTAATGCATCAAAATGTTTTTCAGGTTCTATCATTTCAATCTCTAAGTCGTGTTCTTTAAACCAACCTTTTTCAATACCTAAAATTAATGGTAAATGATCAGGATTTAAAAACCATTCTAAACCGACTACTAATTTTTCCATAAAAAAATTCCTCCAATAAACAGTTTTCCGTAAAAAAGTGAATGTTGAAAGAAATGCATAAATATATTTTCACTTTCCTACGTTGGTACTAACCAACAGGTTCAAGGGTTGAAAGGTTTACTTTCTCTCAGCAATTAATATTGCCCCCCTAGTGACTTGTTTTACCTATTTATAACATAGCATAGATGAAACTGATATAGAAATTAAAGTTAAAAAGTATTAAAACAATAGCAATAACATTATTGGAAATAGAATGGCTAGATTAAAGAGATTTATAAAGAAACTGACTAAGAGCGTATTATTTTTGGCTGGAAAATAAATGATAAGTGAGCAGACTAATAGAATAAAACTAGCAATGAGAAAGTACACGCAAATGTCGAGACCAACTTGAGATAGGTTATGTAAGTTATAAAGTACGAGCGTTATTGCTATTAAATAGTTGAGCAAATTTAGTCCATATATTAGTAGCTTCATGATTCATCACCACTCCAATAATTAGTTATCGAACTCTCTTTTATCTTATCATGTATGTTTGTTGTAAATTTATTTGAAAAGTTAATAATTGAGACAAGCGATTGTACTATTTTCCCAAATAAAAAATACACTTATAGCATTGGGAGGACTATAAGTGTATTGGCCATAAAGCCTTTTTTGGGAATATACAAATGTTTGGGTTTTAATAAAATGTATGACAGGGTTACATTTTATTGTATGGAATGTTGGTGATTGATAAATGTACTCTAAATTTAAGGAAGTCTAAGTCTAGTACAAACTAATTTGAAAAAGAAAAGAGTATATATTCTCCGGCACATTATAAATAATGCCAAGTTATCCCAAATAGATACTTAATTTATGTATCTAGCTTGTTTTACCCGTTTGTTTTGTTTTAAAACTGTTTTTAACAATAAAATGTATAAATTTAATATCTTTTTGAAAATTATGTAGAAATGAACCTTTATTTCAAAATAATATAAATTAGTCCAAGAATCATGGTAATGCTAGCTGAAGCGTTATTAAGCATATGTACAAGAATACTATCTTTCAAGCTACCACGACGTTGATAGGCCATATACATGCCCATGCCCATTAACATATACATCAAGAAGCCGATAATATTTACTGAAGCATGATTAATAGAGAAGATGGCCGATGATAGAATGAATGGCAACACGAATGCGCCTCTTTTAAAGATAGTTTCTTTGAAAATGCCTCGGAAAGTGTGTTCTTCTAAATATGGTCCGACAAAAGTAATCGCTATAAAGAAAACGATTAAGGCGATAATAATTGATGGGGTTAGATGATCAATGCGTTCTAAATTCTTCATTAATGCTTTATCATTGGCAGACTGTGATTGACCGTATACAACTCCCATTAGTAGAGATAAACCAATTGCCATTACACGCAATAAGAAAAACCAAAGGATATCAATCCCAACATCTCGAGGTTGTAATTTCAAATGTATATTTTCATATGTATGACGACGATAATATGTTCTCACTGCCCAAATCACAAACATTGAGACGATAATGAAAACGACAGATAGACCAATGGTTAGACCTAAGCTATCTTTAGCCACTGTGAGTCCTAAAATTGATAGTGCTAATATTGCTGGAATTTGAACAAAAATCATAAAGAATATAAAAATTAAAACGTTAAGAAATCGATTGCCTTTCGGTTTAACTAACTTTTGATGATTAGGTTCTAGTGGTTCTTGATTCTGAGTTGCCTGAGTACTTGAAGTACGCGTTGAATCCATAGTTTGTTCCAAAGTGTTAACCTACTTTCTATATATTTAATGATGTTACCAATCGTACATGGTATATTTTCATCATACCATATATAGAATGAATCTCTAACACGTCTTAAAATGGTGTTTTATAGATTGGAATAGATAAATAAAGTGTGATGAGAGATAAGTAAGTTATCGCACTAAAGTTAATAATGATGTATAATTACACCGCAAATTGCAACATAATACCACACCAAACCCCTCGTTACCGCTATAACGAGGGGGGGTATAGGTGCCTGGTTAATGTCGTCGTTTTTGAACTATGCTTTTAAGCCAGAATGAAAACATAGTTACTAAGCATCCACTTAGAGTTGTTGCAAGTAAATAAATAAAGAATTGAATGTAATACCAATCTCCCTTCTACGTCAAGTAGACGTCTGAAGGTCAGACGACGCACTTATTATACCACCGTCTGATTCATTTGAATTAAAGACGATAAAGTATAGAAAAGTGCGTCGTTATATGTAATAAAGTTACGCATTTGATGAAACAGAGGCATAGGTTTTATAAAAATAGAATAACTGTATCGTTTTTACTTTCCGCTTAACAGTAATCTTTAAATTCAGAAGGTTATTGCTCTCATTTTATAATAAAAAAATTTCCCATTTAATTTTAATTTCTATTCAAACTATATTCTTTGAGAAAAGAAAATAATTAGAAAGCGTTTGCTTTTGTTTCTATAATTTCTATTTTTGTGTAATAATATAATTGTAGAAATACACCATATCACCTTTATTGTAGCACTATTGATTAAATAAAATTGCAAATATAGTGTAAGTGTAATTTTTTTGTCATTTTAACAATAATAATATAAGAATAAATTTTATATTCATTGTTTTAAAATTTGCAATCGCTTACAATAAACGTAAAATTAATCACAAAGGAGTTATGAGGGATGAAAAATTTAAGAAATAGAAGTTTTTTAACACTTTTAGACTTTTCACAACAGGAAGTTGAATTTTTACTTAACTTATCTGAGGACTTGAAACGAGCGAAATATGCGGGGATCGAACAACAGAAACTTAAAGGTAAAAACATTGCCTTAATTTTCGAAAAAGATTCTACGCGTACACGTTGTGCCTTTGAAACTGCAGCCTATGATCAAGGCGCACATGTCACATATCTTGGACCAACTGGTAGCCAAATGGGCAAAAAAGAATCTGCCAAAGATACTGGTCGTGTATTAGGTGGTATGTATGACGGTATTGAATATCGTGGCTACTCACAACGTGTAGTAGAAGAACTAGCTAAATATTCAGGTGTGCCTGTATGGAATGGCTTAACTGATGAAGATCATCCTACTCAAGTACTTGCTGACTTTTTAACAGCAAAAGAAGTATTGAAAAAACCATATCATGAGATTAATTTCACTTATGTTGGCGATGGACGTAATAATGTAGCCAATGCATTAATGCAGGGTGCAGCTATAATGGGAATGACGTTCCATCTTGTATGTCCTAAAGAGTTAAATCCTAAAGCCAATTTATTGCAACGTTGTAAAGAAACTGCAGCCCAACACGGTGGCGAAATATTAGTAACTGACAACATTGATGAAGGTGTAAAAGGTTCAGACGTTATCTATACGGACGTTTGGGTATCAATGGGTGAGCCTGACGAAGTTTGGGAAGAGCGTATTAAATTGTTAGAACCTTACCGTGTAACGAAAGAAATGATGGAAAAAACTGGCAACCCACACGCAATCTTTGAACATTGTTTGCCTGCATTCCATGACACTGAAACTACAATCGGTAAACAAATTCAAGAGAAATATGGTTTAACTGAAATGGAAGTTACTGATGAAGTGTTTGAAAGTGATCGCTCTGTTGTCTTCCAAGAAGCTGAAAATAGAGCACATACAATTAAAGCTGTGATGGTTGCAACTTTAGGAGAATAAATAAGGAGGACCTGCCTATGTCTAAAAAAATAGTAGTGGCTTTAGGTGGTAATGCCTTAGGACAATCACCTGAAGAGCAATTAGAGTTAGTTAAAGGAACAGCGAAATCACTCGTCAGCTTAATTGATAAGGGCTACGAAATTGTCATTAGTCATGGGAACGGGCCACAAGTCGGTAGTATTAATTTAGGATTAAATTATGCTGCTGAACATGAACAAGGTCCGCCATTCCCATTCCCAGAATGCGGTGCTATGAGCCAAGCATATATTGGCTATCAATTACAAGAAAGTTTATTAAATGAATTGCATTCTTTAGGTATTGATAAGCAAGTTGTGACGCTTGTCACACAAGTTGAAGTGGCAGGAGATGATCAAGCGTTCAACAACCCAACGAAACCAATTGGCTTATTCTACACAAAAGAACAAGCAGATAAAACAATTCAGGAAAAAGGGTACCAATTTGTGGAAGATTCTGGACGTGGTTATCGTCGCGTCGTGCCTTCTCCCCAACCAATAAGTATCGTTGAATTGGAAAGTATCGAAACACTTATCAAACATGGAACACTCGTTATTGCAGCAGGTGGGGGAGGCATCCCGGTTGTTAAAGAACAAGGCAACTACAAAGGCGTAGACGCCGTTATCGATAAAGATAAAACAAGTGCCTTATTAGCAGCTCATTTACAATCAGACCAGTTGATTATCTTAACAGCAGTGGATTATGTCTATATTAATTATGGAAAAGATAATCAAAAAGGTCTAGGCGAAGTGTCAGTGGCTGATATGAAACAATATATTGCTGATAATCAATTTGCGAAAGGCAGTATGCTTCCTAAAGTTGAAGCTGCGTTACAATTCATCGAGAAACATCCTGAAGGTAGTGTGCTTATCACATCATTAGCAGATTTGGGAGATGCGTTAGATGGTAAGATTGGTACATTAATTAAAAAATAAGTATTAGATAATTTAACTTTTGACACAATGATAATACCCCACTATATATTTAATAAATAAGTAAAACCTGAGCTTAACGTATGTGATTTACATAGTTAAACTCAGGTTTTTAAAATTAAAGGGAATAATTTGAGCGTAAATTTTACCGTTATAAGTCTTCTACTTATTTGATATAGTGTGACGGTTAGTCTTTGATGCGTGTTTTATATTTTAGATATGTGACAATACTCCAGTAAATCACTAAACCTATGAGTAATATTAGCCACACAACATCAAATTCTCCCTCTGTAAACTTTTTATAAAGGTTATAAATTAGTAATACAATAAAGAAATATACTGATGTCCATTTACTAGCGATATTAAACTGATTTTGTTCCATTTCATCTTGTTTTTTCCACATATTTACCACCCTTTATTTGTGTTAAGGATTAAAGAGGTCATCAACTGTAGTGTCAAACTGTTTAGCAAGTTTAAATGCGAGTAATAATGTTGGGTCGTATTTATTATTTTCAATCGCATTTATCGTTTGTCGTGAGACGTTAACATTTTTACTTAGTGTATCTTGAGACATTCCCATTTGCTTTCGGTATTCTCTTATTTTATTTTTCATTCGCATCAGTCCTAGGAGGTGAATTTCTTTTTAACTATAAAATAATTAGATATTAATAGTAAAGCAACGATTAAAAGATATATTAATTCTGGAAAATGGTTGAACGGATAAACGACATGTTTACCTTGATATAACGCAAAAGCTTTTAAAATCATGCCTATCAAGAAATAATAAATTAGTCCAACAAAGGTTTTAGCAAATATTTCTAAAAACATAGCACGTTGGCGTTCATCATAGCCGGTGTTATCTTTCGTCTTCTGATCATATGTTTCAACAGGGAGAAACTTAGTAGTGAAAATATACCAAAGTGATACAAAAATTAACGTTGCTAAAATTAATAACAAGTAAAACAATCCGGTCACCTCAAAATGTCAAAAGTATTTTACATTTATACCCTAACATTTCGAGATAAAATGTCAAATGAGTTTTACATTTTAAAATAAAAAAACCTCTCACTACGGCAATAGCGTGTGAATTGGTGTGTATATGCTAGGAATTTTGTTGATTTAAATATAACATCATAATAAAGTACGTGTATTTGAATATACACGGAATAAAATATTGAATAATCTCATCTTTTTTTAAAAACGAGCTCAAAATTAAGGTTATTAGAAAGTAAAGTTGTCTTACATTAAAGAAATTAAAAGGGGGGAGATAGATGAAACAAGTATATTTTCATCATGTAGAGCATAGTAAGGTGCAAAAGTAATCTAAATTGACTTTATGGGCAACACTTTTAATTACGTTGTTTTTTACAATTGTAGAGTTTGCAGGAGGATTATTATCAAATTCCTTAGCTTTATTATCTGATTCATTTCACATGTTAAGTGACGTACTTGCATTAGGCTTATCTATGTTAGCCATTTACTTTGCGAGTCGTAAGCCAACAGCACGATTCACTTATGGCTATTTGCGTTTTGAAGTGTTGCAGCTTTCTTGAATGGTTTAGCTTTATCAGTGATTTCTATTGGTATTTTTTATGAAGCTGTCATGCGTATCGTTTATCCTAAACAAGTTGAAAGTGGTTTAATGCTTGTTGTCGCTACGATTGGTTTAGTCGTAAATATCATACTAACTATTATTCTAATGCGCTCTTTAAAGAATGAACAAAACATAAATGTTCAAAGTGCTTTATGGCATTTTATTGGAGATTTATTAAATTCAGTTGGCGTGATTTTAGCAGTCTTATTAATACATTTCACAGGTATTCAGTTGTTCGATCCTATATTGAGTATGCTAATTTCAATCATTATCTTTAGAGGCGGCTATAAAATTGTGCGTAATGCTTGGATGATATTAATGGAGTCTGTGCCAGAAGATTTAGATACTGATGATGTTATAAAGACAATTAAGACTGTTCCTGGAGTTATAGATGTTCACGAATTTCACTTATGGGGCATTACCACAGATCAATACTCTCTAAGTGCACATATTGTCTTAGATAGTAGAAGTAGTAAAGAGGCGTTTGTTCATATCAACGCCATAGAAGCATTATTAAAAGAAAAGTATGGATTAGCACATACGACACTACAAATAGAACATTTGGATATTAATCATCTTGATGAACCTTATTTTGATAAGATTAAGCATAAGCAGGATTAATGATTTAGAATTATATTACATGAACTGCAGGTTAATTAGCTAGTGCTTATTACTAAAAATCCCCTCACTATTGCGAGTAGTGAGGGGATCGGTACATATATGCATATAACCTTCGTTAAGTGTATTATAACACTTTAATGGATAGGATACAAAATTATATTAAACTTTTTTTCGATTGATAACACTATTATTAAATTATTGTATTAACATAGTGTTACTTATCGGAAACCCTATACAACTAAGACATATAGGATAGTATAATATAAAAGTCGCCTATATCTCTCAGGCGTCAATTTCGACGTAGAGAGGGGGTGCATATCAAATGTTAGACTTTTTTGTTAACGTTATAACCACAATAATAAGTGGTTGCATTATTGCGTTATTTACGCATTGGCTACGTAATCGCAATAATAAATAGGTGATATAGCCAAACCTAAAAAATCCCCTTACTACAGCCATAGTAAGGGGATTTGGTGCATATATGCTAGACTTTTTTGTTAAATGTATTATAACATCATAGTATAGAGAAATGCAAAAGGAACATTGTAATAATATTTGTGATAAAAAATATATACTTGAAGGTGGAAAATGAAAGATAGCACATACATGAAATTAATTAATATCATTTTTTTAAGTGTGACTTTTATTAGTTATTTATATTTAATAGTAATATTTAACTTAACTAATTTCTTAAATGAAGAAAAAGTAAATACATTAATACCTATCATTATTACGTTCTTTTTAGGAGTAGGATTAAAATCCTTATATACATTTTTTACCTTTTCCCTAGTTAAATATAAAAAAGAATATGAAGACTCTCATGACTTTATAAAGAGTATTATTGACTTTGCAACAGCTTGTATATTTTTAAATTATATAGGAAATATTGTAGAAAATCATTATTTACGACCTATCATATATATAGTAAGTATAGGAGTAATATTAGGAATTATGTTAAGTCAATTTCAAGGATGCAAAGCTTTAAAAAGAAAAATAAATAAGTGAACTAAAATTGTTTAATTTAGGCTCCCCTATTCATGCTAAAGTAGCTTATATATGTTGGGTTTAGCAAGGCAATTCAAAATTTGAAAATATTTAAAATCAATTTTGTAAATCTATTGAAAATAGACCAATATTTTAAGTAGCACTTAAAGACCTTACACGAACTACTTTCTTTTATAGAAGCATCATATATTAGGCATAACCAAAAAATCCCCTCACTACTCGTAATAGTGAGGGGATTGGTGCATATAATGCACGAAGCTCTTGTCATATAGATTATAACTCTAAATAGTAGAGAAATGCAAAATAACATTTTAAATATAATTTTACGCCAAAGACTGGCACATCAATATGCCAAATCTCTTTTCTTTAAGTTTCTCTTACCACTACCTAAATTTCTATCGTCGCTTCTAAATAAAACTACATTGTTAACTTAAAATAAGGTCGACAAGTTCTTCGGCGGTAATATTGCCAAAGTAGAAGTTTAGGTTAATGCTGTTTAATCGTGCGAATAAATCTGCTTTAACCATACGTGTGCCGACTAAGTGTGCTTCGACATCACTTATGTTACCTTGGCCGAAGAAATCGCCAAAAATACTACAAGCGGCAATACGGTTATGTTCAATAGATAATGAAATATCTATCGTGCCACTATTAAAACGTTCATTACGGTTGTATTCATAACGTGGTGAACGTCCATAGTTCCATTCCCAATTATCATACTTTTCAGCGACTAATTGATCGATGCCAGCCCAATCTTCGTCGGTTAATTCATAGCGTTTAGCTTCTTTAATGTCATCGATTCCCATAATTTGAGTAATGATTAAATCTTTGAATTCATCGATAGTAATGTTCTGATATTTAGGGTCTAATGAATCTCTAATTTGACCGACACGGGCGCGTACGGATTTTATTCCTTTAGATTCAATTTTCTTACGGTTTGGTTTTAACACGTTAACCATCGCTTCATAATCGACATCGAGGAGTAGGGAATACCCGCCATAAATTCGATTATTTAATAATGTCATCGCTGCACCTGATATTTTTTTATCATTTAAAGCTAAGTCATTACGACCACTTTGAATCACTTCAGTGGCACCTAGATTATGCAATGCTTGAATAGCTGGACGATAGAAACGTTGAAAGTCACCATAAATAGAAGTATCTTGTTCTAAAATACAACATACATTTACGGCACCATCATCTACGTATACTGCGCCACCACCTGTATCACGACGCACGACTTTAATGTTATTGTTGTCTACATAATCTTGGTTGATTTCTACGGCAGTATTTTGAAAACGACCAATCTCTACTTTAGGTTGGCAGTAGTAAGGTAACAAAATATCTTCGCCTAAAAAGATATTGTTATTAATATAGACTTGCATTGCTAAGTTTACGGCACCATCATCGATATATTTTCCATTACGAATAGGTTCTATTAAATACATGATTCTGCTCTCCTAGATTGCTAATATTTTATGAACTTTTTTAATTAAGAATGAAATATCTTTATCTAAATGAATTGTTCCATCTTGGATCGCTTTTGGAACGTGGTAAGCTTTTTTATTTAAAGTTACAAATACGGCGTTAGGATTCTCACGCGTCATGCGATGGAAGGGGTGCTTAATGAATTGAGGCGTTGTATAGCCCACGCCAATTTCTAAATAAGCTACCTTATCGTTTTTATGCTCTTCGAGAAATTCATTATAACTATCTAATTGCTCATGAAATTCTTCATCCTCAACCATGCCCACTTCAGCTTTACGCTTATTGATTTCCATTGGGGCATCACATTTAGGACAACGTGGAATCAGCTCATATGGAACTTTCATATTTTCTTGTTTAGCGACCATTTCACGAATCGCATCTTCATCTCGATAGGTTTGTGCATGACAATGTTGGCTACATTGCCAAAGAATGTATTTACCTTGCATATGAAGGACTCTACTTTCATCAAAACATGCAAATTCAATACCATTATCTGCGTTAGTAGTAATGATAAAATAGTCATACATATATTTAAGCAAATCCCTAAGTCTAAGGTAAGAAGGACCCACGGGTTGCTCTAAAAAATTGAGTTTTACGAAACGACTTTGGAAAGCCCAATATTCTTGCCAGCTCTCAAAAGAATGCAAACTCGCTTGTAACATATCCAAGAAATTATATTTTTCAATAAAATCCGGAAAATTTTTCGTGAAACGGTCACCGACATAGGTATAACCGTCTGATGCTGACATACCAGCACCTATCCCAATAACCAAAGCATCGGATTCGGCAAAGACTTGAGCCAACACGTCGGCTTGAGAGGTTTTTTTATCGCGTGCTAGAGTAAGGGCAGTCCATTGTTCATTTGTCATATTGGTCGAAAGCCTCCTTGTAAAGTGTCCAATCTTTATCGCTAAACACGTTAAAGATAACGTTAATAGATGAGTCTGTTTCTCGTAAATACGTCATTGTAGTGTCAATCGCAATACGGCATGCTTCTTCTTGAGGGAAACCAAAGACGCCTGTTGAAATAGAACAGAAGGCGAGATGACGTAAGCCGTGTTCATCGGCTAGCTCTAAACAGCTACGATAACAACGCGCTAATAAATCTTTATTCATTTGGGACACGGGACGCTTACGAATTTGAGGCCCAACCGTATGCAATACATAGTTCGAAGGTAAGTTATAAGCCGAGGTGATTTTCGCTTTGCCAACACCTTCTTTACGACCTTGTTCTTCAATAATTTTTGCGCAATCTAAACGCAATTGCACGCCTGCTTTAGTATGAATAATGTTATCAATACAATCATGGTTCGCTTGCATGCAGCCTAAGAAACGACTGTTCGCTGCGTTCACAATACCATCTACTTCAATCGTCGTAATATCGCCTTGTCATAAATAAAGTTGCGTTCCTAAGATAGGGTTCAAATCATTTAAACGAGTTAAATCTTGTTGGTTATTAAGCGTAGATAAATATGCATCTTGAACATCGATATATTCAGCACTAACAGGTTCCGGTGGACGTACATTCGCTAGCCCACGATAACATTCCCATTGTGCTTCGGCAGTGTCAGGGAAGTCTAAAGGCTTATCTCCATAACGTTCTTCCCACATAGATTGAATGAGATAAGCAAGACGTTCTTGTTGAGTGTCTAACATTTAGTCTTCATCCGATTCCGGTAAAGCGTTATAAGCATCTTCATCTACATCTTCTAATTTCACTAACCAGTTTTCTTCTGCTTTTTCAGAATTTAAAATTGCAGGTTCATCTTCTGCTTTCGTATTACGTTCAACAATTTTACCAGCAAGTGGTGATTGCACATCTAAGACAGTTTTAGAGGCTTCAATACTCACAATTTCATCGTTCATACTGACTTCATCTGGTCCCATAAATTCTACATAACCCACTGTACCGATATCATCTTGTAATTCTGGTGTCATGCGATAAATATATTGGTTGCCTACTTTTTCAACAAATAAATAATTAGCTAATTTAGCCATTTCATAACTTCCTTTCTATATCTATAAATACGCGTGTGCTAGTAATTCAATAGTACGACAGCGTTGTTCAATGCCCGGTAATAACGGTACGACCAAGACCTCATCGGCTTCAAACGCTTCAATCATCGCATCCAACTGAGGCTTCACTTGTTCCAATGTACCCGCTAAGATACGTGCACGGTGTTGCGCGATGACACGTTCGTCACGCTCACTCAGTTTGTAACGTTGCGCAGTTTCAATAGATGGGAAACGCTCGAATTCCGCAAACTGACGCTTACCTAATAACCAAACGTCCAATGCATGTAATAGCTGTTGCGCCTCATCCTCATCATCCGTCACAATCACAAACGTCGTTAACATGACCTTAGGCGCCATGTTTAATGCTGTTTTTTGAAAATGATCGCGATACGTCGCAAGGCTGTTCTTGGCAGCATCTATTTTATCCTAACTAGGTAGTAAAAATGTACCTAACGTGTAGCCCATTCCTTGCATCGCAGCAAGCTTAGCAGAACGCTGACTTGTACTTAAGAGCCACATTTCCGGATGGCGAGAAAGTTGCGGTTGCGCAATCACCTTGCCAACACGTTGTTCCTCAGGTGGACTTGTTAAATAATGACGCAAGTCTTCAATACTTTGCGCGTAATCGAGATACGCACTTTTATCTTCATCCATAGCACGCTTAACCACAGTAGTTCCAGGATTATTCCCAATGCCTAAATCTACACGGCCAGGATGTAAAGCTTCTAACATTTTAAATTGTTCCGCTACTTTAAAGGGACTGTAATGTGGCAACATCACACCACCAGAACCTAGTTTGATAGATTCTGTATGGTTAAGTAAATGCAACATGAGTAGTTCAGGACTACTACCTGCAAAGGCAGGGACGTCATGATGTTCCGTTAACCAAAAGCGATGATAACCTAGTTGATCTGCCAACTTCGCCAGTCGCGTCGTATCTTGTAACGCTTGTTCTGCATCTTTGCCTTCATCAATTAAGGCGTAATCTAAAATACTTAACTTCATGTCGCGTTCATCTCCAAAACGTACTGTTTCCCTTTTATAATACCCACTACTATTTTAACGTGTTTAACAGAAATTTGTTAACTTTTGATTTCTATCACACACTTTTCCCGGGCAATAAAATACGAGCGAGCATACATCGTTCACAAACAAGTCGATTGAGTATTATGAGAACGCATGGTAATTTGAATTTAAGAGATAAAATACGAAAGAGGATGTCATCACATGTCAAACTACGCACCATTACTTCAACCTATCACGTTACCCAATGGTATAAAGCTATCAAATCGTTTTGTCTTATCGCCAATGACTACCAATTCATCGACCAAAGAAGGGCACATTACTGATGAAGATTTACGCTATGCGCAACGACGTGCAGATTCTGCGCCCTTACAAGTTACTGGCGCAGCGTATATAGAACCCTATGGCCAGTTATTCGAATATGGTTTTAATATTTCTGATGATGATTGTATTCCAGGTTTGAGAAAAGTGGCACAAGCCATGAAACACAATGGCAATAAAGTAATTATTCAACTCGCCCATGCGGGACGCTTTTCAACTACAGCAATTATGAACTATGGCAAAGTTTATGGGCCAAGCCCGATGACGTTACATTCACCGATTCAACATGAAGTAGAGGAAATGTCAGTCGCTAAGATTCATGAAGTTATTACGCAATATGCAGAGGCGACTTCACGTGCTATTCAAGCTGGATTTGATGGTGTTGAGATTTCGGTGGCACAACGTTTACTCATTCAAACTTTCTTTTCAACATTCTCAAACCAACGTCATGATGCGTATGGCGTAGATACATTGGAGAATAGGGCACGCTTTGGTTTAGAGGTAATGGCTGCAGTACAGAAAGTAATTGATGCGGAAGCGCCTGACGATTTCATTTTCGGATATAGAGCGACACCTGAGGAAACAAGAGGCAGTGATTTAGGATATACGGTTGATGAATTTAATCAACATTTAGATTGGGTGATGGACGTAGCCACTATCGATTATGTAGCAATTGCCAGTTGGGGCCGTAATATTTATCAGAATAAGACGCGTACGCCGGGCGAGTATTATGGACGTCGCGTTAATCAAGTGGTTTACGAGTATTTAGATGGACGTGTGCCGTTGATTGCGAGTGGAGGCATTAATTCGCCAGACACTGCGTTAGATGCTTTGGAAAATGCGGACATGGTAGGCATGTCATCTCCATTTGTCACGGAACCTGATTTCGTACACAAACTTGCAGAAGGCCGAGAACAAGACATCGATTTGCATATTCAACCTGAGGATTTAGATGAACTGGCAATTCCACATGCAGCCTTTAAAGATATTGTTCAAATGATGGATTATGGCCAAGGTCTTGAAAAGAAAACACGCGATGAATTACGTAAACTAGAACAAAACTATGATCATAAATAAGTAAACGAACGTGTTTGGGGTTTGAGCGAAACCGAACGATGCGCAAAAAAAGATATTATATTCTAGCCAACCTTGCCGGGGCGGGACGACGAAATCTTTGAAATTGCATTAGATTTCTGTCCCGGTCCCTAGATTTCTGTCACCGCTCCCTTTTTATTATATTATTTTTAATGTAAACTTATAAATATAAAAAGTTTACATTATGTAGTTTATCGAAGGCATTGGGCAATTTTAAAAGATAAGGAGTAAGAGACAGCATGACATTAAACTTAGCACAACGTATCTTAAATCAAGAGACGTTAACTAAAACAGAAGCGTTAGAATTATTCGAGAATCCAAACATCGACACATTCGACTTATTACATGAAGCTTATATTGTAAGAAAGCATTATTACGGCAAGAAAGTAAAATTAAATATGATTTTAAATGCGAAAAGTGGCATCTGTTCGGAAGACTGTGGGTATTGTGGTCAGTCCGTAAAAATGAAACAAAAACAGAGATACGCCTTAGTAGAACCAGAAAAGATTAAAGCTGGCGCTCAAGTCGCTTCGGATAATCATATTGGAACGTATTGTATCGTAATGAGCGGGCGCGGTCCTACAAATAAAGAAGTGAATCATATTTGTGATACTGTACAAGATATTAAAGAGCTACATCCTCAACTTAAAATATGTGCGTGCTTAGGATTAGTGGATGATGAGCAAGCAGATAAACTGAAAGAAGCGGGTGTTGATCGCTACAACCATAACTTAAACACTAGTGAACGTTATCATGAAGAAGTGGTGACGACGCATACATATCAGAATCGTGTAGATACAATTGAAATTATGAAAGAACATCATATTTCGCCATGTTCAGGCGTGATTTGTGGGATGGGGGAAACGCATGAAGATATTATAGACATGGCATTCGCCTTAAAAGCGATTGATGCCGATAGTATTCCAATCAACTTCTTGCACCCGATTAAAGGTACAAAATTTGGAGGCTTAGATTTACTATCACCGATGAAGTGTTTGCGAATTATCGCCATGTTTAGATTGATTAATCCAACAAAAGAAATTCGTATTGCTGGAGGACGCGAAGTGAATTTACGCTCATTACAACCGTTAGCACTACAAGCAGCTAACTCTATTTTTGTAGGAGATTATTTGATTACCGGAGGCCAACCAAACGAACTTGATTATCAAATGTTAGAAGATTTAGGCTTCGAAATTGATGGGTAAAGCATAGTGAATCATTTTTTTAAAGTGAGGTGTTAGAGGTGCTTCAAGACAAAGAAAGCACAAGATTGTTATATCAAGCAATTAGTGAATTGGCAGAAGAAATGGGTCAAAACCAAATTGATACGAAGTCTGTAAGTTTGTTGTTTTTAGATATGGACTTAGAACATGAAGTATTTGAAAGAGTATTTGGCGAATTTGTAAAATATTTGGCACATAGAAATGAAGAAGATATTGAATATAAAGACTTAATCGCATTAATCGACCAATCATTACCAGAAGATCGCGAACTAGCACCCATTATAAAGAATCGTATTATTATAGGATTTGCTAATAATTATCTACCTACACTTAAACCTCTTGCTAGTGATATTAAAATGGAAATGAGTACGAGCATCCAAGCGGATTTAGATATATAAGCAAAAATAAAGTCCTTAAACACTTGTCTGTTACAAGAATTTAAGGACTTTTGATATTATACCAACATGGAAACTGATTATAATTTACTGTTGATTTGATCGGCTTTGCGATTAGCCGCAGCTGCATCACGACTGGCGCTCGCTGCATAATCTCTAGCTGCAGCTGAATTATCTGATGCTTTTTTAGCCCAAACTGCTGATATTGCTGAATTGGTTGCAGCAATACTTGAGGCATATCTTGCAGCTCTGGCATCGACACTTGCTTGTGACACAGTAGATAGAATTTGTTGTTGTTTATTTTCTAAACGTGCTTGGTGTGCTTCTGTTTCATATAAGTTGATAGCTTCTTTTAACGTATCCGCACGCTGATTATAGAGATATTCAAACATTGATTGAAGTGCATGAAGATGAGCATATTTCTCTGGAATGCGATTATTAGCCCCAGAAGCATTCAATGTTTGGTTAACTTCATTGATTTCTTTTTTACCACCATTTATTGAAGAAACCATATCTTTACCCTCTGACGTTTCGCAAACTTCGTTTTGTGCTTTCTTATAGCTATCTGAGTGTAATAAATTTTGAGTTTTATTTTTGACTCTTTTATTTTGGAAGAACCATACTCCGAAAAGTATTAATCCAATAAAGAATAAAAGACCAGAATGAAAGATAGGAAAAGCTAAGAAAATAAGCGCTAAACTTGGTAAGAGAAAGTACAACATATTTTTTCGTTTAATATTTTTTAAAGTTAACTTTTGTATTTCATTTTGTTTATGATTAATTAATTGATTAAAAGCGAGAATTCGACTTTTTCCTTTAATCAATAGGGCGAGATCGGACATGAGTTGTTCTTTAGTATTATCCATAATTATAATTCTCCTTATTCTACATTTAAATCTGAAAACTTAATTTGTGTAACATCTTTATCTTTAGTAGGTAACTGAATTAATTTTTGGTCTTTATTGTCTAACTTAATTGTTGTAGAAATATAAGCGTCATTATCACTCTCTGATGATTCACTTTGTTTTAAAGAAGAAGGATTAAAAGTAAATTGACCAAGATAGTCTACATCCTGTTTCGGACTTTGCGATTGGCCGATATTGACATCGGTATAGAATAATGCACTGTCTTTACCATTTTCTAAAGTATCAAATACATTAGAGATATCCTTTTTAATTTCTTTTTCATCACTATCTTTTGTAGTAACAAACGTCATTAATGGATCACCGCTATTAGTAGTTACTTCGATATATGACTTAACATCTTTATAAGGTGTTTCGTAATATTTTATATCTTTCTTGTCTAAAGTCTTCTTAATTTCATCGGCATCTAATTTATAAAGTAATTCTGGCGATAGCTCTGGATCTTCATCAAACATTATCATTTTCATTTGACCATTTTTAGTCAAATAGAGACCTGATGTTTCAAGCCCTTCATCATCATTACTTGTAGATACATAAAGCATGTGTTCTTTTTTATCATTAATAATGTCTTTGATTGAGATTTCTTTTTTCTTCTCAATACTTTTACTACAGCCGGTCAATGCAACGATTAATAGCCCGATAATAATAAAGGAAAGAAGATATTTTATTTTTCGCATCTGTTTCGCTCCTCTGAAAATGATGATTAATATGTGAACAAGGGAAGTTAAGACACCGTTTATCAACTTTTCAAAGTCAAACTATTGATGTCTTGCTCCCTCTAATTCACATACAATTGTTAAACTTCGTGTCGTAGATAAATCATTTGTAATTTAATAAGCTCAGTCGTGAATTGATTGAGTAAGGTAGTAGGTGAGATAAGACGTAAAGACTTTCGATATCTGAAACATAATTCGATTGCTTCAGTTGAGGTTAATTCCAACTTGACCGTTAGTGACTTCGATGAACGATGAATCACTTTCATGTCATAACTATCTTTGAGTTTTTGATAGAGTTGAGGCTTTATTTCATATGTAACATGGATAATTTGTTCTTGTTCTCCTGAACGTTTATAGGCACTTTTAATGAAATAACTATTTTTGCCTTGGTTGAAACAAACCTCTTCTTCAATATCAGAACGTAAATTCATTTCATATAAAAAGTATCTGATATTATCGATGTCTCGTTGAATCGTTCTAGGGTTGACATCAAATTTCTTTGCTAACTGAGACTTATTCACCGTTTGTTTCGTTACTAATTTAGAATAAATATATAAAACTCTATATGCTTGTTCCATTGGCAGGTCTTCCCTTCACAAAACCTAGTTTTATTATAAGAAATGACCTTAGACATATAAGGTCATTTCAATAAAAAAATAAAATTAATAAATAACACGTAATATTTAATAGAAAGGTATATATTCAATTTATAAAAATATTGGTAAGTTAGTTAATACATACCCTAAATATTTCCTCTTACATACGATTGCAATACGTACCACTCTGCTAAGTCGCTAGCGTTCGTAGCTACGTAATTTAACTCGTGACGTGTGGCATCATTACTATTTAACTTTTGGAAAATTCTCTGAAAATAAGACATAAGTTTTGTTTCTTCATTATGATGAGCTTGACCGAATTCAATACGTTCATAAATTCTAATGACACATTGTGGCGTAGTTTGATAGCGTTTAAGTTCATTAGTTACTTGTTCATATAACATGTGTTTCACCCCCATTTCTTCATGATTGAAACTAGAGTCGCCTCGGAGGCGACTCCTTTTCTCACAAAGAGAATGGAATTTTGAACATCAGAACAAAGCATAAAAAGAATGCAAAAATGCCGCCATTACCGATTCGAGGTAATGGCGGCACAAACTCTCGGGGTCACATGATAAGCGACCCCGAGAGCCGTTTACATATAAAACAAAACATAAAACAAAGATAATTCAGCATCACATGTTAGACATCATACGTCACTCACCCTAGAAAAGTTGATAAATAAAGAAAAATGTTAAAGAAAGAGAATTAGCTTAGAAGTGTTTTAATGAGAAATGACATATAAATAACGTAGTATTGTTGGCGAGACTCTTGAGGGAGCAGGACTAGGCTAAGACCTTGGCTTAGCCAGGCCCCCTAAGAACGCGAGCCAAACAAAGTGTAGTAATGATAAAAAAATAGCCTTGAAGGTGATTTCTATTGAAATCATCTTCAAGACTATAACTGTATGATTAGTAATGCATACTTACATTAAACCAATAACTTTCATCCATAATGAACCGATACCAAGCCAGATAATGAAATAAACCACACCTAGCACTAAGTTCATAAGCCACCAACGTTTTTGACTTACATAACCTGCCGCATACAGAATAGGCGCTGGACCACTACTGTAATGTGTAGTGGAAGCCATTAAGTTACCGAAGAAACCAAGCATCAACGCACTAAATAATGGTGGCGCACCAGCAGCCACAGCTACGCCAAGTAACGCCGCATACATGGCACTTACGTGAGCAGTTGAGCTCGCGAATAAATAGTGTGAATAGAAGTAGAAAATAACTAGAATAACAAGCACAATTGACCAACTTAAGCCACCTAAACTATGCGCAATTGTACTACTTAACCATGGAATAAAGCCTAATTTATTCAATTGATCGGCCATCATAACGAGTACTGAGAACCATACTAATGTATTCCAAGCACCTGTTTCATTAAGGATATCTTTCCAATTTAACACGCCAGTAATAAGTAATAATGATAAAGCGATAAAGGCAGTTAATGTAGCTTCAATGCCAATAAAGCTACCGGCTATCCAGAGTAAAAGGGCGATAATAAAGATACCAATCATGAACTTTTCAGCCTTAGAAATAGTTCCCATTTCTGAAAGTTCATTCTCAGCCCATCGCTTAGCGTCAGGCGTTTCTTTAATAGTAGGTGGATACATTTTATAAATGATAAATGGCACCACGATAAGTGAAATCAAGCCAGGAACGAGTGCAGCTAAGAACCAATTCATCCATGTTAGATGAACGTTAGCTGTTTTTTCGGCTAAATTTTGAGCGAGAGGGTTACCTGCCATCGCTGTTAAGAACATCGCCGCAGTAATTAAATTACCTTGGAATTCTGTAAATATTAAAAATGCCCCCATCTTACGTTCAGTACCTTGTTTAGGGTCTGAATCGAAAGATTTTGATAATGATTGAATGATTGGGAACATAATACCACCTGCACGTGCGGTATTACTTGGAGTAGCAGGCGCTAGGATTAAATCTACTCCGACTAATGAGTAGGCTAGGCCGAGCGTCTTTTTCCCGAAAAGTTTCACGAACTGCAAGGCGATACGACGGCCAAGTCCTGTCTTTACGAAACCTCTAGAAATAAAGAATGCCATCGCAATAAGCCAGATACTAGGGTTGCCAAAACCTTGAACCGCTGTTTTAGTGTCTACTACACCAACAAGCACGGTTAATGTGAAACCAAGAATTGAAACGGCACCAATCGTCATAGGTTGCGTGATACAAGCTATAATTGTACCGACGAAAATCGCAAACATCATCCAAGCTTGTATGTTTAATGCTTCAGGTCTAAACGGTGCGAGTAAAGCAATAAGAATACCTACAACAAGTGGAAGTATAAATTTCTTATATTTTACTGAGTTCTCCATAGCTGAACCTTCTTTCTAAGATAATGAACATTTCATACAATAGAATAGACTTAATTTTAAACAATGTACAGAGGATGTAGGGAATTAATTGAGAATATTTCTCATTAATTTTAAGTATAGTTAATATAAAAAAGCAGGGCAGAAATCTCGATTCATTCCAAAGATTTCTTAGCCCCGCTTCGATAGTATTTAAGATACGCTAGATTGTATTTAATAATTTTAATTATTCAAATCACTGTCTTTAATATCAGTAATAAACATATGACCTGGTGAATGTGTAATCATCAATTTAGGTTTAGCATCAAGTGCTACGGATTGAGGTGTAACTCCACAACCCCAAAAGACAGGTATTTCTCCAGGTTTGATAGTGACTGCTTCACCATAATCTGGCGCATTAATATTTTCGATTCCAAGAGTTTCAGGTGAGCCGATATGAATCGGTGTGCCATGAACATTTTTAAAATGCGAGGTAATTTCTGTGGCTTTAATCGCTTGAGCCATCGTCATAAGACGCATACTCACAGTAATATTTCCTTTAAACTCGCCACTCGCTTCAGCAGGTATATTGGTTCTATACATTGGAACATTATGGCCTTCTTCAATATGACGAACCGGAATACCAGCTTCAAGTAGGGCATGTTCAAAGGTGAAACTACATCCAATAAGGAAAGACACCATATCATCAGTATAAAGGTGTGTAATATCATTTACTTCTTCGACAAGTTCCCCATGCTTGTAAATACGATATTTCGACACATCGGTACGTATGTCAGCATCTTTCCCATAATATGGAAAAGACGGTGAACCTATCTCAGACACATCTAATAATGGACAGGTCTTTGGGTTTCTAAAACAAAATTTTAAAAAATCATAAGCATATGAAGAAGGTAAGATGACGACATTAGCTTGAATATAGCCATCTGCCATACCACTCGTATGACCAGTAAGTGTCCCTTCGCGAATTAATTGACGTAATGCTTGCGGCGTTTGATGCTTAACCTCCATAGACATCCCCCTTATCCCCTTAATAACTATCAAGTTCTTATTACTATTATATTTTAAAATTACACCATTAACAATCTAGATATAAAAATATAAGAAATTGTGAATTACTTTCGATAGTTCTTAAATAAACGGAAAAATAGGGACTGACAACTAAATACGATTAAAGGTAATAAACAATAAAGACTTACAATCATCCAATTATCGTCTACTTTGTAAATAATGAAATATAAAATGAATAAGAATAGTGTCGCTAACAAACCGAATAAAGGTAACAGTTCATAGTATTTTTGAATGTTATTCTTGTTCTTTCTCATTATCTTCTTCCTTTTTATTTGAAGATTCTTTTTCACGTTGTTCTAAAGGAATGGAATAATCTTTATCATCATTAATATAAGACATTTGGAAATGTTTCGTATGTTCTCGACGTAAGGCCCGCATAATTGAAATGGTCATTAATAATAAAATAATTGAGAATGGTAAACCTGTGACGACTGAAGCTGTTTGTAAACTTGTTAAACCGCCTGCAATCGTCATCGCTACAGAAATAGCACCAATTAATAGTCCCCAGATAACTTTGTGTTTCACTTTCGGATTCTCACTACCGCCAGTCGCCATGCCTGCAACGATATGGGTCGTAGAATCGGCGCTTGTAACGATAAGTAAGAAGATTAAGACCACTGCTAATATACTTGTAATATCTGCTAGTGGGAATTTAGACAATAATTCAAAGAGTGCGACGGTATAATCTTTATCGACCAATTGAGCGATATTATCGCCACCCATCGCAACTTTTACCGCCATGCCACCGAAACCAGCAATCCAAACAAAGGAAATAAGTGGCGGTACGACTAAGACACAAATAATAAATTCACGAATTGTCCGTCCTCGAGAGACACGAGCTACGAAACCGCCAATAAATGGTGACCATGAAATAACCCAAGCCCAATAAAAGACGGTCCATTGTTGAAGCCATGCATTCTTACCGGTATAAGGATCAATACGTAAACTATATTCTATAAAGTGACGTAAATAGTCCCCAATAGCTAATGTATAAGATTCGAAAATAAATTTTAAATCGCCGAAAATCAACATAAATACAAGTAATAAGCCGCCTAGCATAATGTTGATATTGCTCAACCATTTAACACCTTTATTTAGACCAGTAATCGCCGAACCTAAGAATAAGCACACCATTAAGACGGTAATTGCGATCTTAGTGAAATTATTATTAGGTACGTGAAAGACATGATTTAAACCACCACTAATTTGCATAATACCTAAACCGATTGATGTAGCAATCCCCATTACTGTCGCAATAATTGCTAGAATATCGATAATATTACGGAATGGACGTTTGTATGCCTCGCCAAAGACAGGTTCCATGGCTGTAGAAATTAAACCATCACGCTTTTTACGAAATTGGAAGTAAGCAACGATAAGGCCAGCCATCGCAAAGATAGACCATTGTGAAATTCCCCAATGGAAGAACGTGTAACCCATGGCAACACGTGCAGATTCTGGTGATTGGTCAGGAACTTTTCCCGGAAAAGGGGAATGAACATAGTGGGTAAGTGGCTCAGCTACGCCCCAAAAGACAATTCCTACACCTAAACCGGCAGAAAATAACATACCGAGCCATGACATAAATGAAAATTCTGGTTTCTCGTCATCACTGCCGAGTTTAAAACGGCCATAACGAGAAATAGCTAAAGAAATTAAAAAGATATCTAAAACAAAAATAATAAGTAAGAATAACCACCCGAAAGAGTTAGAAATAAAATCATATACACTTTGTGCGTGGATGCCGAACGCTTTAGGAAAGAGACCAGCAATTGCAGTAATGATAATAATGATTGTTACAGAAATAATATAAACTAAATTGTTATGTTTCTTGCGCTTGTCATTCATTCTTCAATTGATTCTCCCTTTATATGTCGTTTGTTACGAGTATACCTATAATTTTGAAAATTTACAAAATGCCATTTTTTATAAATTTGAAACTATATATAAAATTCATTATGAAAACTTTTTCCAAAATTAGAATTACGATAAATTGAAGAATGTGAAATGCTATAATTGATTACATTAGAAGAATTATTTAGAAAAGAAGGTCAAACATGTCAAAGTATGTCATTACTAACGGGAAGATTTATACAGAAACACACGTCATTGAACAAGGATATCTTGTAGTAGAAGATGGCAAAATTAGTGAGATCCAAGAAGGTCAATATACTGGTGAATTAGAACAGATTGATACTAAGGGCCAAAATGTCTTACCAGGCTTTATTGATATTCATATCCATGGAGGCTACGGTGAAGATGCCATGGATGCATCATTTGAAGGTTTGAAACACTTATCTGAACAATTGTTATCAGAAGGTACGACTACATTTTTAGCCACAACCATGACACAGTCGGATGCCAACATCGAAAAAGCGTTGAAAAACATCGTTGATTATCAAGCACAACAACAAAGAGGCGAAGCTGCTGAAATTGGAGGTATTCATTTAGAAGGACCATTTATTTCAGAACATAAAGTTGGCGCGCAAAATCCAGAATTTGTGCAACGTCCCTCAGTAGATAAAATTCAACACTTCCAAGAAATCGCGCAAAATCAAATTAAAATCATCACATTTGCGCCCGAAGTTGATGGTGCACATGAGACATTAAATGCGTTACATGACGATATTATCTTTTCAATGGGGCATACCATAGCTACATTTGATGAAGCGAACGAAGCGGTTGAACGTGGGGCCAAACATATTACGCATTTATATAACGCTGCGACTCCATTTACACATCGTGATCCAGGTGTCTTCGGTGCAGCTTGGACGAATGAAGGATTGAACACAGAAATTATCGGTGATGGTATTCACTCACATCCAGCTTCTGTACAAATTGCCTATAAACAAAAAGGCAATGAACATATGTATTTAATTACAGACGCTATGCGTGCGAAAGGCATGCAAGATGGCGAATATGATTTAGGCGGGCAAAACGTGATTGTACGTGGCCAAGAAGCTCGTTTAGCAAGTGGTGCGCTAGCAGGAAGTATTTTAAAAATGAATGACGGCTTATATAATTTAATGAACTTTACTCATGACACGTTAGACAATCTATGGCGTGTAACAAGTTTAAACCAAGCTATTGCTTTAAATATCGATGCACATAAAGGTGGCTTAGCCGTAGGGAAAGATGCGGATATCGTCATTGTTGATGATACGATTAAGGTTAATACTACGATTAAAGCAGGCACAGTTCATAATTATTAAGACTACCCGCAGTGTGAAAATTTTTATTTTTGAAAGCAGACTATCGTCTTACGATATAACTTCTCAATCAACTTATTTTTCATAAAAATATATACAAATTGTATACACTTTTATTCTGATAGGTTTGAAATAATGCATAGAGGTGTATATAACTATTGAATATATAAACATGACAATATATAGAGAAAGAGGTGTGAGAAGATGCAACATGACTTGAGGTTTCCAAGCGCTAAAAAGTTTTTCTCATCATTAGCATGGCTAGCAATTATTGCTTTACTAGCAGTGGTAGTAGTTAATCTAATTGCGAATAGTAATTTAAAAGACTTTTCTAATATTGGTGTTAACTTTAATCAAAACGATATTATCTTCTTAAGCACATTTGCGATTATTGCAGTGGTAAGTTTAATTATTGCGCAAATTCTAAAATTATTTAAACATTCATAAAAAAGTGAGGCTAAGCCATTTCTATAGTGATGGTTTAGCCTCATTTGTATATTTATAGATGGTTATAAATTGTATCGTCAACGATTACTTCTACATTTGGGTGGTTGTGTAGGATTGAAGCGGGCAGATTTTCTGACACTTCTTCATTTAATAGTCGCTTAATCGCATCACGTTTACGTTCGCCAAATGCTAGTAAAATAATACGTTTAGCACGCATAATAGAGTTTAACCCCATAGATACAGCTTGTTTTGGTACGTCTTCGATATTGTCGAAATTGACGCTATTGGCTTTAATAGTGGATTCAGTTAAATCGACCACGCGTGTTTCACTATCGAACGATGTTCCAGGCTCGTTAAAACCGATATGGCCATTTTCCCCAATACCTAATAATTGAAGGTCTGGTTGGCCGATGCGTTTTAAATGGTCTTCATAACGTTGTGCTTCTGCTTCTAAATCATCCACATGGCCTTGAGGAATATGAATATTTGAAGTTTGCCAGCTCTCATTGTGATCAAATAAGCGTTGATGCATATATGTGTAATAACTTTGTGAATGCTCTGGTTCTAAGCCAACATATTCATCTAAATTGAATGTTTGAACCTGGCTTAAATCGGTATTGTTTGCGTTCAGTAATTCAGAAAGTCGGGGATAAACTTCTGTCATAGTGTTACCAGTAGCTAATCCTAAAATTGTCTTAGGTTGCGCTTGAATCAATTTTAAACATTCGATAGCGACATAATCACTCGCTAGCGATTTATCTTTCAAGTTGATTAGTTTCATAGCTTTAACGCCTCCATCATCATATTACATCATTCAGATTGAATAGCTTTAATAAAACGTTCAGTAATTTGTTTAGGACGCGTGATAGCTCCTCCCACAACGGTACAATGAACGCCAAGATTACTGATTTGCTTGAACATTTCAGGTGTGATGACATTTCCTTCTACAATCACTTTCGCATTCACTTTCTGTAAAATTTCTTTTTAAAAATTCAAAGTCATTCTCATAAAGAATGTGGCCCTTTGTATATGAAGTATACCCACGTAATGTTGTGCCAATGTAATCAAAGTTTAAATTATCAGCTTCTTTCAAGAGTTTCGTCAACAATACTTCGTATTGTCATAATACTTTACGTTCAATAATAGAAGGGGTTAGGAGTGTGTTTCCTAACCTCTTCATTTTTGTGTGAGGTGACTGTGCTAAGATAATGAATGAATACTATTTCAATTAAGTCGGGAGAATGACAATGAAACTTTTGAAAATTATAGGTATGTTGATGTTAGCTATCGTCATTATGGGACTAGCTAACGGAATTGCTTCGCTATTTGATGCGCTTATTCCATTTCTAGGAATAGGAGTTATAGTAATGGCCATCGTTTATATCGCTTTAGCCTTCGTGATCGTCCGCTTTTTTATTAAAAAAATATTGAAAGAGAATTTAATATCTTATCGTATTACACCCCCAAGAATTCAAACAAAATTCATCTTACTAGGCTTAGGGTTATCTGTCTTTGTGTATGCTATTTATTTAATTTTTGTACCTGGAGACTTTAAACTGCATCACTTTAATTCTATTCATGATACCTTACACATACTTTTTTGGCCGATTTTCGTACAAGCAATGGCTGGAGCGTTTGTGGAAGAACTCGTATGTAGAGGATTTTTAATGGGATATATCGAGAAGAAGACAAATATTAAAGTAGCTATCTTATCTACGGCAATATTCTTTGCGGTGATTCACTTGTTTAACGGTGGCTTAAATATAAGTAGCTTTTTCTTATTACTTATTAGCGGTTCATTAGTAGGGATTATGTTTGGTCTAGCAACCTACAAAGCAAATACAATATGGGCTAGCATCACGTTACATTTCTTTTGGAATATTTTCCAGGTTTTACATATTACTGAAAAGCAAAGCCATTACAATATTTGGGAATATGTGGTTCGTAACCATAATATGGCTATTACAGGTGGACAATTCGGTTATGAAGTCTCGTTGGTATCGATTATAGGTTATTTAATTGTGATATTTATTTTGCTAAAACAACCTAAAGTTACGACTACAAAGCGAGTTTTTAAATAACTAGAAAGTTCGATATACTCAAAGTGCAAGCTCTTAAAAAGATAAAAGGAGATTTGATATGAAAAAGCTAATTGTTTTATTATCAACATTTGCATTATCTGTAGCACTTGTAGGTTGTTCATCGTCAGAAAGTGAAAATAACACGAAAGATAACGCTTCTGACAGTAAGGATACTCAACAGAGTTCAAAACATAACACAAAAGTACCGAAACACATTTTCGACAAAACAACAACAAACCAAACGATTCCAGAAAGTACTATCAAAGAAGATATTAAGACATATTTAGATACTGATAGGAAGTTGAACGATGCGCAAGAACCTTATGAAGATAAACTTTATTCAGAGGAGAAACTTTCTAAAAAGCAACAACAAAAATATGATCATATTATGGATTTAAAGGATCAAAATAATGAAAATTTCGCGCAATACATAGAAAATAATAAGATGCCAGATAAAAAGTATGCGACGTATACTAAAAAAATAAGTAACTATACGATTGCAGCTACCAATACTGACAAAAGAGGCTTAGATGCTTCTAAGAAAGCACAAGAATCGGGCGATTTATCAGAGTTGAAAGATATTAACAAGGATAAAGATGTGGTGAATGGCCGTGAACAAGAAAAAATTGAAACGTTCTTAAAAGATAAAAATATTAAAACCATTGCTTACGATAAATAATACCTTAAATAAAAGTGGCTATTTCTATTTGAAATTAGATAGAAATACCACTTTTATATTGCACTAGTTTTTTAAGAAACCTTTAAGGTTGGATTGGACAAAAGTTTGTTAAGTTATTAATAGGAGGTGCGTTCATTTTAGCTATCCTATTATTAAACATTTTTAACTTAACTAAATAATAAAACAAAATAACTTACTAGCATAATGACGCCTGTCACACCGTTATGAATCATGTGAACCATCATGCTATCTCGTACATTACCACGACGATGATAAGCAAGGTAGAAAACCATACCCATAAGAGTGTACATAATAATTGCAACCCAGTTGGATAGACCGTGTTGAGATGCAAAAATTAATGAAGACAGAATAAACGGCAACCAGAAGCGGGAACGTTTAAATAAAGTTTCTTTAAAGATGCCACGATAAATAAGTTCTTCTAAATAAGGGGCAACGAAAATTATAACGATGACGAAGACAATAAATGGGAAAATTTGGCCTAATTGGTCAGGTGTTGGTTTATTCGCATTCATGTCGCCGAGTAGCAATTTATCATTTTGCGTTTGCATAGAACCTGTCGCAAACAACATTAAATAGCTCATCCCGATAACGATTAAACGGAGTAATACGGCCCAACCAATATTAGTCATAATATCTTTGCCTTTGAATTTTGAAGGATGCTCGTATGTATGACGTTTGTAATAGCTTCTTACAAACCATGTGATAACTGCTGTTAATATGAGAAAGATGAGAGTAGTAATCGTACCGGTTAATAGGTCCATGTAGAGAGAAAAGCTATAAATAAAGAGTATGGTAACTAAAGGTATTTGTGCGAGGAGTAGCCAACCGATAAAGATAAGTGCTCTGACAAATTTATTACCTTTTGGATAGCGCTCTTCATTATGTAAGTCATCTTCCTTAGCTTGGTGTTCATTGGAAGAAACGGGTGTAGCGGCGTGTGTATTCATATTTTCATGTTCTTTCATGTTAAACCCACCTTTATTTAATATTGTGAAACTTGAAAACGAATACTTCTCCTTAAATGTAACATATATTTTACATGTACTACAATGTTAGTTAAGGATTAAGTTATGAGTTATTTGAATTTTGAACAAATCTATTTATTACGCTATATCACAAAGGAGGAATATCATGTCGGAAAAGATTTCCGAAACACAAAATCATCAACAAGAATTTCAAATTTCACATAAATCTTATTGGAAGTTATTATTCCAATCTATATTTATGATTATTATTATGTTTATCGCCGAATCTTTTGATCTATTTTTAGCTGCAAAACCTCAGTATTACTGGATAGCTATTTTAGCTGTAATCATCGCTTTCTTATTATTATACGCTTTTAAGTTGAAATTATTTAATTTTAGTATGCTTACTAAAAAACAATGGCTCTTTATTCTTATTGCGTTTGTTTTACTTAATCTCATAGATTACGCTTATACTTCATTTATGCCTAACCCAGATAATCAAAAAGACTTAGAACAATCTTATGAGCATATACCACTTTATCTACAAATAATCTCTATAGGCATCATAGGTCCAATTATAGAAGAAGTGATATTTAGAGGATTATTAATTAAAGGAGTATTTAGAGGTGCACCTATCATCGGTGGTATCGTATCAGTAATTTTATTCGCAGGCAGTCATGGAGCATCTAACCTGGGCGAATGGTTGATTTATGGACTCCCGGGCGCAGTATTTGTAGTCGCATATTTAAAAACAAAACGACTCGAAGTTCCCATTATTATTCATATTTTAGGGAACATTTTAGCTACATTTCAATTTTATTTTGGATAATATAACAAAGCTCGAAGATTGTATTCTAGAACATCTTCGAGCTTTCGTTATAGTTTAAATTAATGTGATTGGCCAATAGTTAGCTTTTTACCCGGTAGGCTGTGTAATAAATAAGGATCATGCGTAATGATAATTAATTGAAGATCTTTCAATTCTCGTAACATTTGAATAATCATTTCTTCATTAATCACATCTAAGTTTGTTGTAGCTTCATCCAAAATAAGAATATCTGGATTGACTAGTAACGCTTTGGCAATCCATAAGCGCTGAAATTGACCACCACTTAACGTACTTACCTTTTTATTTAACAATTCTCTATCTAATTTACATTGCGACAACACATCATTTAATCTGGTCTCATGCTTATTAGAAGAAATGTTAAAGTTCTTTAATGGTTGTTGTAGGGTCCATTTTACCGTTTTTCGAGGGTCTAACGTCATCGCATTGTATTGAGGGACATATTGAATATGTTTCATCCATTCATAACGTGATACCTTGCCAAGTGTTAAATCATTGTAGCTCACAATTCCTTGGTAATCATCATCTAACCCTGCCATGATTTGAGCTAGGGTAGACTTACCGCTCCCACTTACACCACTAATAATTAAATTTTCATCCTTATTTACTTCTAAATTAAAGTTTTTAAAAATCTCTTTTTCTGAAAATGATTTATTCAACTGTTTAATCTGTAACATAACGATTTCTCCTATTCGCCAGTTCAATCAATTGTTGAGTGTAGGGATGCTGAGGAGACTCTAAAATCTCTTTAGCGTCTCCGCTTTCAATAATTTGTCCATTCTGCATGACGCTAATGTGTGTAGCGTAATCCATCGCTAAACTTAAGTCATGTGTAATAAAAAGAATGGTCATGTTATGTTCACGCACAACATGGTTTAAGAGCCACATTAAACCATTACGGTTCTCATAGTCTAATGCGCTAGTAGGTTCGTCAGCTATAAGAAACTTCGCTTCACGGACAATAGACATTACCAACGCAATCCGCTGCGCCATACCTCCACTCAATTGAAAAGGATAATAATGTAGTAATTCTTGCGGTTGTTCTAAGCCGAGATGTGTAAATTGACGTTTCACAAATTCATGTTGTTCTTTACGTGACAATGTTGAATTTAATGAATCAAATAGTGCGTCAAAGTGTTTATGAATTTTAACATTTTGGAAGAAATTACTATTGGTATCTTGAAACATGGCATCGGTATTATCTATGTCTATTTCGACTTGGCCGTCGTAGCGCAATTGAGGTTGACGCATGCCAAGTGCCGTACGTGTTAATAATGATTTACCGCTTCCACTTTCTCCTACTAAACAATGAAAGCTTCCTTCTAACACTTCTAAATTCACGTTATTTAATAATGCTGTTTCGCCGTCGTAGACTGAGACATTTTCAAAATGCAGTAACGACGTTAACGAATGTAGCGACGGTTGAGTAGTTGACATATGAGTGCGAAACCTCCTAACAACACACCTGGGAAGAAGAATAACCATGGTGCAGAATAGAAATAACTTTTGCCATCAAATAAAATGGCGCCTAGCTCAGGTAGTGGTGGCTTAACGCCTAATCCGATAAAGGCTAAGCCGGAAATACTAAGCATCAGTTTACCGAAATCCGCAGTAATCAGCGCCATTACGTTGCTTAATAGGTGCGGGATGATATGATAAATCGTTGTTTGTAATTTTGAAAAGCCACTCAATGATGCATATTTAACGAAAGGTTGTGTTTTAGCGTCACGTGCTAAATTTCTAAAGTAACGTAAATAGCGACCAAGCCATCCGATAATTAAAGCGAAACATAAGCCAAGCACAGAATTATTCATAAATCCTAAAATTACCAACGCAATAATAATTGCAGGTAAAGCGATTAACATATCGGCTAAGGCCATCATCACGGAATCAAGCCATTTACCGACAAGCGCCGATAGTAATCCGAGAATAAGTCCTAATACGACGGTGCCGACTAAAATTAAAGTCGTTAAGCCGAGTGTAACGATACTACCTACAAATAGACGTGTTAAAAAGTCACGTCCTAAGTGATCAGTACCTAGTAAATGTGTCAGACTAGGAGGTAAGAGTGCTTCAGATTGATGAATAGTGTTCGCTTTGTCGTATAACAAATAGGCGAGCAGCGCTAAAATGATGATGATAATAGGCCATATCCAATGTTTAATCTTCATAGGTCACACGGCCTCCTAACTTTTTAGACATTCTAAGACGTGGGTCACTCTTTTCAAGTAATAAGTCGCCGAAGAAATTCAGTACCATAATCATTAAAATAATAATCATAAGGATACCTTGAATTAATGGATAATCACGTAGATTGATACCGTTAATTAATAATTTTCCTAAACCGGAAATACTGAAGATGACTTCAAGGATAATGATACGGCTAAATAAATGAATGAAATTATTAATGGTAATTGTTAATAGTGGCGCTAGAATTTCTTTTACTTGAACGTAGATGCGATCTTTTAGTTTGAAATGGCGTAGTTGTGCTAATTGATATGGTTGGCTATGAAGTGTATTTTCAAAAAGATGACTGCTTAATAGAACCATGTGACTGCCTTCTACTAACACTAAAATGGTGATAGGGAGAACGAAGTATTGCCAACTGTTACTACCTACAAATGGGAAGAGATGCCATTTGACGCCAAAGTAGTAAATAAAGATAATCGCTAACCAATATTCAGGTAATGATGTAATTATTTGAGATATACGCGTGGTAATGATTGCCCACTTTTTACGTGGATGGTTCCCGCAAAGGTAACCAATAATATACCCGAGTGGGAATAAAATAATGGCTGAACCTAGAATAAGCTTAAGCGTTGGAACAATAGCTTGCGTAATACGGTCCGTAACAGGCTCACCATTACTAAAGCTTGTACCTAAGTCGCCGGTAAAGGCATGGCCGAGCCATTGCACATAACGAATAGGCATTGCCTGGCTAAGGCCTAATTTATCTTGCGCCATTTTGATGCGTTCAGGCGTAATTTGTGCGACACCATGTTCTTGTAAATACTGAATGGCTGGGTTACCGGTAGTATTTTCCAACAGAACAAATAGAATAAATGAAATGACAATTAAATAAATAATTAACTTTATGAAATGTTTTACGATACTAATCATGATCGGATACCTTCAATTTATCAAAGTTTATCGGTGCGTCAGTTTGTCCTGAAAATTGGAATTGCTTAATCTTCGGACTCGTCACAAACGTTTCATCCGGATAGGAGATAGGGACGACTAAGTATTGGCTATCAATATAATTGGATAGTCTATCGAACGCTTGTTGACGCTGATTCATATTTATAATAGATGAGAATTCTTTAATCATGCCGGTTAATTTCGCATCATCCGCAAAGGCGCCGGGTTGTTGATCGGCTTGTTTGAAGCGCGCATTGAGGAAGTTATACGGCATTAAAGCATTGGTATAGGTACGATAGTAAATAAGGTCAAAGTCCTTGCGTACCGTTAACGTTTCATAGTACGTTTGGGCGTCTAATACATTAACATCTAACTTAATGCCTACATTTTTCAATGCTTGTTGCACAATTACGGCTTTCGTCTTCCATTCTGGGAACTCATCTGTCTGAAGTGCTAGTTTTAATGAGAGTACTTTGCCATCCTTTTCAAAATAACCATTCGAATTCTTCTCATAACCTAACTCTTTAATCAATTTCTCTGATTCATTAGGTGCATAGTGATGGTCGTGTTGATTGTTAGCGTTCACATATTGCACGCCACTTTGGAATAAACCTTTCAACTTCTTATTTGATGAGAGATCTTTTGTATCGATTGCTTTACTGATAGCTTCACGCATTTTTTTATCTTGCAAGACTTTGTGTTGAGGATTAAAGCCCATAAACTGTGTTTCGGTACTTGGATATTTATGTATTTTTAAATTTTCACTACGTTGCGATTCTTTGACTTGTTGTGGCGTCATTTGACCTAACGCACCACCTGTAATGTCGATAGAATTACTTTCTATAGCAAGATGACGTGAATCACTATCTTCTATTGATTGGAAGGTTACATTGTAATCCAATGGGTGACCGTTACGATAATATGTATTGGGTTTAAATGTGACTGTTTCATTCGTTGAATCTGCCACTTTAAAAGGTCCTGTGCCAATTGCTTTCTCGAACTTACCTGTTGTTTTTTCATCTTTAACCGCATGTGGACTCATTATACGAAGCGGTCTAATTTGTGTTAATTCGGGTAAGACTTGGTTGGACGGTTCTTTTAATTTAATCTCGACCGTGTATTTGTCCTTCACTGTAACGGATTGTAACTTGTCCAACGTCTCCATGGGGTCTGTCGTATCTGTAGCCTTCGCTCTTTCTATTGAAAATTTGACCGCCGACGCGTCAAATTGAGAACCATCATTAAATTTCACATTATGTTTCAGATGGAATATGTAATCTTTACCATCACTTGAAGCCTTCCATGATGTGGCGAGGCCAGGCTCAATCTTGCCATTCTTACCATACTTCACAAGAGATTGATAGACTGCGCTATACACTGGCATAGGGGCATCGAAACCTTGAGCATCAAGCTGCTTAGGGTTAAATTCTCGAGGTAATGATACTTTAACTTCTTTATCATTATCATGTTGATGTGGAGCACAACCGCTTAAAATCAGCGTAGCGCACATGGTAAGGGCAGATAACATGCGCTTATTCAATGTTTTACCTTCTTTCAATTGTATTAATGTATATATATTTAGAATTTAATTTATATTCAAAATATATAAATCTATCAAAGACATTATTATATGATACACCTTTTTCAAAGATTATTAAAATTTGGCGAAGTAGATTTTTTTCACTTTAAGGGCGAGGCTATCTCATTTAATATAATCACACCCTAGTTATTAGAAGTAGCTTATTAATATAGAAGTAAAATTTAACTTCTAGTGTGTTTGACCTAGTGCAACTTTAATATCATCTTCATATGAAATAGCTTTGATAGCCGCAGTAAGTCCTTTAGTCATCATTTCAATAGACATAGAAGGTGTCTCTGGTTTAGTAGTCACTTGTTCTGGAATAAATGGCACATGAATAAAGCCAAATAGTAAGTTAGGGTAAGATTGTTCAGCTAAATATCCTAATTGATAGAGGATATGGTTACAAACAAATGTACCCGCTGTATTGGAGAGACTTGCCGGGACACCAGCTTGTTTAATGGCTTCAGTCATCTTTTTAACAGGCATATTTGAAAAGTAAGCGGACGCACCGTTTGGTTGAATAGGGATATCGATTGGTTGTTGTCCTTTATTATCAGGAATACGGGCATCATCGATATTAATACCGACACGTTCTGGTGTTAACGCACTACGCCCACCAGCTTGTCCAACCGCTAACACGGCATCATAATTTCCTTGAGCTAACATCGTATGAATTGCTTCTATTGAATCATGAAATACAGTAGGAATCTCTAACTTCGTAATGTCGTGCTCACCAATTGTATCGTTCAATCGTTTTACTGCCTCTAACGCCGGATTAATAACTTCCCCACCAAATGGCTCAAACGCCGTAACTAATATCTTCATAAATTACATCCTCCTTTAATTTTGTAGTACAAAGAATACCAAGTGCTATTGTTTACTCTCATATTATCAAGTTCTTACCTAGCTATATAGTCAGTTTTTTGTATTTTATAATATTAGTAATAAATTAGATATGAATTTTTTCGGATTTAAATATGAAACACATTGCATATCTAGCTATTCAAGAAATCGCTTACAATAAATTTAGGAGGATTAATATACATTGCTAAGTAACAGACAGGTAAAAATTTTGAATCTCTTAATCACTAATCAAGATTATATAACTATTACAGATATTGCGAGTGAATTTGGGACGTCACATAGAACTATTCAATATGATCTTGAATATATTGAAAGTATACAAGACGACTTTAAATTTAAACTTCTAAGAAATAAAGCTTTAGGTGTAAAAATTAAGACTGATAATAAGTTTTTGGCAAAAGAACTGGAGAAACATAATTCTCAATATCTTCATTTAAGCAAAGAAGAACGGATTTTAAGTTTAACTTTGAGATTATTTGATTCAAATATACCAGTATCCTCAAAAACTTTATCTGAATACGTAAATGTTTCAAGACGTACAATTATGAGCGATTTAAAAGAAATTCAAAAATGGTTAAATGACAACTCATTACAACTAAGTTATCTACAAAATAAAGGGTTTTTAATTATTGGAGATGAAGAGAAATATCGCAAAGCATACGCTAATAGAATTCAAACGTATTTTAAAAACTTCACGTCTTTAAAGGAAATTAATTTATTTTCTAACCAAGAGTTAACTATTGTTAGAAACACCGTAATCAATACATTAAACAATGAAAATTATCAACTTGTGCAGATAGCTATTGATGCGCTTATCTATCATATCTTAATTGCAATTAGACGTTTGAAAGAGAATTATTCTTTTGAAATTCCTAAAGAGCAACAAGATAAATTATCTCAAACATATCAATTTCAAATTGCTTCAAATATCATAAAAAGTCTTGAAGACAGTTTTGAGTTTAAGTTTCCTTTGTCAGAAACAATTTTTATTACTTTACATCTTTTAGGTGCTAAGACCACTGATACAAATGAAATTATAGATAGTAATAATAAATTAGAAAAATTACTTACAATATTAATTTATAAAGTAGGGGCAGAGTTAGGCATAGATTTGCAAAATGATAATAGACTTTATAATGGTTTATTAATCCATCTAAAACCGGCTATACATAGACTTAAATTCAATATGGAACAAAAGAATCCATTAAAAAATGAAGTGTATGAAAGATATGGCCAAATCGCTAAAATCATTGAGAATAATTTAGCTTGTATTGAAAAAGAATTTAATGTGCTATTTAATACTGACGAAATAGCATTTTTAACTATTCATTTTGCTTCAAGTGTAGAGAAAAGTTCGATCACCTTGAAACAACGTATAAAAGTCATCTTACTTTGTGGCTCGGGAGTAGGGACATCTCAATTACTAAAAACAAAATTAAATAATGTTTATCCAGAATTTGAAATTGTGGATGCATATTCTGTTTATCAAATTAATGAGGAGCAACTCATAAGTAATGGCATTGATTACATTATTTCTACAGTGCCTGTAAATATTAAGACTACCCCAGTGGTTCAAGTAGATCCGTTTTTAGATGAAACATCTAGATATAAATTAAATGAAATTATTAATAATGCCAGAGAACAACGTTTTAAAAAAAGTTATGAACATCTTTATAACTTAAAAGAGTTATTACCTCTGCATAGAATTAACAATATTAAACAGCAACTTAGTAGAGATGAAAGTATCGCTCTTGCTATACAGCCATTGATTAAAGATGAAATAGTGCAAACACAGTATATTGATGAAATTAAAGAACAGTTGGAAAAATTCGGTCCATATATGGTAATTAGCCCGCACATTGCATTAATTCACGCTTCTTCTAAATATGTAAAAGGCGGTGCTGGTTTTGCGATTACTTATTTTGAAAATGGGATTGAGTTTAATCATGAGAGTAATGACCCGGTTTATCTAGTGATTGCATTAGCAACTGTAAATCCTCAGTATCATTTAAAAGGATTAGCACAATTAAGCAATTTATTATTAGAAACAGAAAAAAGAGAAACTTTTTTAAAAGGTGATATGAATGAAATAAAAAATCTTATAACTAATACATATTAAGAGGAGAGGTAAAAGTGTCTCTAGAAATTTTAACTAAAGATAGAATAATTCTAGAAAGTGAGGTTGAAAGTTGGGAACAAGCTATACAAAAAGCTTCTCAACCGTTGTTAGAACAAAATATCATTAAAAATGATTACATAGATTCGATGATTAAAAGCGTAGAGGATTTAGGGCCTTATATTGTTATAGCTCCTGAAATAGCTATTGCTCATGCTCGACCTGATAATAATGTTAACGAAGTAGGATTGAGCCTATTAAAGTTAAGTAAACATATAAATTTCTCGGAGAATGGGCATTACGCTTCTCTCATATTTGTACTAAGCGCAATAGATAATAGCTCTCATTTAAAGGTATTACAAAGTTTAGCACAATTATTAGGAGATCAAAAAAATGTAAAACAATTAATGGAGTCAAAAGATAAAGACGAAATAATAAATATAATTAAGGAGAATGATTAATATGAAAATTTTAGTAGTATGCGGACATGGATTAGGTAGTAGTTTTATGGTTGAAATGAATGCTCAAGAAGCTTTAAAAAATTTAAACGCTCCTTCTGATGTAGAAGTTGAACATAGCGACATTATGACAGCAAGTCCAGAAATGGCAGATTTATTTATCTGTGGTAGAGATTTAGAAGAAAACGCTGAACGTCTTGGCGATGTTTTAGTATTAGATAACATTTTAGACAAAAACGAGTTAGAACAAAAATTGGAACAAGAATTAAAAAAACTTAATATCATTTAAACAGAGGGAGGCGTAACTTATGCGTTCAGTATTAGATTTCATCGTAGATATTTTAAGCCAGCCAGCAATATTAGTTGCGTTAATAGCATTAATTGGATTACTTGTGCAGAAAAAACCTGCCACAGTTGTTACTACAGGAACAATAAAAACTATGTTAGGGTTTCTTATTTTAAGTGCAGGAGCTGGAGTGGTTTCTAATTCATTAGAACCATTCGGGAAAATATTCCAACATGCATTTGGAGTGCAAGGCGTGGTGCCTAATAATGAAGCAATTATTTCTTTAGCACTTAAAGATTATGGGACAACAGCTGCCTTAATCATGGTATTTGGCATGATTGTAAATATTTTAATTGCCCGTTTTACAAACCTTAAGTATATTTTCTTAACAGGACATCATACGTTTTATATGGCAGCATTTTTAGCAATATTATTAACAGTTGGTCATATTAAAGAGTACTTAACTATCACAATTGGTGCGATTATTTTAGGATTATTAATGGCAATTTTCCCTGCTTTAGCCCAACCAACAATGCGAAAAATTACTGGCAATGACCAAGTTGCTCTAGGACACTTTGGGACAGTTAGTTACTGGGCTGCAGGACAAGTCGGTAGATTATTTGAAGGTAAATCAAAATCAACTGAAGATATTAAATTCCCTAAAGGATTAAGTTTTTTAAGAGAAAGTACGATTAGTATTTCAATCACAATGGCTTTATTATATCTTGTAGCATGTCTATTCGCTGGAGTAGGATATGTAGATGACAAAATTAGTAACGGACAAAATTTCATTGTATTTTCTGTAATTCAAGGTGTAACTTTTGCAGCAGGTGTATTTATCATTTTAACTGGGGTGCGTCTCATCTTAGCTGAAATTGTTCCAGCATTTAAAGGTATCTCTGAAAAATTAGTTCCTAATTCTAAACCAGCATTAGATTGTCCTATTGTTTTCCCATATGCCCAAAATGCTGTTTTAATAGGGTTCTTTGTAAGCTTTATTACAGGCGTCATTGGTATGTTAATTTTATTCTTCTTCGGAGGCATAGTTATCTTGCCTGGAGTAGTTGCTCACTTCTTCTTAGGAGCAGCGTCTGCGGTATTTGGAAATGCACGTGGAGGAATTAAAGGAGCAGTAGCCGGTGCGGCATTAAATGGTATTTTAATTACTTTCTTACCATTATTATTTATACCTTTCTTAGGAGATCTTGGTTTAGCAACTACTACATTCTCTGATACCGATTTCTTAGCTGTCGGTATAGTATTAGGTTATATTGTTAAATTCTCAGGTATTATAGGAGCTATAATATTTACAGCAATCATTGCTATTGTAGCTATATTATTCAAAGGTAAAACTAAAACACAAACAAATGAATAATTATTAGCACTAAACTATATGCTCATATTTTAATATAAGATGCATTATATATACGGAGTATTGTTGGCGGAGACTCCTGAGGAAGCAATGCCAGCCGAAGACCGGGGCCCCAACAAAGAAAGTTGGGGTAGGCTGAGACGGCATCCTCGGAACGCGAAGCCAAGCAATACGAAGTAACTATATAAAAGAGAGACTGAGTCATTAATAAAAAATGGCTCAGTCTTTAATTTGATAGTAGTTGACTGAGATAAAGATGGGTTAAACCGTACTTCTTTCATCTTTAAACAACCTTACAGGAGTGGGACTACGAAATCTTAGAACTTACATTAGATTTCTGTATCCACTCCTTTTTCTTCCTCGAAACCTAGAATGGTATAGTACTTCTCTTTATCGCGTGATATAATAATCTAAGTTAATTGAGAATTATTCTCAATAATAAATATTATATTTCTTGATAAGGGAGTGTAGGTGTGATGACACATCGGAATAGATTTGACTGGAGTTTAGTCATTGCAACAAGTTTTGCAGTGTTAACATATTGGTTGTTCGCACAATCATTTATTAATATAGGCTTAAGTGTCCAAAAGACATTTGGCGCCACAGATTCAACATTGAATCTCTCCATTAGCTTAGTTTCATTTGTTACAGGTATCTTCATGGTTGGCGCAGGAGATATTGCTGATAAAGTAGGTAACCTCAAGATGACCATTATCGGACTAGCACTAAGTATTATTGGTTGTCTAAGCTTAATTGTTGTACCAGCTACACCATTCCTAGTAATTGGTCGTATCTTCCAAGGCTTCTCAGCAGCAATTTTATTACCATCCACTATTGGTCTCGTATCTGATAAATTCGAAGGCCAAAATTTACGTAAAGCCTATAGTTTTATGATGATAGCTACAGTAGGCGGAATCGGTTTTTCTTCATATGTCGGCGGTATTATTTCTAGTCTTTGGAGTTGGCAATTCATCTTTGCATGCTCCATTATTTTATCCGTGATTGCTATTCTTATCCTAAGCCGTAAGAAAGAAACGCCTCGCGCAGAACGTGATCATCAACCGTTCGATTATATTGGGATGCTCATCTTCGGTATCTTCATCGCTTGCGTTATGCTACTCATGACCCAAGGATTCACATACGGATGGACAAGTAACTTCTCATTAACAGTAGCAGGTCTCGGCCTCATCGCATTAACGATTTTTTATCTTTTTGAAAAAGGCAGAACCACACCATTTATCGATTTTTCAATAGTAAAAAATCGAGCATTTCTAGGTTCAACTTTGAATAACTTTGTAGTCAATACAGGTGTCGGTACAACTGTCGTCTTCAATGGTTATGCGCAAAAACAATTTGGCATGAGTGAAGCACAAACAGGCCTGGTCACTGTGCCGTACGTCTTCATGGCTATTGCTATGGTACGTTTAGGTGAAAAAGCAATCCAACGTTACGGTGGGAAAAGTATGTTAATTGCTGGTCCATTATTCCCGGCAATTGGGATTATTTTAATCAGTTTAACGTTCTTAACCCCAAGTTGGTATGTGGGTCTAGTTACATTTGCATTTGTAATATGTGCGATTGGTAATGGGTTAGTAGCGACACCTGGTTTAACGATTGCGGTGTTTAACATGCCAGAAGAAAAAGTAAGCTTTGCGACTGGTTTATACAAAATGGGGGCTACACTTGGTGGAGCGTTCGGTATTGCCTTGAACACCACAATCTTTACGGTATGCCAACAAATTTATCCAGTAGAAATAGCGGCTATGATTTCATTCTTTGCCGGAGCCGTCATTATGATACTCGGCGTTACATCCGCCTTTATCCTAATACCAAAAAACGTAAAAGCTTAAAAATTGGTATAAAGTAGATGTAAAATATAAATTTTTAGAGCCTAGCACTTTTAGAATATAAAATGTGCTAGGCTCTACTTGAATCAAAGTAAGATGTATTGTTGGCGAGACGTACTCCCTAGATTTCTGTTCTGCTCCTAAACAATAACTCACATATTAATCATATAATTCATATTTTTTTAATTTTTTCTCTATGTTTGGTTTCGGTTGATCATCTTGTCTCATTTTTTTATGTCCTTCAACATGTGATGGTCTAGAAACCCAATTCTGGAAGTGTTTTTTATCTTCCCATTTTGAGACGATAGAATATTCTACCTTTGATTTAGATTCGCTTTTCCAAACTTCTACGCTTATTAGGCCTTCATAACCTTCAAAATCTGTTTTTGCGTTATCAGCTTTATTTTTTAATATTTCTTTACCTGCTTCCTCGTCAGTTGAGAAAGTAGCTTGTGAGATAAACATATCAACATCCCCTTAAATTTTAAATTAGTTACATAATAGACTCCCTAAAGTCTATTGTACATGTTCTGTAGCAATACCTTGTGGAATTGGCTCGAATATTACTAAATCGTCGCTATTTAATAAGTCGTCTGTTAACTGTAATTGGGCGATACGATTAGAATTATAATAGCTCACATAAACTGTTTGGTCAGTAAGATTGAATACTGTTTGATACAACGTGTAATGGAACTCATTGTCAGAAGGACGAACGGCACCTTTAGGAATGCTGACGCTATCAAGAATTCTGAAGGCGTCTAGTACAGCATCGTCGCCATCGTCGGGCAACATGTTATTAATAAGATATGCCGCTCTGACAAAGCGTTCGCCAGAGGTGTAACCTCCAGGAAGGCCAAACGTACCGCCTTCATTGCCTAGAGACTTAAGTTCAATACCATTCAGTGTCTTACTTTGCGGCTTATAAGGTGTAACATTAACATAATTTTTTAAATTCTCGTAATGCCAGTTTAAGTCGGGGTTATTGGTAAGTACACCGACTAGATTGTCATGTACGACGATACGTCCTTCGACAAATGTAATTTCTGCAGTGCGACCCGTTTTGTCGGATACGTGGAAATGAAGCGGTGGTGCTTCGTTAATATCGTTTAACGTATGACCAACCACATTGACTTGTGGTGTGTTATCGATAAGTTCATCGATAGTTTTATTGTAGCCAAGCGCCCATGTAAGCACTTCGGTTTGTGAAATATTGATATAACCTTCGCGAATTTCTGTCGCATAAGAAGCATAATCACGATCATATTGATTGGAAATGGCGAGTCCATGTTCATTGACGCCATCGCCAAAGATGAATCCTTCCATATCAGAACCGGCGCCTGTGAAACCGTATTTAGTCGTGCCTTTATAATCTACACGGGATTCCCAGTAGAAGTTGCGTGGTTGCACGGCGAGATGGCCGGTAAGCGGATAGTCATAATCCATTGTACGACCTAAGATGATGTCGCCATTTTTTGCTTGAAAAGTAAAGCCCGTACACATATTAAACAACTCCGTTCATTTATAGTTGAGAACTATTATCAATTATAAAGTTTGTATCTGGATATTTCAATGTATATTGATTGTGAATAATAAAAAGAGAGGGCAGAAATTCAGTGGAATTTCTGTCCTCTTTTTGAATTATGCGTGTGCGTGTTCAGGCACTTCTTTGAAGTTTTCTAGACGGCGATTCCATTCTTCATCGCTAATATTATGTTTAGCGACATAACGGTTACGCTCATGTTTAGCGCAATCGTATGAACAAGCGCCAAGATATTTTTCTTCATTTTCTTCTGATACTAAGATTTGTTTGTTACATTCTGGGTTTGAACAGTTAATATAACGTTCGCATGGTGTGCCGTCGAAATGTTCTTTGCCGACAACAGTTTTTTCGACTTGGTTAACGTCAACGCTAATACGTTCATCGAAGACGTACATTTTGCCGTCCCAATATTCGCCTTTAGTTTCTGGGTCTTTACCGTAAGTTGCGATACCGCCATGTAATTGACCTACGTTTTCGAAACCTTCTTTAACTAACCAACCAGAGAATTTTTCACAACGGATACCACCTGTACAGTACGTTACGATATTTTTACCTTCTAATTGCTCTTTATTTTCACGAATCCAGTCTGGTAAATCTCTGAAACGAGTAATATCTGGACGAATCGCGCCACGGAAGTGACCTAGATCGAACTCATAGTCATTACGTGCATCGACAATAACTGTATTATCGTCTTCTAAAGCTTTTTTAAATTCACTAGGTGAATAATATTTACCTGTTGTTTCGCGTGGATCGATATCATCTTCAAGACCTAAAGCAACGATTTCATTTCTTGGGCGAACGTGCATTTTTTTGAAAGCGTGACCTTCAGCTTCATCAATCTTGAAAGTCATATCTGCGAAACGCTCATCTGCATGCATATGTTCGATATATTTATCTGTATCTTCTTTAGTACCTGATAATGTACCATTGATACCTTCAGTAGAAACTAAGATTCTACCTTTTAAGTTGTTTGCTTTACAGAATTCTAAGTGCTCAGATGCGAATGTTTCAGGGTCATCAATTGTAGTATATTTATAATATAATAATACTCTATAATCCATTTTCTGATTCTCCTCTAAAAATTTTAATTTATCATAAGGGCAAGCCGTGTAATGTGTATAAATATTAAATCATTACTTTTTTACAAAATTCAACATTATATAATTTTACCAAAATTACAGTAACTTTCAATATTTTGATTTACAAATATTGCCATAGAGCAATATAAATATACGTTATTCTTCTTGAAAACGATTACATATAGTAAGATAAGATTTAAGTACAGCTTTAGAATATAATGGTTTACGATAATACTTTTCAAAAAGAGAGGGAGCGTTAATAATGACGAATCATTCATTACCTAAATTAACTTACACTGGCGCATCTAAAAGTGCAGTACCAATTATCTCTGAAAGTGAGTTACAAACAGTGACGGCGGAACCTTGGCTAAAAGTTTCGGATGAAGGTCTTCAATTGGAAGGTTTAATCTTTGATAGAGAGCATAATCTGTTTTTATGTGAAGTGTTTGGAGGCAAAATTTTGAAAGTAGACCTACCATCTAAAGAGGTAACTACGGCTTTTCAATCTACTAAGCAAAATCCGGCTGCAGTGAAAATACATAAAGATGGGCGTTTATTTACATGTTATTTAGGCGACTTTGAGTCAACTGGTGGTATTTTTGCGACTGATGAACACGGTGAACACTTCGAAGAAATTATTTCAGAACTAAATACAGACTATTGTATAGATGATATGGTCTTTGATAGTAAGGGCGGGTTCTATTTTACTGATTTTAGAGGTTATTCTACTCAACCTAAAGGCGGAGTGTATTATGTTTCACCTGACTTTAAGACAGTAACACCTGTCATTCAAAATATTTCAGTAGCGAATGGTGTAGCATTAAGCACTGATGAATCAGTGTTATGGGTTACTGAAACTACAACAAATCGTCTTCACCGTATTCAATTAGAAGATGATGGTGTGACGATTGCGCCATTTGGAGCGACGATTCCGTATTACTTTACCGGTCATGAAGGTCCAGACTCATGTTGTATCGATAGCGACGATAATCTATACGTTGCTATGTACGGACAAGGCCGTGTATTAGTATTTAATAAACGTGGTTATCCAATTGGTCGGATTTTAATGCCAGGTAGAGACGAAGGTAAAATGTTACGTTCAACACACCCTCAATTTATCCCTGGTACAAACCAATTACTTATTTGTACAAATGACATTGAGAACGACTCAGAAGGTGGTTCAATGATTTATACTGTAGAAGGATTTGCGAAAGGCCACGAAAGTTATCAATTTAAATAAGTGAAAGCATGAAAATAATGATATAAGGTAAAAAATAAGCACCATAGTATAAAAATATCTTTTGAAGTTATTTTGTACTATGGTGCTACTTTTTGTTATTATCATTGCTCCTGTCATATCAGGATGTATTATTACGGCTTTTAAGTATTGGCTAGAGAACCGTAATAAGTAACCAGCGCCAGCATCTAGCTCACCTAATAAACCCCTTACTGTCCCAACAGTAAGGGGTTTGGTGTTGTGTTGGAGCTACTTTATGAGAATATTATATCATTATGAGTTACTTATTACAATATTTATTGGAGTATCTCACTTTTCAATATATCGGTAATTCTCTTATACAATATTCACATATCTTGTGAAACTTACGTTAATATCCAGTATACTAAAAATGAATAAGTATAAATTAATAACGATAAGAAAGGTGTATAAAATGAAAGACAGTTGGACGAAACATAAACAAGATAGTCTTGTGGCATCGTTTTATGATGCACAATCACCTGAGTTTCAGGCACAAGGTTTTGAAACTGAATTAGCATTTGGTACAGCAGGGATACGCGGGCAGTTTGGCTTAGGTCCAGGTCGTTTAAATCGCTATACAGTCCAACGCCTAGCACTAGGTATTGCCAATTATTTACAAGACAAAGAGACGCACCCTTCAATTGTCATTCATTATGATATTCGTCATCTCTCTTCAGAATTTGCCGAAATCATCACTCGAATTTTAGCGTCTAATGATATTAAGGTCTATTTGGCAGATACATATCAAACGACTCCACAACTGTCACATGCGGTAAGATACTTACAAACTTCTGCCGGCATAATGATTACGGCAAGTCATAATCCTAAAGATTATAATGGGATTAAAGTTTATGGTCCAGACGGGGCGCAATTAGATGAACAGGCCTCGCTTGAAGTAGCTGACTATATTGAACAATTGGGTGACCCACTTGCCCTAACTATTGAATTAGATGAAAGACGTATTCAAAAGAATCGTCACATTGTAGCTGATAACGTGTATCAAGATTACATATCTCATGTAACGCGACTGGTAGGTGCTATTCCACAATCAGAGTTAAAGGTAGTATATACCAGTTTACATGGCACAGGAGTGCCGATTATTCCTGATGTGCTACAGCATCTTCATTTTCAAAACTTTAAGTTAGTTGAAGCGCAATGTAAGGTGGACCCTAACTTTAGTTCAGTGAAAAGCGCAAATCCTGAAGAACGTGACGCCTTTGACTTAGCCATTCAACAAGCACAAGAGACTATAGCTGATCTCATTATTGCGACAGATCCAGATGTCGACCGCATGGGCTTTGTAGAAAGAGATAGTGAGGGTAACACGTATTACTTCGGTGGCAGTGAAATTGGTGCGTTACTTATCAAATATCTTCTTGAATATACTGACATTCCTAATGACGCCGTCGTTGTACAATCCATAGTAAGTGGTGAATTAGGTAAACGCTTGGCACTGAAACATGGCGTAAGTGTGCGGGAAGTCTTAATTGGCTTTAAACATATCGCTAAAGCTATTCGTGAATTTGAGACAAATGAATCGTTACTCTTTGCCTACGAAGAAAGTTATGGATACTTGGCAGATGATTTCGTGCGCGATAAAGATGCCGTTCAAATCGTACCACTCATTATTAAATATGCTTCTATTTTGAAAAATGAAGGTAAAACACTTCTCGAGGCTTTAAATGAAATCTATGACGAGGTAGGAGAGTATCGGGATAAACCGACTTCTAAAGTATTTGAAGGTCAAGCAGGTCAGCAACATATTGCTGATATTATGACGAAAGTACGTCAAAACGTGCCGGATACTATTGCAGGGCTTGAGGTCGTGGCAGTAGAAGACTATCAGATACAACAAACGTTAAATAAGCAAACTCAAACTGTCGAGACAATCACGTTACCACAAGCCGATGTCATCCGAATTATATTTAATGAAGGATTTATTGCACTCAGACCATCAGGGACAGAACCTAAAATTAAATTCTATATTTCCTTATGCGTAGATAACTTCGATCAAGTCACACAAGATATTTACGGTTATATATTTAATGAAGAAGAATAAATAAAAACAAAGCACTTTATAAGCAGGCGCAAAGCCTAAACTTATAAAGTGCTTTTCTATATCAATTAGTATTTACGTAAGAAATCTAATTGACGGTCATATAACTGTTTAGCAATATAGGCTTGTACAGTATGAAGAATCTCTTCAATTTCCTGGGTCATATTTGATAACACACGTACCGCAAAGCCATGGGTTGGCAATTGAGTAATGCCGATACGACAATCATAAGTCTTCGTATAATCCTTAATTTCATCATAGACTGTATCGATTAACTTTTGCGTCACGTCAGGATGGATACAGTAAGCAGAACCTAAGTGTGTATAGTTCTCCATATAACCAATTGACGTTATCTCCGTTTCACTTGGGTGCATACGGAGATTATCATATGCCACTAATTCCTCATCTACATATATTTCATTAATTAAATGCATATAGTCATATGTGAAATTTTCATCTTTCATCGAATATCCAGGCGTTAAGATATCTGTATAAAACATTGATGCGCTAGCGTCCAAGTTAAATACATTGTGTTGGAAGAATTTTGCATTCTCATACGCGATAATTGGATCGCCCACATACTCCATATAACCATCTTTAGCGATATTAAAGGTTTGATATTGTTCTACATGGTCATTTAATGTCTTGTAAATCTTTGTAGCACCTTGTGAAGTTAAGGTGACTGAAGCTGCTTCTTCTACGTTAATATTCATATTATAACGGTCGCCGTCTAAATAACCGCCGCCCACGTTTACGATATAGAACGTTGGAATCGTCGAATTATTTAAATAGACTGGACGGATAACTTTTAGGGCCTTTTCAAAGAAGATATCACGCGCAACTGAACGCTTACCATTATTGAAAACGGTGAGATTAAGTTGACCAGTCCAAGGTGGTGTAGTACCTTGAGTCGTTTCTTTAGCCATTAAGACAATCCTTTAAGTAATACATCACGTTCTATCCATTCGATAACGTTATCTAAACCATCATCAGTTTTAAGGTTAGTGAATGTGAATGGACGGTCGCCACGGAATGTCTTCGTATCTTCAGCCATTTGGTCTAATGAGGCACCAACAAATTCTGCTAAGTCTGTTTTATTAATCACAAAGTAATCAGATTTAATCATACCTTGTCCACCTTTACGTGGAATCTTTTCACCTTGTGCTACGTCGATAATATAAATTGAGAAATCAACGAGTTCAGGACTGAATGTTGCAGCTAAATTGTCGCCACCTGATTCGATAAAGATAAGTTCGATATCGTCATTGCGTTCTAATAACTCATCAATCGCCGCAAAGTTCATTGATGCGTCTTCACGGATGGCTGTATGAGGGCAACCACCAGTTTCCACACCGATAATTCTATCCTCATCTAATACACCTGTATTAACTAAGATTTTTTGGTCTTCTTTCGTATAAATATCGTTTGTAATAACTCCGATACTTAAATCTTTAGACAGACGGCGCACTAATTTTTCAACTAATTGCGTTTTACCTGCACCAACAGGACCGCCTACACCAATTTTGATTGGATTTGCCATAATATACCTCCTATGAAATAAAGATTCTCACATTAACATTCTCATGTTCCATCTGGTTAAGCTCTAATACTGGAGCCGTCATACCAAAGTCTTCCTCTTTTAATGTGAAAATGTGTTGACGTGTACGTTCAATGTACGGAATCATTTCCGTCACGACTTGTTGACCAGTAGTTTGGCCGAGTGGAATTGCACGTACCGCGTTTTGCGTTAAGCTCGAAACATTTTGATAGAGATAATAATCAATAATCGTTTCTATATCAACGCCTAAATAATGGCCTAACATGGTAAAACAAATGGCTGGATGTAACTTAGCACGCTTGTTAGTCATTTGCGTATGATACCAAGTAATCCATTTGCTATCATAAAGTTCTATTGCGAGTTTTGCCATGCGAGTACCCATTTGTTTCGTACCTACACGTGTTTCGCGTGGTAAATTCTGCACGAAGATTAAGCGATCAAGGTGCAATACCTTGTCTGCATCGTCGTTATTTAAAGCTTCGTATACTAAACGCATGACTAGACCATCAGAATACGTTAATTGTTCATTGAGAAACAGTTGAAGCCATTCTTTAAAAGATGTCGCATCATGCACGGCATCGTGTTGAATGTAGGTTTCAAGTCCGAACGAGTGACTGAACGCGCCAGTTGGGAATTGCGAATCACAGAACTGAAATAGTCTTAAATGTGAATGCTCAATCATGTGAATGTCCGATATGTCTAAAGGCTTTATTGACTTTACGATCTTCATGACTATAAGGAATACCTAATGTTTTAAGCAGGTCTTCTACTAAATAGTCATATTGGACTAACATTTCAGTTTCTGTAAATTGCGCTGGTAAATGACGGTTACCTAATTGGTGCGCAATATCTCCCATTTCTTGTAATGTACGTGGCTTAATAACGAGTAAATCCTCAGAGTTTACATCTACCACAATCATATTAGTGTCATCTTGATATAAAATATCGCCATATTGTAAGTCGATAGGTTGTTTTAAACGAATGCCTATTTCGTTGCCGTGGTCCGTTGTGACACGTTGAATACGTTTAACTAAATCTGAATTCTCTAGGTAAACTTTTTCGACGTGTTTATTTTTCTCTTCGGCAGATAGGTTGGCGATATTGCCTTGAACTTCTTCTATAATCATTGAAAGACCTCCTAGAATAAGAAGTATCTTTGTGTTAATGGTAGTTCAGTAGCAGCTTCACTTGTTACTTTCTTACCATCTACAAATACTTCGTATGTTTGTGGATCTACATCTAACTTAGGTGTAGCGTCATTGTTCTTCATATCTTTTTTAGATAGGTTACGGATATTTTGAACAGGACGAACCATACGTTGTAAGTTAAGTTGATTGTAAATTCCATTTTCATAAGCTGTTTTAGATACAAATGTAATCGCAGTATGTTGTTTATTAGTACCATATTGGCCGTACATTTTACGATACTTTTGAGGTTCAGATGTAGGGATAGAACCATTCGCATCACCGTTAACAGCTGAGTTGATTAAACCGCCTTTAACGATCATTTCAGGTTTAACGCCAAAGAAGATTGGATCCCAAATAACTAAATCGGCTAATTTACCGCCTTCAATTGAACCTACGTAGTCTGAGATACCATGTGTAATCGCAGGGTTAATTGTATATTTTGCGATATAACGTTTAATACGATTATTATCGTTGTACTCGCTATCGCCTTCTAATGCGCCACGTTGTTCTTTCATGCGGTGAGCAACTTGCCAAGTACGTGTGATGACTTCACCTACACGTCCCATCGCTTGTGAGTCAGAACTTACCATACTGAAGACACCCATATCTTGTAAGACGTCTTCGGCAGCGATTGTTTCTTTTCTAATACGTGAATCTGCGAAAGCAATATCTTCAGGGATAGATGCGTTTAAGTGGTGGGTAATCATAACCATATCTAAATGTTCATCTACTGTGTTATGTGTGTAAGGTAATGTTGGGTTAGTAGAAGATGGAAGGATATTTGGATAAGATGCTGATTTAATTAAGTCAGGAGCGTGTCCACCGCCAGCACCTTCTGTGTGGTACATGTGTAAGACACGATCTTTAACTGCGGCCATAGTATCTTCCATAAAGCCAGCTTCGTTTAATGTATCGGCGTGTAGGGCGATTTGAACATCGAATTCATCTGCAACGTCTAAAGCATGACTTAATGCAGAAGGTGTAGCACCCCAGTCTTCGTGAACTTTTAAGCCAATAACACCGGCATGGATTTGTTCGATTAAAGCAGTGTGGTTAACAGCTTGCCCTTTACCAGTGAAACCAACGTTAACAGGTAATGCTTCAGCTGCTTCTAACATACGATGGATATGCCATGGACCAGGCGTTACCGTTGTAGCTTTAGCACCTTCAGAAGCTCCAGTACCGCCACCAATGTGTGTAGTAATACCACTTTCGAGTGCTACTTCAGCTTGTTCAGGATTGATAAAGTGAACATGTGTATCAATACCACCAGCAGTAACGATTTTACCTTCAGCTGCGATAATATCTGTTGTGGCACCAATAACAATATCGACATTATCCATAATATCAGGGTTACCTGCTTTACCAATAGCGAAGATATAACCATTTTTAATACCGATATCAGCTTTAACGATTTTATCGTAATCGATAATAAGTGCGTTAGTAAGGACTAAATCTGCGACTTTACGATCATCACGCGTAACGTTAGGATTTTGCGCCATACCGTCACGGATAGATTTACCGCCACCAAATGTAGCTTCATCACCATAATTGGCATAGTCTTTTTCAACTTGCGCAAATAAGTTTGTATCACCAAGTCGTACTGAATCGCCTTCAGTTGGGCCGTATAGACTCGTATATTGCGATTGCGTCATTTTAAAACTCATTCGTCGTCTTCTCCTTTTTTATTATAATTTTCTTCACCTTCATCGTTAAACACACCAGCATATTCATCTTTTTCATCAGTAGGACGATATACTCTATTTTCATCAATCGTGTTATTAACCATGCCTCTGAAACCATAAATTTTACGATTACCAGCATATTCAACAAGTTGTACTTTCTTTTCATCGCCAGGTTCAAATCTGACTGCAGCACCTGCTGGAATATCTAAATGTTTACCGTATGCTTTTTCACGTTCAAAATGTAACGCTTTATTAGATTCAAAGAAGTGGAAGTGAGATCCGACTTGAATAGGGCGGTCACCAGTATTTTTAACAGTAATTACAGTTTCTGGACGACCTTGATTAATTTCAATTTCAGTATTTTTTACTTTAATTTCTCCAGGAATCATCATTTAATCCTCCTTACACGATTGGATGATGGACAGTGATGAGTTTAGTACCATCAGGGAATGTTGCTTCGATTTCAAGTTCTGTAATCATACTTGCAACACCATCCATAACATCGTCTTCATTTAAAATAGTCTTACCATAGCTCATTAATTCTACGACGGTTTTGCCGTCACGCGCACCTTCTAATAATTCATCGCTGATTAAAGCAAGTGCTTCAGGATGATTTAGTTTCAATCCGCGTGCTTTACGACGTCGTGCAACTTCTGCAGCTACAACTATCATTAACTTATCTTGTTCGCGCTGAGTAAAATGCAAAATTATTCCTTCTTTCCTTTTAAAATGACTGTCCAATTTTTATGTTAGAACTGTTGAAAAGTTTTCACAAGTAATATAGTCTTTCAAATAATTTCAATTTAAAATTAAAATGGATTTATACAATATTTAATTATGTAAAATTATTTTATAAGGCTTATTAATAATGATATCCTTTAAAGGATAAGGATTATATATAAAGGAGTAAGGTGAGTTTGTGAAGTATATAGACATATTTTTGAAAAATGTAGCACAAGTAGTATTAATTAATAATAAATGGACAGGGCTATTTATTTTAATTGGGCTATTTATTGCAGACTGGAAAATTGGTTTAGCGGCAATGTTTGGGAGCTTATTAGCATTATTACTTGCGCCCTATTTTAATTATAGTAGTGAAGAAATTCGTGATGGCTTAGCCGGTTACAATTCGGTACTAACAGCCATTGGACTAGCGTTGTTCTTACAATCTTCGACGTTATCATGGATTGTATTAATTATCGGTGTAACCTTAACGTTACCTGTAGGCGCTGCTGTGCGAGAATTTTTAAAACCCTTTGGCATACCTATGTTAACATTTCCATTTGTGTTGATGACATGGCTCGTTTTAGCAATGACTACACAATTTTCAAAATTACCGGTAACGATTCATATCTTACCGCAAGAGGTTCAACCGCCTGACATTAGTCATAATCACATCAGTTGGTTAAGTGGAATTACGACAAACTTTAGTGAAATTTTCCTTGTAACTTCGGTTATCGGAAGTTTATTAATTATCATCGGTATCTTTATTGGATCGGTTAAAGGTGGTATATTTGCCGTTATCTCAAGTATCTTAGCCGTAATATTTATCGTCTCATTAGGTGGCGATTACCCATCTATTACTAACGGCTTATATGGTTATAACTCTATTCTTACAGGAATTGCGTTAGGTGCTACATTTAAGACGAAATTAAATACATATATTGCCGTCATCACCGGTTTATTATTAACGGTAGTTATGCACGGGGCTATAGCAACTATGCTTGCGCCTGTAGGATTGCCCATCTTCACCGCTCCATTTATCTTCGCAACGTGGTTAGTTATGTTTGCCGGTAGAATAAATGGTCCAGACAAAGCTGAATAATTGTAACAATATGAGCGAAACGTCGAAATCTGTGTGTATAAACTGGATTTCAGTTTCGCTCTTTTTATTTTATTGTCACTCTAGCGTCAACTTGGGTATGATGAACATAAGAGATTAGACAATTATAAAGAGGTGTGACATATGGAGAAACACATTTATATTATTGGTAGTATGTCGATGGATTTAGTAGTAGCGACTGATACTGTTCCTGGAAAAGGGGAAACCGTACTCGGTAAGTCGTTTTTTACTGCTCCAGGAGGTAAAGGTGCCAACCAAGCCGTAGCAGCTGCGCGTTTAGGAGAACATGTACATATGGTAGGTCGCATTGGAAATGATGATTTTGGGGAAGACATTTTCCAAAATTTAAAAAATAATGGTGTTAACGCAGATTATGTAAAACCGACTGAAGGGAAATCGGGCACGGCGCATATTACTTTGAACGATAATGATAACAGTATTATTGTAGTGCCTTCAGCGAATAATAAAGTAACGCCAGACTATGTGCAACATGCATTAGAATCAACTAAGGCGGGAGATATTGTCTTATTGCAACAAGAGATTCCGGCCGACACAGTCGAAGCGGCTGTGAAATATTGTTATGAGCATGATCTGATTTCTATCTTGAATCCGGCGCCTTACAGAGAAATTTCAGACGAGGTGATTGAACAAGCAACGTATATCACGCCGAATGAAACTGAAAGTGAAAACATGTTTGAAGGTGACGTGGATCAAGCATTGGAACGCTATCCTGATAAGTTAATTGTAACGTTAGGAGAACTCGGTGCCGTGTATCATGACGGAACGCAACAAGTTGAAATCAAGGGCTTTAAACGTGAAGTGAAAGACACGACGGGGGCAGGAGACACATTTAACGGTGCACTCGCAGTCGGCTTGCAACGAGGCTATGAATTGCCCAAAGCACTTACCTTTGCCAATCTAGCTGCAAGTCATTCAGTGACAGGCATGGGCGCACAAGGTGGCATGCCTACATTAGAAGATTTACAAGATGATATAGAAGTTTAGAACGTCTTGTTTGAAAATAAAAACATAATTAAGGCTAGGACACTTGTTATAAATGTCCTAGCCTTAATGATTACGATGAGCGAGAATTATTTATCTGCTACATCTAATAATTTTTTCTTTAAATCTTTACGTTCATAGTCAAGAGAATAAGGGTCGTTTAACCAATAGATACCTTCATCAACTTTGAATGTATGACCGTTTTTAACAGCGTCTGTGTTTTTCCAAACGTCTTTATTTTCAAATGATAAGTCAGCGCCTTTAGCTACTGGAGTTACAACATAATCGCCAGTCATTTCTGGGATTTGTTCTTCAGAAATATCAGCTAAATCTTCTTTCTTAGTAGCTTTTTCGACTTTATTTGGCATTGTTAGTCCAAATGAATCGTAAAGAACTTCACTACCGTGACCATATGTTTTACCTAAGACATAGATTTTTTTGTCGAAGTCTTTGATGATAGATACTGTGGCATCTTTACCAATTGCATCTTTGATTTCTTTACCATCGTCTTTTGTTTTATCTTCCCATTGATCAACCCATTCTTGGGCTTTATCTTTCTTGCCAATGATTTTACCTAATTCTAAATGTTGTTCTTTGTAGTCATGTTTCATGTAATCAAATGCAACAGTTGGTGCGATTTTTTTCAATTTTTTAAGGTTTTTATCTGTGTTATATGTAATGATTAAGTCTGGTTTTTCTTTAGTTATAGCTTCTACATTTTCAGGGTCAATTTTCTTAACGTCTTTAAATTTATCTTTTAATACTGAGCTATCATCCACGTTTTTAGCAACGGCTTGAATGTTGGCATCAAGTTCTTTTAATCCACCTGCGTAAGTTGTACCTAGTACTACGATACGTTTAGGGTTTTTAGGGATTTTAACTTTATCTCCTGAATCAGTAGTATATGATTTAGTATCTTTTTTTGAATCTTTTGAAGAACTATCATCGCTGTTGTTGCCACATGCAGCTAATGCAATTACAAAGACTAGTAAAGCCACGAGTAATCTTTTCAACTTTTTCCATCTCCTTTTATATGTATAATGCAAGTATATAGGAAATTTATATTTAATAAAAGGTGAATTTTATGGAATTTGATATACATGACAAATTAGCAATTGTACTTATTTTGGCTTTTTTACTTATTGGGACGATTAATATGTCTGAGGGTCTTGAATTATTTTTAAAAGTTTTAATTTTTATTGTGATTATGATTAATCTTGTTATTAAGCTAGTAAAGAATAGAAAAAGAAAGTTGTAGTGTGTAGGGGCAAGGAAGGTCACTTGTGTTGTGACGCTTTCCTGCGCGAACTTGACGAGCCACGGTCTCGTGCTTCGTTCTTTTGCGCCAGGAGTCGCCCAACACCGTTCAACCTTTCTCGCTTAATAAATAACTCAGGGTAGAGAGTGGTGTTTAAGGCAAGGGGGTTCACTTGTGTTGTGACGCTTTCTTGCGCGAACTCGACGAGCCACGGTCTCGTACTTCGTTCTTTTGCGCTAGGAGTCGCCCAACACCGTTCAATCAAACTATATCAATAAAATCACCCCCGTATGATGGTTGTCATGTGGGGGTGAATGTATGTTTAATCACTTGTGATATAACGTTTTAAGTGTTTGGCGGTAACTGAATTATCAATGTCGAAGATCTCTTTAGGTTGACCAGAATATAATAATTGGCCACCTTTATCTCCGGCAAATGGGCCGATATCGATAAACCAATCGGCTTGTGTCATCATCGTTAAATTATGTTCAATTAAGATAACAGTGTTACCTTCGTCGATAAGATGATTAAAACAATCGATAAGAATTGGTAGGTCATCTTCGTGTAAACCAGTTGTTGGTTCATCAAAGATAAAGGTTTTATCGCTCACATCTTGTGTTAAGTAACGGCTTAATTTGACACGTTGAATCTCCCCGCCAGAGAGGGTGTCGAGAGATTGTCCTAACGTCATATAGTTAAGTCCTGTATCAGCCAACGCCTGAAGCGGGCGTGTGATAGTTGGACTATCTTCAAATTTTTCTATCGCTTCATCTACTGTTAAAGCAAGAATGTCAGCTATTGAATAACCATCTACTGTAGCTTCGAGTACTTCAGGACGATATCTTGTTCCTCCACACATTTCGCACACTTGTGAAAAGTCTGGCATAAACGCAAGCTCCGTTTTCAACACGCCTTTACCATGACATTCTGGGCAAGCACCTTCAGAGTTATAACTAAACATACTTTTCTTAAGGCCGGTGTGTTTACTAAAGAAACTACGCACATCATCGAAAATGTCTAAATAAGTCAGTAAGTTAGAACGGTTAGAAGCATGTACAGGTTTCTGATCAATAAAAATAGCCTCATTATCACGTTCGAATCCAGCTTTTATTAATGAACTTTTACCAGAACCAGCTACGCCAGTAACTACTGTCATCGCATGTTTTGGTAGCTTAGTTGACACATTTTTAAGGTTATTACGGCTAATATTCTCTAATTTAATCATTTCTGTAGCTTCACGTGGTTGTGCTTTAAGTTGATGTTGACGTTTTAAAGCATGACCTGTACTTGTCTCAGAATTAAGTAGCTCGTCATAAGTGCCGGTAAATGTAATGTTACCTCCGTGTTTTCCGGCTAAAGGTCCTAAGTCGATGATATAGTCTGCCGTGTCTATGACGTCAGGGTCATGTTCAACTACTAATACGGTATTACCTTTGTCTTTTAAGGACTGGATAATATTATTAATACGTTGAATGTCTTCCGGATGTAAGCCGACACTCGGTTCATCGATAATATAGACTAAATCGCTTAATGGACTGTTTAAGTGGCGAATTAACTTAATACGTTGTGATTCACCGCCAGATAATGAAGTAGTTTCCCTTGCGAGCGTTAAATAGTTTAATCCTATATAACTGAGCGATTTCAATTGTTGTTGAAGCGGTTCTATAATCACTCGTGCCTTATTTGATTCTATTTTCTCTAAAAATGCTAACGCATCATCGATTTGTAAATTCGTGAATTCTGCAATATTTAAGCTATTGATTTTACAACTTAATACTTTGTCATTTAAACGTTGACCATGACAACTAGGACAATCATGCTTAGAAACTACACGATCAATATCTTCTTTAAAGCGTTTCTTTTCAAAATTATCATTAAGTAAAAATGAACGACGGAATCTATGAATTAAGCCCTCGAATTTCGCAGTTCTTGGCCAGTTAGAAGGTGGGTTCTTCAATTTAGTAGGTTCAGTATAAAGCAGTGTATCCATCTCTTCTTTGGTATAATCTTTTAACTTTTTATCATTATCAAAAAGTCCTGAATATAAGTAGCGTTTACCACGCCAACTGTCAGGTCTAAAAGAAGGGAACTTAATCGCATCTTCATTTAGTGACTTGTTATAATCGAGTAACTCATTTAAATCGATATCTTCCACGTAGCCTAAACCAGAACATGTTTCACACATGCCTTTCGGATTATTAAATGAAAATATATCCGAATAACCGACAAACGGCTCGCCAATTCGAGACCATAGTAAACGTACTGAGGCATAAATATCAGAAATTGTACCTACCGTTGAACGTGAATTACCACCTAGACGTTTCTGGTTAATTACCATGGCGACTGGTAAGTGTTTGATTTGGTCTACGTCAGGTTTCTCATATTGAGTGAGTTGATGTTGGACGTAACTTGAATAGGTTTCATTTAACAAACGTTCTGATTCTGCAGCAACGGTGTTAAATACTAAAGAAGACTTCCCCGAGCCTGACCGCCCTGTAAAAACGGTTAATTGATGTTTTGGAATCGTTACATTTATATTTTTTAAATTATTTTGTTTTGCGCCGATAATCTCTATGTTAGACATGTCCTTCACCTCTTAATAACTGTATTACCCTGAGAGGCTTAGTTTTATCCATGTTGCTATGGAGGTGCTTACTTTTCTAATGGTTTGATTTTAACATCAAGGTTGAAATAGTCTTTTAGAATTTTACGATAGTTGTTAGATGTAACCTTGCTTTTTTCTTTATTGCTTGGTTTGCTTAATGTTAAATGATTAAATGACATCGTAGCGCGACCATAAGTTTGTGGCTTTGTCACAATCAATTGTTGTACAAAGATAGATTCTGGATTTGAAGAATTATATTCAATCATATCCGAAAAATCACTAACTTGTTTAGGCGCATTATAGGCTTGATAGCGTGTAACCCACTCGTCGTTTTCTAACTTTTGTACTTTATAAGTTGCTTCATTTTCAGAAATAGCGCGGAATTCACCTGTAATGTCAGTGACTGGCTGGGTTGGATCTAGGTTAGTAATAGGTAGGGCTTGTAATGGTAAATCTCCAAAGCCTACATCAGCTACGTAATTGACGCCTTCAATTGGGACGACAAGTGACATGTGAGAACCATCTGGACTAAAAGTACCTCCTGGTTGATGCACTGTAGCTGACATGCGATAAACAGTGAATCCTTTTGCATCAAGGTAAGTGCCAAAGAAATGATTCATTTCATAGCAAAAACCACCACGATGCTGGTTAATAATCTTATCGTACAAATCATCGATATCTACAGAGATAGGTACGCCATTTTGGACATTTATATTTTCAAAAGGCACCGTTAACATGTACTGTTTAATGTAATAATTGAGCGCCTCAAGGGTAGGTTCGTTATATTGAGAGGCATCGATATCTAAATAGTGTTCGATTGCTTGAATATTCATGTAATCACAACTCCTTTGTCATGTGTTTTTAGTAGTATATTACCCTGAATAACAAAATAAAAGACCTAGAAGAAACGTGTATTGTTTTTATAGGTCTTTATAGAAATTCTTATAATTCTTGTTTATTAAATATTGAAAGTGACGTGAAGTATGAAATTATAAAAATGATTAATCCAAGAATGGCATATCCAATAACCGCGAATAAAACAATTGGGTTTGTAGCCATTTTTTCAAATGAACCGGATTGGACTAGTATAGGCATTACTGCGAAAAACCATACTGCAAAGAATAAAACGATAGCAATGATTGAAGTAGTAATCATAATAACATTTGAATTTTCAGGCCCAAATTTAAATGTAAAAGGAAAGATTAAAGCATAAGTGGTAGCCATTCCAATTCCAATGCATGCTGATAATAGTGTCATCATAAGATTTTGAGTTGTGGCTAAACAAACAACTACCCCGATGATTAAACCAGTTAAAATAAGTAATCCATAAAAAGCGAAATAAGCTTTAACGTATGTACTTCTGTGAGTAGGTAAAGTCGAAATATAGTACATCCACTTAGAATCTTTCTCTCGTTTGATATTATCTGTTACAGGTGAAATCAACATAATCATTGGCATGAAACATGACATCATTGGACTAACAAAACCAAAAAGAATACTCATAACTATCCCAACAATTAAATACGTGATAAGCGATTTTTTTGAAGCATAAAAGCTACTTAGTAATAAGCCTTTCATTATTTCTCACCTCTCATAAGTAGTTTTGTTGCATCATCAATATTGTCGAGTGGACGCGCGTCTGGTGTTTGAGTACGGTCATTCACAAGAATTTGGCGTTGTCCATTACGTACTCTTGATGCGACTATCATTTCATTAGAAAGGTTAGTTGTATCATTTTCAGGGATTTCAAGGATACCATAATGATTGAGAAGCGAATGTTTATCTTCTTCAAGCACAATTTCTCCGTCTCGCATAAATATTAATTTATTAGCTAATTGTTCAATATCTTCAGAAATATGAGATGAAATTAAGATGCCGTTACCTTCAGAAATATAATCTTCTAAATTCTCGATAACTTCTTCACGACCAGAAACATCCATTCCTGCAGTTGCTTCATCTAGAATTAATAATCTACTCTCGTGTGATAGGGCGATGGCAAGTGCTGCTTTCATACGCATGCCTCGTGAGAACGTTGTAATCTGATTATCAATAGGGAGTTCGAAATCTTTAATAAGACTGAAGAATTTGTCACTATTCCAAGTTTTATAAATGTTCATAAACACTTTATCCATATCTTTAATTGTTAATTTATTAGGGACACGTAAATCATCAAAGACGACTCCGATGTATTCTTTATAGTCATGGTCCTTATCAGACACCAATTGATCAAAAAATGATATGTCGCCAGAATCTTTAAAACGGTTACCGACTAAAGTATTAATTAATGATGATTTACCCGAACCGTTCTTACCGATTAAACCGATTACTTCGCCAGGGTGTAGTGTAAAAGAGATGTCATGCAATTGAAACTGAGATTTCTCGTAAGACTTGTTAAGATGTAGTACTTGCAATAGATGTTTCATAGTAATCCTCTCTTTCTTTTTTTGAAAATAATAAAATATAATATTGTTACTTTTATCATAGTATATTTTTATTAATAATTAACTATGATTTGTAAAATTTACGTACTTTTAATAAATATCCAAAACTATTATAAATAAATGAAATCGTTAAGAATAAAATGCCTAACGTTTGATTTGAACCGGTGCCCATTGCATAAATGCCAAGAAACATAATTCCAGCCATTAATAACACTAGGTTTATTTGATAATTTTTATACATGCCAAGTAAGGCGATATGACGTTCACCATCATCGAGTAAGTTTAAAGTTTTCTCAGTATAATTTTTTTCTCCTATTTTAGGGTAGCGTGTATCAAAACGACGATTAAAGAATCCATCCATAATCGAAGGGACACATGTTAATAGAATTGGAATCATAGCGTACAGAATATCACTATCGGAACCTTTACCTAAGACAATTAATAGCATACATAAAAAACTAATTGTCATTTGTAGATAAATAATTATTTTTGCTTGATTGTACTTTAAGTTGGCTTTCTTTTCATACGTGTCTGCATCATCGTCTTCAATTGATTGAAGGGAATGGCGTTTAAATTTAAGCGCATCATTTTGAACTTTCCATAAATAAATTGTCAATCCAATGATTAAAAGAGAAGCAATTATAAAAATAATCATGTTTTGGGTATGAGAGAAACTAGCGTTCGCTATAAATGAACCTATGCTATCCATCCCTCCACCTATAACGCCTCCAATAAGTCCTCCGATAACAAGTGATAGTAAGTATCTGCGTACCTTCATAGATCTTCCTCCTCGAATATAAATACATTTTCAACGTGTTCATTAAATATTCGTGCAATTTTGACTGCAGTTAAAATAGATGGCATGAAATCGTTACGTTCAATTAAAGAAACAGTTTGACGTGAAATGCCAGCTTTTTTTGCGAGTTGTGTTTGGTTATAACCATCACGTGCACGTAATTCTTTTAAGCGATTTCGCAAGTTGATCAACTCCTTACCTAAAACGATATACTATCTTAATCATTTTGACAACTATATTAGTCAAAATGACATAAATTAATTGCATTTACTATTATAAAAGGAGCCTCCGGGTTGTCTGAAGTTAGACATCCGAGAGGCTTATTAAAGCGATGATGACAGGATTTAAAACAGTAGTACAGAGATTAGTATTTAAACGATTACTTCAAAATCAATGACTTGAGGAATAGTGAATACGTCGTGTTTAGTCATAAAATTTATTAAAATTTGTGCGCCTTCTTCTTGAATATCTTTAATTACAGGTGCATTCGCAAACATTTTATAATTGCCACCACCTACAGCGCGATAATTGTTCACACAAATAGTGTAGAATTCTTCTGGATTTAGAGGCTTTTGACCCACTTTAATATTATTAACACGTTGACCGATGGGTTGTCCTACTTGAATGGTATACGTCATACCACCATAAATATCATAGTTGTAATGTTGTGGTTTAGGATATAAATAATTTTCGTTCACAGTTATATGATTATTGTTATCTAAAGCAAAATAACTTGCTGATTGTTCTAATGCTTCTTTAATTTGAAACCCTGAAAGTTTTAATACTTGGAATGTATTAGGGAAAGGGCAGTTATTTATAATCTCACGCATAGTCACTTGTTGATTAAATCCTGTTGCTGAATCGAATAATGCGGTACTAGCTATATCTGCACCACTTTTCTCTAATAAAATGTAGTTCAGTAAATTGAGAAAAGGGTGTGGCTGTCTACGAGCTTCAAATTTATCGTTAATTAACATTGGTTCAGACAGTGTAGTGATATTAGTATCTAGCCAATCTTCTAAATGAGTTAGTAACGAAGCGTCTTGCTCTAAAAGAGTAAGTTCTATATCTGAAGTTACTGGTAAGAGTTTGGCTTCTTTTTCAATTATTTGGCGATGATGATTAAGGGTTAATGTGACTTGGCCAACTTGAGTAGCGCGTGTACCTGGTTGGATAACGGCAACATCATGTTTAATCATCGCGATTTCACGATGTTGATGACCTGTGATAAGGACATCTATATCTTTATGGAATTGATTTAAAATAGCAGAGGCTTCATTTTCACCTGTTAAATCTTCGGTAGGTTCATTGTTTTCAAGATCTCTTTCAAAGCCACCATGATATGAGATGACCACGATATCAGATTGTTTACGTACTTCAGGTAATAAGCGTTTAAGTGTATCGACAGCGCTTGTGAATGTTAAGTCTTTAATATGCGCCGGATTTTCCCAGTTTGGGATATATTGTGTCGTTACACCAATTACGCCGATAGTTAGCCCACCTTTTTCAAAATAATAAACCCCGTCACCAGTAAAAGGCAGATTCTGATTATCTAAAATATTGGCACATAACACTGGATGGTTGAGACGATTTAATGTGTCTTTAAGATAAGAAAATCCATAATTAAATTCATGGTTACCGATAGTACCAAAATCAAAATTAAGGCGATTATAAATGTCAGTTAGCGACTTACTAGAACCCAATTCAGAGATTAAGTAATTACACAATGGGGCGCCTTGTAAGAAATCGCCATTATCAATTTTCAGACTATAATCATCATGTGAACGTTCTTCTTCAATTAACTGGTTTGCCTTGAGTAACCCCATAGGTAACGCTTGGTTACGTTGCGAAAAATCCGTTGGAAATATGTAGCCATGCACATCGCTAACAATATAAAAAGAGAGTTGTGTCATAATCATCATCCTTTCGAAAATAAGCTAATAAATAGGGGGTAAAGATATTTTAATTATCGATTATAGAGACAATTTAATTATAAACTATTGAGTAGTGACAGTGACTAACACTTTATTTTTAATCATCTATCTTTGTAGTATTACCTCAAATATATAAATTGTGATTTAGAAAAATTATAGTGTAAATACAAAAGTATAATAGATGAATAAAGCAATATTTAACTATTTTTTACAATACCTCAACACTTTAAATATTTTTTATATAATATTAACTATTATTAAATACCATTGGAATTAATGTTGTGCTAATCTTAAATTATCGGATTATTTAATAGATTCGAGATTTTTTACATAATGAACGGGGGCTTTAAGCAATGAAAAAATTAACATATCTTTTAATTATGGCGTTATCCATTATTATTTTTGCGGCAGCTTGTGGAAATAATAGTTCTTTGGATAGTAAAGAGGATAGCTCTAATAGTGGTTCGGATAAAGATGGATACACACCTAAGAAGTTAACAGTACAATTTGTGCCTTCTCAAAACGCAGACAAATTAGAAGCAAAAGCAAAACCACTTGAAAAATTATTATCCAAGAAATTAAATATTCCAGTTAAAGTATCTGTATCAACAAACTATAATACTATCGTTGAAGCAATGAAATCTAAGAAAGTAGACGTCGGTTTCTTGCCACCAACAGCTTACACATTAGCACACGATCAAAAAGCAGCTGATTTATTGTTACAAGCTCAACGTTATGGAGTTAAAGATGATGGTTCTAGCTCAGATAAATTAGTAAAAGATTATAAATCAGAGATTCTAGTGAAAAAGGATTCAGGAATTGACAGTTTGAAAGATTTAAAAAATAAAAAGATTGCATTACAAGATGTAACGTCAACAGCAGGTTACACTTTCCCAATTGCCACACTTAAAAAAGAGGCGGGTATCGATGCGACTAAAGATATGAAAATTGTAAATGTAAAAGGGCATGACCAAGCGATTATTTCATTATTAAATGGGGATGTTGATGCAGCAGCAGTCTTCCAAGATGCACGTAATATTGTGAAAAAAGATCAACCAAATGTATTTAAAGATACTAAAATCCTTAAACTAACAGAACCTATCCCTAATGATACGATTTCAGTTCGTCCAGATATGAATAAAGATTTCCAAGACAAATTGAAAAAAGCATTTAAAGATATTTCTAAAACGAAAGAAGGACATAAAATTATTAGCGAAGTATATTCTCACGAAGGATATACAGATGCTAAAGATTCAGATTTCGATATTGTAAGAAAATATGAAAAAGAAGTCCAAGATATGAAATAAAGTCATTTTCTTACTATCTAAATGAACCGACATGAATTAAACAAGTAATCTAGAAAGAGGCTAGGACATATAAATAGAGTAAAATAATGGGATATTAATCTTATTTTATACACTATTAGAGTCCCGACCTCTTTCTCTTTATAAAAGAAGGGTGTTAAAAATGAGTCAAATTGAGTTTAAGGAAGTCAATAAGGTTTATCCTAATGGACATGTAGGATTAAAAAATATTAACTTAAATATTGAAAAGGGCGACTTCGCAGTTATAGTAGGGTTATCGGGTGCAGGTAAGTCTACACTTTTAAGAGCGGTGAATCGATTACATGATGTTACCTCTGGTGAAATATTTATAGAAGGTAAATCGATTACAAAAGCCTCAAATAAAGAATTATTATTAATGCGTCGAAACATTGGTATGATTTTTCAACATTTTAACCTAGTCAAACGTTCTTCAGTTTTACGTAATGTTTTAAGTGGTCGTGTAGGTTATCACCCAACTTGGAAAATGGTGTTAGGTTTATTTCCAAAAGAAGATAAATTAAAAGCGATGAATGCGTTGGATAGGGTGAATATTTTAGACAAATGTAATCAACGTTCAGATGAGTTGTCAGGAGGACAACAACAACGTATTTCTATCGCACGTGCTTTAGCTCAAGAAGCGTCAATCATTTTAGCAGATGAGCCTGTTGCTTCGCTTGACCCTTTAACGACTAAACAAGTTATGGATGATTTAAAACGAATTAATGAAGAATTAGGTATCACAATCTTAATTAACCTGCACTTTGTGGATTTAGCACTTGAGTATGGTACTCGGATCATTGGACTACGCGCAGGCGAGGTAGTCTATGATGGCCCGGCACATGAAGCAACAGAAGACGTATTTAATGAGATATATGGACGCGAGCTTAAAGCTGATGAAAAGCTAGGGGTGGAGTAAAATGAGTACAACCACTACTAATAAATACGACCAATATTTAAATAAAAAAATGTCACTAAAGACAAGTTTCTCTGTTCTTATTGTTGCTATATTAGTAATCTGGAGTTTTTTATATACTGGTTTTAGTTTTGGCGATTTATTGATTGGACTTCCCCAAATTGGAAAATTTTTCGCTCAAATGGTACCACCTGATTGGTCTTATATACATACAGTTTTGAAACCAATGCTAGATACAATTCGAATGGCTATTGTAGGGACATTTCTAGGTGCAATTGTTTCTATTCCTATATCGTTAATTTGCGCAAATAATATTATTAAAACAAGGTGGATTACTATACCAGCAAGGTTTATTTTAAATATAGTACGTACTATCCCGGATTTATTATTAGCGTCAGTTTTTGTAGCGATATTTGGAATTGGCCAAATTCCCGGAGTCTTAGCCTTGTTTATTTTAACGATAAGCGTTATAGCTAAATTGTTTTATGAATCATTAGAAACTATTGATGAAGGACCTATGGAAGCTATGACTGCTGTAGGAGCGAATAAAATAAAATGGATTATGTTTGGGGTAGTGCCACAAACAATTTCAATATTTCTATCGTATGTTCTATTCGCTTTCGAAATTAATATTCGTGCCTCAGCTGTTTTAGGACTAGTGGGAGCTGGTGGTATTGGTTTATTTTACGATTCAACGCTAGGTTTATTTCAGTATCCTAAAACGGCGATGATTATTCTGTTCACACTAGTAATTGTGGTCATCATTGACTATGTCAGTTCGAAAGTGAGGGAACATCTCGTATGATACAAGAAGAGAAACATTTGGAGGAGAAGTATCTTTTAAAAACTAAAAAGCAAAAGCAACAAGTAATAAAAAATTGGATTATTGTATTAATTGTATTAGCAATTATTGCTTGGGGATTCACTGGAATGCCAGCTTTAGAATTAAAGTCTAAATCTATTGAAATCTTAAGATCAATTTTCTATGGTTTATTTCACCCTGATTGGAAATATGTATATATCCCTGCTGGTGAAGATTTGTTACGAGGTTTACTCGAAACATTTGCTATTGCGGTGATTGGTACGTTTATTGCAGCGATAATGTGTATTCCATTTGCATTTTTAGGTGCTCATAACCTTGTTAAATTTCGTCCAGTAAGTGGTATCACTAAGTTTTTACTAAGTGTAATTCGTGTATTCCCTGAAATAGTAATGGCGCTTATCTTCATCAAAGCAGTGGGACCAGGTTCGTTTTCAGGGGTATTAGCTTTAGGAATACATTCAATCGGTATGCTAGGTAAACTGTTTGTTGAGGACATCGAAAGTTTAGATTTCACATCAATAGAATCGTTAAAGGCTAGTGGAGCGAACAAAACCAAAACATTAGTGTTTGCAGTTATTCCGCAAATTCTGCCTTCATTTTTATCTCTCGTTTTATATCGCTTTGAATTAAACTTACGTTCGGCTTCTATACTAGGTTTAATTGGCGCTGGGGGGATAGGTACTCCGTTAATCTTTGCATTACAAACACGTTCTTGGGACCGCGTTGGAGTTATTCTAATTGGTTTAGTGATAATGGTCGCCGTCGTAGATTTGATTTCAGGAGCTATCCGCAAACGTATAATTTAATCCTTTAAATAATATATTCTAAGAAAATAAATTATGTATAACCCCAAAAGTTAGATGATTAATGTCTACTTTTGGGGTTTACTTTTTAACTTTTGCTCTCATATTTCTCCAATTTTCCTCCCGTTATTTCAGAAATTACCAGATACAACTAAATTAGATAAAATTAATATAGAATTTGTTAATTATTAAATACTATTTATGTCGATATTATGATACTCTTATATTGTCAAGTGATTTGACACCATAGAAGACTTTTCATATTGAACGGGGGCATTATGTAATGAAAAAAATCACTTATCTTTTAGTAATGGCTATGGCAATCCTTATTTTTGCGACAGCTTGTGGAAATAATAGTTCTTTAAGCAACAAAGATAATAGTTCTGACAGTGGTTCAGGCAAAGATGGCTATACGCCTAAAGAATTAAAAGTTCAATTCGTACCATCTCAAAACGCTGGCACGTTAGAAGCGAAAGCTAAGCCACTTGAAAAAATATTATCTAAAGAGTTAAATATTCCAGTTAAAGTATCAGTATCAACAAACTACAATACTATTGTAGAAGCAATGAAATCTAAACAAGTAGATGTTGGTTTCTTACCTCCAACAGCTTATACGTTAGCGCATGATCAAAAAGTTGCGGATTTATTATTAATGGCTCAACGTTATGGGGTTAATTTCGATGGGTCTGAATCTAAAGAGCTTGTGAAAAACTATAAATCAGAAATTATAGTTAAGAAAAATTCAGGTATCAATAGCTTGAAAGATTTAAAAAATAAAAAAATTGCATTACAAGAAGTAACTTCTACATCAGGTTATACTTTCCCAGCTGCAACACTTAAAGAAAAAGCAGGTCTCGACGTGACTAAAGACATGAAAGTGATCAATGTAAAAGGTCATGACCAAGCGGTAATTTCATTATTAAATGGTGACGTTGATGCAGCTGCAGTTTATCAAGATGCACGTAGTTTAGTGAAAAAAGACCAACCTAATGTATTTAAAGATACTAAAATTATTAAAATAACTGAACCAATTCCTAATGATACAATTTCAGTACGTTCAGATATGAATAAAGATTTCCAAGAGAAATTAAAACAAGCATTTAAAAATTTAGCTAAAACAAAAGAAGGTCATGACATTATTAGTGAAATATATGGTCATGAAAGTTATGTAGAAGCGCAAGATTCTGATTTTGATATTGTTAGAAAATATGAAAAACAAGTTCAAGATATGAAGTAATGTGACTTGTTTATTACTTAAATAAAAGCTAATTCAAGCACAATTAAATAAGCGATATAGAAAGAGGCTAGGGCATATAAATAGTAAGAGTTTAGGTCATTAACCACATAAGTTTGAAACCGATGAACGGTACTTTAAAGTAAGGTTTTGTCCTATCTCTACTTAATGTCCCGACCTCTTTCTTTTTATAAAAGAAGGGTGTTAAAAATGAGTCAAATTGAATTTAAAGAGGTCAATAAGATTTATTCTAACGGGCACGTGGGGTTAAAAAATATAAACTTAAATATCGAAAAGGGGGACTTCGCAGTCATTGTAGGGTTATCTGGCGCAGGTAAATCTACATTGTTAAGAGCTGTGAATCGTTTGCATGACGTGACATCAGGTGACATTACTATCGAAGGTAAATCAATTACTAAAGCGTCAGGTAAAGAATTATTACTTATGCGACGCAATATCGGTATGATTTCTCAACAATTTAATTTAGTGAAACGCTCTTCAGTTCTACGCAATGTTTTAAGTGGTCGCGTCGGCTATCACCCCACTTGGAAAATGGTGTTAGGACTATTTCCAAAAGAAGATAAAATCAAAGCAATGCATGCATTAGATCGAGTAAATATCCTAGATAAATGTAATCAACGTTCAGATGAATTATCAGGCGGACAACAACAACGTATTTCTATTGCGCGCGCTTTAGCCCAAGAGCCTTCGATTATTCTTGCCGATGAGCCAGTAGCATCATTAGATCCTTTAACAACGAAACAAGTTATGGACGATTTGAAAAGAATTAACGAAGAGTTAGGGATTACAATTTTAATCAACTTACACTTTGTCGATTTAGCACTAGAGTATGGGACTCGAATCATAGGTTTACGTGATGGCGAGTTAGTTTATGATGGACCTGCAAGCGAAGCAACAGAAGAAATATTTAATGACATTTACGGCCGTGCGCTTAAAGAAGATGAAAAGCTAGGGGTGGACTAATATGACAACACCTACAACAAATAAATATGATCAATATTTAAATAAGAAATTATCTCTTAAAACAAGTTTCTCTATTCTAATAGTGATGGTTCTAGTGGTATGGAGTTTTTTATACACTGGTTTTAGCTTTAGCGACTTATTGGTGGGGCTTCCTCAAATCGGTAATTTCTTTGTACAAATGGTACCACCTGACTGGTCTTACATACACGCCATTATGCAACCAATGTTAGATACCATTCGCATGGCTATTGTAGGAACATTTCTAGGGGCGATTGCGTCTATTCCTATATCTTTAATTTGTGCGAGTAATATCATCAAAACGAAATGGATAACGATTCCTGCACGTTTTATTTTAAATATCTTACGAACAATTCCTGATTTATTGTTAGCCTCAGTTTTCGTAGCCGTTTTCGGTATTGGTCAAGTGCCTGGGGTGTTAGCGTTATTTATTTTATCAATATGTATCATAGCTAAATTATTTTATGAATCACTAGAAACAATTGATCCAGGACCTATGGAAGCTATGACTGCCGTAGGAGCTAATAAAGTAAAGTGGATTATGTTTGGCGTTATCCCACAAACTGTTTCAATATTCTTATCTTACGTATTATTCTCTTTCGAAATTAATATTCGTGCTTCTGCAGTATTAGGACTCGTAGGAGCAGGTGGTATTGGTCTGTTTTATGATTCAACACTAGGTTTATTCCTATATGCTAAAACAGCGATGATTATTTTATTCACACTTGTCATTGTGGTCATTATTGACTACGTGAGTTCGAAAGTGAGGGAACAATTGGTATGACACAAGATAAGTATGATTTAGAACAAAAATATCTTTTAAAAACGAAAAGTAATAAGCGAAAGCTCATTAAGAACTGGGCTATTGCATTTGTGGTTATCATTATTATCGCTTGGGGATTTGCAGGCATACCTTTATTACATTTAAAATCTCAATCTATCGACATATTAAAGTCTATTTTCTATGGGCTATTTCATCCAGATTTTGGTTATGTATATATTCCAGAAGGAGAGGACTTATTACGTGGGTTGTTAGAAACATTTGCTATTGCAGTCATCGGTACATTTATTGCAGCAATTATCTGCATTCCATTCGCATTCTTAGGGGCACGTAATTTAGTTAAAGTACGTCCAGTAAGTGGAACAACAAAATTTTTGCTAAGTGTTATTCGAGTTTTTCCAGAAATAATCATGGCACTTATCTTTATTAAAGCAGTAGGTCCAGGGTCATTCTCTGGGGTATTAGCCTTAGGTATTCACTCAGTGGGTATGCTAGGTAAATTATTTGTAGAGGAAATTGAAAGTCTAGACTTCACTGCAGTAGAATCATTAAAAGCAAGTGGTGCCAATAAGATCAAAACTTTGGTATTTGCGGTTATTCCTCAAATACTGCCATCATTTTTATCGCTTATTTTATATCGCTTTGAATTAAATCTTCGTTCAGCTTCGATTTTAGGTCTGATTGGCGCTGGGGGAATCGGTACACCATTAATCTTTGCACTACAAACACGTTCTTGGGACCGTGTCGGTATTATTTTAATTGGCTTAGTTATTATGGTGGCTATCGTAGATTTAATTTCAGGTGCACTTCGTAAACGCATTGTTTAATATTTTTAGACGAGAGGTAGGGCTCCATTAATCAGCTTTTAGAGTATAAGCTATTGATGCCTTACCTCTCGTTTATATTATAATCCTACTTTACTCTTCATCTAATTTACTTACATCTACTTTGGTAACATTGCCATTTTCATCTAATAGTGGTGTGATTCCGCCACCTGTACTTATCCAAGTTGATAAGTATTGAATACCTGTCTTTTTATCCGTTAAAATATAGCATCTTGTAGAACCATTTCCTCCAACTTTTTCAACTAAAAATCTGTTGTATTCTTTTTCTTTATTGCCAAACATAAGAACCCTCCTTATTAGATATTTATCATCAAACCCTTGAAAGTAAACTTATTAGCGTATATATTTTCCGGGAAATTATGGCTAGTAATAAAACGAATCCGAAGATACTACTATTTAGCAAATAGTTAAATTGCGTAACAATATTAATTTTATTATGAAAATATATTGCATTTAAGTTTTTTGGATATAGAATTATATGTGTGAATGATATCTTTTTCGATTTACAAATAAAACTAGGAGGCCAATATGAAAAGGTTATTTTTTATATGTATTATGTTTTTATTTTTATTAGTGGGTTGTTCTCTCGGGGAGAATAATCAAGATTCCGATGAAAATTCAGAGAAAAATAGTAAAGCCAAAGCGACAGATAAGATGAAGTCTTTTAAAATGGGACAAGTTGTTGAAGCAGATGGTGTTGATATTAAAGTTGTAAAAGCAGAATTCATTAATAGTTACGATGAATTTAATGCACCAGAAAATGGTAAAGCGTTAAGAGTCTATATGAAATTTAAAAATAATAATGATGATCAAGTATTAGTAGATAATACTGATTTTGGAATGAAAGTGAATAATGAGAACTATGAAGAGTGGTATGGCAGTGATGATATGCATGAAGGATTTAGTCATCAATTGAATCAAAATAATACAGCTTCAGGTTACATAACTTATGACGTTCCAGATAGTGATAACTATACTTTAGAATTAGATGCGATACCAAATTTTAATAAAGTAAGAGCAAAATGGGTTATTAATAAATCTGACATTAGCAATTCAGATGACAATAATAATACTTCAGGGAATAGCTCAGCTAGCGAGGAGAATACATCAACAAACGACTCTGACGATTCAACAACAGACGACAACTCAACAGATACTGAAGAAGATGAAGGTATAACATACCCAGCTTCTATGTATAATGACTTGGTTGATGAATATAATTCTCTTACTGATGGTGAAAAGATGAATCATGTGTCAAAAGATGTGTTAGAAATCGAATATGACCAATTAGAAGCACGTGTAGAAGCATTGTATGAAAAAGAAGAAGAAAAGTACGAAAAACAAGCTGCTAAAGAAGAAGCGGAAGCCGAACAAGAAGAAGCAGAATATGAGAGACAACAGGCAAAAGAAGATGCAGAGTTTGAAAAAGAACAAGCTGAGGAAGAAGCAGAGTACGAAAGACAACAAGCCGAAGAAGAAGCAGAAGCTGAACAAGAAGAAAAAGCTGCAGAAGAAGCCGAAAGTGCAGAATCATCTTCAGATGAAGAAGACACTAATTCAGAAGATAACGCTGCATAAAAATAATACATCACTTTATTTCTTTTATGTATAATTTAGAGAAAAGGAGTGATATCGATGGAAACAGTTTATATTGCAGGGGGATGCTTATGGGGTGCTCAAGCATTTATTAAGACATTGCCTGGCATAATTTCAACTGAAGCAGGGCGTGCGAATGGAACTACAAGTCAACTAGATGGCGACTATGATGGTTATGCAGAATGTGTAAAAACTGTATTTGACCCACAACGTATCACTATTACCGACCTAATGAATTATCTTTTCGAAATAATAGACCCTTATAGTGTGAATAAACAAGGTGTCGACGAAGGTCCTAAATATCGCACAGGCATTTATAGTGAAGACGATAAGCATCTCCAAGAAGCAAAGGACTTTATTAACAATCGAGAAGATAAAGAACGCATTGCGGTCGAGGTCTTACCATTAAACAATTATGTTAAAAGTGCCGAAGAACATCAAGACAGATTAGATAAATCGCCAGAAGACATCAGTTATTGCCATATTCGTCCGGATATACTAACTAAATATGTATAAAATAAAATTATAATTTATGTTATGGAAAGCATGCATAATCAGAGTAATTAAGGCAATACTATAGAATAGGTAAAACGTACGGTATCACACGACAAAAGCTAATGAAATACATAGAAAGAAGCGATAAATATGACTATTCTATTAACAGGCGCGACTGGCAACCTAGGCTCTCATATTACTGAACACGCCATAAAAGAAGGGCTACCCGATTTTCATATAGGGATACGTAACCCTGATAAAGTTCCGGCACATTGGAAGGATTATGTCGAGGTTCGTGAATTAGATTATTTTAACGAAGAAAGTATGGTACACGCATTTAACGGAATCGACACAGTAGTGTTTATCCCAAGTATCATACACCCATCATTTAAACGACTTCCAGAAGTTGAAAATTTAGTAAGTGTAGCACAAAAAGCTAACGTTTCGCATATTATGTTTATTGGGTATTACGCCGATCAACACAATAATCCGTTCCATATGAGTCCTTACTTTGGTTATGCAGAACGATTGTTAGCCTCAAGTCAGCTCACGTATGTACGAATGGCAATGTATATGGACCCACTTAAACCATATTTATCAGAACTTGCAGAGATGCAGAAGTTGATTTATCCAGTAGGTGATGGGCGCATTAATTATATTTCAAGAAATGATATTGCAAGAGTAATTGTTGCGTTATTACAACAGCCTGAAAAGTTTGGCCAAAGATATCTGTTGTCTGGCTATAGTTATTCTATGACAGAGTTAGCAGCTATTTTATCTGAAGCAACAGGTACAGAAATTCAATATAGTCCCGTTTCTTTGGGAAAATTCTCAGAAATGTATGATGAACCAAAAGGATTTGGTTCATTATTAGCATCAATGTACGAGGCAGGGGCAAGAGGTTTACTTGATCAACATTCAGATGATTTTGAACAACTTGTTCATGACAAGCCACAAACTTTTCCAGAATTCTTAAAAAATCAATAATAAGGTATGAAAAAGAGGTTGGAACATTTTAATAAATGCCCAACCTCTTCTCTCTTTTTAAATTAATTATTTATTGTCACAATCAAAAGTATCAGCGAAACTTAACGCAGCTAAGCCTAATAAGTCTAACGCATGTTGTGCGCCTTCTTTACCATGACCAGCTTCGAAGTGTTTGTAAGCAGCAACGCCTAAAACACCGAAAGTAGCGATTGAACCTAAACGTGATAAGTTTTTGTTTAAGAAACTCACTGCATAGAAAGCAGCGGCAGCAGCTTCTAATGATCCAGCTAATTTAACTGAGTTTTCTGGTAAACCAAATACATTTGTGAAAGTTTCTTTCATTTCTTGGTCACCTTTAAGTTTTGGTTTTGAAGCAGTGTATAATTCTTTAGCAAGTTTTAAGTTTGCAGCATAACGTAAAATCATAATTTAAAAATCTCCTTTTTATTTGTTTTCAAAATATTTATCAACAATAGGTTTAACGCGTTCGCCAAATAGACGAATTGACTTCATTACATAGTCATGAGGCATAGAGCCTACAGGTGTATGAATCATGAAGCGGTTAAGGCCTAATGTTTCTACCGTCTCAATGATCTTTTGGGCAACCGTTTCAGGACTGCCAAGGTAGATTGCACCATTATTTCCTATTTCTCTCTCGAACATATTTTCATCAAATTCAGGCCAACCACGTTCGCGACCTAAAATGTCATGATGTGCTTTTAAAGAAGGGAAGTACTCTTTCTTAGCTTGTTCATCTGTTTCAGCTACGTAACCCCAAGAATGTACAGAGACTGGCAACTCATCAGGATTATGGCCATATGATTCTGCCACAGATTTATAAATTTCAATATTACGTGTAAACCGTCTAGGATTACCGCCAATAATCGCATACGTAATTGGTAATCCAAAGGCACCAGCTCTTAATGAAGATTCAGGTGTGCCACCAGTTGCAATTGAAATAGGTAATTTACCATGTTCTACACGTGGATAAATTCCAGTCGCTTCGAAACTTGGTCTCAATTTACCATCCCAACTGACTACTTCATGTTCATTAATGCGTAAGAGTAATTGTAACTTTTCATTAAATAAATCTTCGTAGTCATCTAAATTATAACCGAATAATGGAAAAGATTCGATGAATGACCCTCGACCAATCATTATTTCAGCACGTCCATTAGATACCGCATCTAATGTTGAGAAACGTTGATAGACACGCACAGGATCATCAGACGACAAGACTGTTACCGCTGAAGATAACTTAATATTGGTAGTACGGCCAGCCGCCGCAGCTAATACAGTTACAGGGTCTGAAACTGCGTAATTCTCTCGATGATGCTCACCTAATCCATAAATGTCTAATCCTAATTGGTCAGCCAATTCAATTTCTTCAACAATATCGCGAATTCTTTGAGCATTGGATACTGCTTCTTGTTTTCCATCGGGCATATAGATATTTCCGTTGTCCGCAAATGAAGTCAATACTAATTCTATTTTCAACACGCCACCTCCTATTGGTATAAATTTTATACTTGAATTGTATGCCTATTTTGAAGGTTAGTCAATAGAAATGTTTCGAATTAGAGATATTTATTTTTGAAAAGGCTCAACCCCGTTATTTCGCATAAAGTGAAACCTTCATAAAGGGCGTTATCTTAAGCAATTTGGAAGTATGAATATTAAGAGTTAACGCAAATATATGAACTTTAAAAGTATTTTGTAAATTTTAAACAGTCTTTAGAAAAGTAAAATATCATGGCATAATATAAATGTTGTGAAAAACTTTATGAAAGGGTAATAACAATGTCTATTCAAAAACCAATGAATTATAATAAAATAACAACGATATTCTTTATCGCTGGAATTATTGTTATGAGTAGTTTATATACAGCCATTCCATTAACTGCAGAATTCGCCAAAGACTTCAAGATTCCACCATCTGTTGCTACGCTAAACGGCGTTGCCTTCTCGATTACCTACTCAGTAAGTTGTTTATTCTACGGCACTATATCCGAAAAATTCGGTCGTATTCGTACGATACTATTTGGCATTAGCGGACTAATTATTATTTGTTTAGTAATAGGGTTTATTCATTCGTTTACGCTACTAGTCATTCTACGTGCAATTCAAGGTGTCTTTGCAGCAGCCTTTTCACCAATATCAATCACTTATGTGACGGAAACATATTCACCAGTAAAACGTATGACGGCAATCAGCTTTATCAGTACGAGTTTCATGTTATCGGGGATTATCGGTCAGAATTTAAGTGAAATTATTGTTAGTTTCTCAAATTGGCACGTGGTCTACTTTACGCTTACTATTCTTTATATCTTGCTAGCATTCGTTATTTATAAAAACATCCCTGAAAGTCCTATTAAAAATCCACAAATTAAACTATTACGTTTCTTTAATAACTTCAGTGATTTTAGAACGAATAAAGCAGTATTGCTTTGTTACGGGGTATCATTAACATTACTTACAATGTTTATTAGTATGTATACCGTATTTAATAATTATGTCACTTCAGATGTTATTGGAGGCAATGAGACGACTGCAATTAATGCTAAATTATTTGGCATTATCGGTATGTTGCTATCATTTATTGCAGGTCGAATTAGTGATCGTATCGGAGTAAAAAATATTATTTTAGGTGCATTAATTGTAAGTACAGTTTCTCTTACTTTAATGTCTATAACGACGAATATTATTTTACTTATTGTATGGAGTGTAACGTTTGTAGGTGGGATTGCCTTTGCTATACCTTCGACAATTTCTAAAGTAGGTCTTACTGTAAATGGCAATCAAGGCTTCTTCTTATCTGTAAATACATTTATTCTATTTTTAGGTACGGCTATTGCGCCGATTTTAAGTATTGAGTTAAATCGTATTAAAAGTTTTACAGTACAATTTAATGTCATTGCAGTAATCGGCATTATTGCTATTGTCATTGCTTTATTCTTACCACGTAGAAAGAATGAAATAAGATAAAGGTAGGAATAAAAATTTGAAAGTAATTACTTGAAGATGTTTATCAATACTTCGTATTGAATGTCTCGCTTTCCGAGGAGGGGAGCGAGACAGAAATCTAATGGAATTTCTAAGATTTCGTCGTCTCGCCCCGGCAAGGTTGACTAGAAATGAAGAAAGTGAGGCTCGAACGTCTCTTCATTTCAGACAACTACTGCCAAGTCGAGCCTCTGTCTCGACACTCATCCTATTTCCTCAGGAGTCTCGACATTAATACTCCGTAAATAAATATAATCTTATATAGATAACTAGTTAAAAAATAAAAGTAGATAGAGAGGGGAGAATCACTGTATTTTTTGTCCTATAAATATGAAGAGTTTAATTAGGGTAAAGGATTAATGAGGTGATATTAATGGATCAGAAGATGATAATCGCTAATATCATAAACATTATATTATTGGTCTTGTTAATCATTTATAATATGACTAATTTATCCACATGGGTTTTAGCTATTATCGCTATTTTGATGGTAATTAATAGTGGCTATATGGTTTATAAGTCTATTCCACCTAAAGAAAATAAACGATAACGTATAATTTAAAAAGCATTCTCACTAATGGTTGGTGAGAATGCTTTTAGTTATTAGGGGAGGTTAATGATGATTCTAAAATATCATTTAATGTTTCGAAAACTTCTTCTACGCTATAGTTGTAATCATTTTCCACCCAGCGTCTTAACACTTCTATAACGCCACTACTGTAAAAATCGACAATAATTTCAGGATGCTTACTGTTTTGAATTTTTATAGCTAGCGGATCATTCTGTTTTCTAGTATCATTCAAAATCATTTCACGACTGACGTTTGTTAAAGTACGAAATACATCGATTTGTCGAGAAGATACTAATAAGTGTTTGAATATCTTTTTATTTTGTCCTATGTAATAAATAAGTTCCTGAAACGATTCAGGCGTAGTAATACCCTCGGAGTCATCTTCAGTGATAGTAATTTTTTGAGTGATAAAGTTGGTTAAAGAGTAAAGCAAATCGTACTTATCCTGGAAATAGCGATAAAATGTACTTCGATTAATTTCTGCTACTTCACATATTTTTTGAACAGTAATTTCGTCAAAATGATAGTCGTATAATAACTTAAATACTGTTTCATGAATATGCTTAATCATACGTTTTTGATTCGCTGTCGGCATAATCTGATTCTCCTATACAATTTTATATTAGATCGCCTGACTTAATAAGAGTAATTTATCACATTAATTCGTACATTTCCAAAAATAAACATTACTCTATCATATTTGCTTATAATTCCAATTGAATTAAATCTTTGTAGGTTAAAAAATTTTTATAAAAAAATTGAGAGTTTAAAAAGTAATTTGTCGTTGAGGCACGTTTATATATGTGAAAGGAAATTAAAATAGGTTGAAAACTATACTAAAGGAGAGTGTTGAAAATAATTAAGACAGAATGTAAAAAAGAGGCCAAGACATTAATGATTAAATGTCTTAACCTCTTATCATGCTATTTTATCAAGCATGCCCCTTAAAAAATTTCTCCCGATTGTTTGATATCAAAACTTATTTAGTATTGATATCTTCTAGCCATTCATCCACTTTGTTGTCATTATTATCTACATAATCTTTCGCAACTTGTTCTGGATTTTCGTTGTCGACAAAGATTTTCTTAGCTAATTTCTCTTCGTCTTTCTTACTCCAATCATCAGCAATACGAGTAGCAATAGTATATGCAGCTGGATGTTGTTCTTTGAAGTCACTGTTAAATACTAAATCAATATGTTGATCGTTATTACCATAAATATTATCTGGGTCTTTCAACATTTTAGCGTCTAACTCTTTAGTAAACCAACTTGGTTCCATAGCAGTAAAGACGATAGGTTGTTGTTGTTTATAAGCTTTTTGGATTTTTTTGAACTGATCTTGGTCAGAACTTTCTTTTAAGCTATATTTATCTAAATTATCGCTATCAAGTTCATCTTTTGTTGATTTCATAACGCCATTTCTAGCGTCTGTCCCTTGAATTGTCCAATCTACAGATTCACCAAAGTCTTTATTTTTTAAATCGCTAATTGAATCAATATCTTGTTCATATTTTGGTACAGCTAAACCAACTCTAACTTTATCTACTAAATGTTTATCATCATAAACTTTTAAGTTACTTTTGAATTGGTTGTAGTAACTTTTGTCAGTAGTAGGGAAGATACCTGATGCATGGAATGAATCTTTACTTTCTGAAACTGAAGCATATAATGGGCCACTAGCAGTTACAGGTGTTGTTGTTACATCATATCCAGCATCTTTTAATACTTCCGCAATTACTAAAGAGCGTGGTGTAGAGTTGTCAGTTGCGATATATGGAATTTCGATTTCTTTACTACCAAGTGACGTCTTACTATCGTCAGATGAGCCACTACCGCTACCACTATTACCACATGCACTTAGCACAATGGCTAAGGCAAGTGTGGCTAGTAGTCCTAGAAACTTCGAACTACGTCGTTTAAACATAACGTATTTCCTCCTTTTTAGAATTAATCTCTGCGTTCGTCATCGTGACGATTTGTATTAGACTGTTGGTTATATCTATCGTAAATACCTTTATTGTTTTCACGAGCGTATAACATTAATGCTTTAAATAATACATCTTGATCAGTATCATTATCTGTTAAATCTTTATATAAATCTGTTGTTTTATCGAAACTAGAATTGTAATTATCTTCGTGTTGATGGTTTCTATCGTCTTGGCGATCGTAACCTTCATGACGACGATCCTCTTGATAATAACGTTCATGGTTATCATGTTGGTTATTATAGTGGTTATAGTCATTAGGATAATAACTATTGCCGTTTTGAGTATACAATGTTTCATAATCGACATCATCGCGTGGCGTCATTGGTTGTCCATAAGATGGGCGACCATGATATTGTTCGTTGTTATAAGGACGACGTGCTGAATCATTATAACGGTAATTATCATCGCGACGTTGTTGATATTGTGCATCTCTGTCGCGTTGACTAGCTTCGCGACGGTCGTAGTCACGACGGTCGTCGTAGCGTCTGTTTGGTTGAGCTTGGTCGCTATCTAAGCGTACGGAACGGTTGTAATCTTCATTGTTGTAATGTTCAAGACGTTGATTGTTGTCACGATGGTTATCGTGAGGGTATGTGCCTGCTGCATATCCTGCATTGTAGTAGTTGTTGTCTGGGTGTTGGTTTTGTCTATTGTCATAGTATCTGTCGCTACGTCTGTCATCTTGATAGCTAGCGTTGTGTTGCTCTGGGCTAGTGAATTCTCTGTAACGTGCATCTTCATGACCTTTTCTAGAAGCAGAAGAATCGTGATTATCTTCTTCTAGGGCTTTACCTTCAACGTCAACGTTTGGTAATACTGCGCCTAACCATTTAGGTAGGTACCATGATGCTTTACCGAATAGTTTAGTTAGGGCTGGGATTAATGTCATACGTACAACGAATGCGTCGAATAGTACGCCGAATCCGAGTGCGATACCCATTGATTTAATTGCGCTGTCATCTTGGAAGACGAAGGCAATGAATACGCTGAACATGATAAGTGCTGCTGCGACGATGACTGGGCCACTTTCTTTGATACCAACTCTAATTGAGTGGTCGTTGTCGCCTGTTTTACTGTATTCTTCGTGTACACGAGTCATTAAGAATAGTTCGTAGTCAATCGCAAGTCCGAACAGTAATCCGATAGTAATTACTGGTAGGAAGGCGAGTAATGGGCCTGTGTTACTGATACCGAATAGGCCACTTAAGAAACCGTGTTGCATGACAAGTGTTGTGAATCCTAATGTTGCCATTAATGATAGGATAAATCCGAGTACGGCTTTTAATGGTACTAAGATTGAACGGAAGACTACCATTAATAATATAAATGCTAATACAACGATTACGCCAGCGAATACTGGGATTGCATTGTTAAGTTTTTCTGACATATCAATGTTGATTACACTTTGACCAGAAATTTCTGAGTCGAAATTATATTTTTCTTGAGCTTGGCTGTGGTAATCACGTAAGTCATATACTAAGTTTTCAGTTGATTGAGCGTTTGGTCCTTTGTCAGGAATAATTGTAAATAATGCGTAGTTGTTATTATCGTTTAGACGTGCTTTTGACACTGTGTCAACGTTGTCTAAATCTTCTAAGTCACTGCGCATATTACTTAAGTCACGATTGATGTCGTCTTTACTACCGCCATCTTTCGTGTTAACTAACATTACAATTTGTCCATTATAACCTTCGCCAAAGTTATCTGAGATTAGGTTATATGCTTTATGTGCTGATGAATCGACTGGTTTCAAGCTATCATCAGGGATACCAAGGCGCATACTACTTACCGGAATAGCTGCTAGGATTAAGATAAGCAAGCTGACGATAACTGCGATAATTGGTTTACCAACAATGAATTTTGCCCAAGGATGATCTTTAGGATCTTTACTTTTTGTTGGTTTGTCTTTAATTTTAATACTTTTATGGAAGATGCTAATCAATGCAGGTAATAAAGTTAATGCTGCTAATACAGCGAATAATACACTGATTGCTGAGGCAAATCCCATAACTGCTAAGAAGTCGATACCTACTAATGATAATCCGCAAACGCCAATCATTACGGTAAGGCCAGCAAAGATAACGGCACTACCAGCAGTTCCTACAGCTGTCGCAATTGCTTCAATTGTATCGACGCCTTTTTTCTTAAGTTCTTTATATCTAAACAGAATAAAGAGGGAGTAATCGATACCTACGGCTAATCCAATCATCACGGCTAATGTTAATGTGAAGTTTGGAATATCAAAGATATAAGTTAGTAAGGCGATGATACCCACACTTGAGCCTAGGCCGATGAGGGCACTTATAATTGGCATACCTGCCGCAATAAGTGAACCGAATGTAATAAGTAAGATAACGAATGCTACTACAATACCGACGATTTCTGAAACGCCACCAGGTTCAGCATTCATTGCACCACCTTGTGTTTTTTCAATCTGTACGTTGTGGTTATCTTTTACATCTTTTAATTCTTTATCAATTATTTTTTCAGATGAGTCTTTCAAGCCTGTTTGAGGGACGACATAGCTAATGTTTGCGATGGCTGTATCGCCTTCATCATTTACTTGTCCACTATCATAAGGACTTGAGATGTTTTGGATGTAATCATCTTTTTGTTTGATGTTATCTAATGCATCTTCAATATCTTTCTTAGTATCGTCTTTTGTGAGTCCATCTTCTCTATTGGAGTGGAAGACGATTTTCATCGAGGCTTTTTCACTATCCTGATGGAATTCTTTACTGATTTTGTCGTTCGTGTCTAATGATTTAAGACCATTCATTGTAATGTCACTATCAAACTTAGGTGCACTAATCATTAACGGGGTAATAATCACACCTAGAATGACAAGCCATCCAATGACACTAAGCCATTTGTTCTTAGCTATAAATTTTCCTAATTTGTATAATAGCTTTGCCAAGACATTTCCTCCTATTTATTAAATTTTGAACGCCTAACATATGGATGTAGTGTTGATGAGATGTGAGCAGATAATATATAAATCCAACTACGAAAAGATAAGCGTATTTTAATGTTACATTTGCTAATGTAACAAGTTATACCCTTGTTTGGTACCATTAAAAGTTTTATGACGTTGGAAAATGCAACACTTTAAGGGTTTTGTTGGATTTAAAAAGAAGATTTGAGAAGAATTTACAAAAAAACAGGTAAGTTACTAAAGACTTTACCTGAAAATAAATATGTATGTGGTTAGTTGACGAAATAACCTATAAGTAATATAGCACCGACTAAGACGAGAATCACGCCGGGAATATAGATCTTTTCTCTGAGGTCAATATCATCATGTTGATAGGCAACGAATCTACTAGTACCAATCAAAATCAAGCCAATCAATAATAAAATGATTGCTAGAACGAGCATCAACATAGCCTCCTTAATCAATAGTTGCATAATTGTTAAATTATTTCGTATGTATGAGCTTTCATACCTATTATATTATCTACCTAACTATTTTTATAGAGTTATATTAATATATTGTAAAATTGTTATATTTTTATCGATGATTTATTAATTAACTTTATAGAATATTAATATTTTATAAAGTTAATTTAAAAATTAAACTTACAGGATGTTTATAAGGAAGATTTAGAAAGAGTTTTATGATAATAAAAGGGATATTGCGGTAGTTTGACGAAATTGAAAAGCGAGGAGATTGAGAAATGAATAACTTGTATCCGTGACTCAATTTCGTCGCTATATGAAATGAAATTAATAATACGTATGTGTATCAATCAGGGTGATAAAGCCATCAATGATAGGTGTTAGATGTCTGTCGTTACGATATAATAATGATATATGACCGGCTGATGGCGCATGAGGTAGCGCCTTAGCAATAATATTTGGATGATGATATAACACGCTAGCACTAACTAAAGTTAAATAATTTGAATCTTTAATCGTAGTTAAAATACTACTAATACTATTTGATTCCATGTGAACATCTAAATTAACAAAGTTATTTTTTCGCCATTCATCTATACTTTCTCGAGTAGAGCCACTATTATGTATGATAAAGCGATAGTCTTGTAGATCATCTAAAGAGATTTTGTCTTGTTGGGCTAAGGGATGACGTTTGTCCATTGCGAGTACTAAAGGATTTTCTTGTAACCTTTTAGTCTGAATTTCATCTTCATTAAATCCTTTTTCAGAAATAATAGCGATATCTATCTTTCTGTTTTTAACTTTTTCAATAATTATAGGCGCAGTCTCAACGGTTAAGTCAATATCGATATTTGGATGTTCATGCATGTAGTTTTTAAAGGCTGAGGGTAGGATGCTATAAATCGGCGCATGAGAAGCACCGATTCTTAGAGTGCCACGTTTGGATTGTTTAAACTCTTCCATCATATCTGTCGTTTCTTCCATAAGGTTTAAAACCTTGTTGGTGTTATGATATAACAGTTCCCCGGCTTCTGTGAGGTTAAAATGTTTGCCTTTTTTAAAATATAAGGACAATCCAAATTCTTTGTTTAAGTTTTTAAGATGAAACGTTACAGTTGGTTGCGTAATGCCAAGTTTATCGGCAACTGCGTTTTCGTTTTGTATTTCTACAAAGTGTTTAAAAATAAGCATTTGCTTTGTATTCATAAATTGATTCCCCAAAAATTAAATTTGTCTATACTATCCTTATCATAAATAGAAAAGGTTGAGGAGACGTTAATATTTTGTTTAGAGTTAGTTAATGAGTGTTTTTTTACATAAGAGGTAAGTGATAACTAAAAGTTAGGAGAGAGTGAAATGAAGGACAGGCTACTAGTGGTTTCTGATATTCATGGTTATCGGAAAGCGCTTATTACGCTTTTGAAAAAGGCGAAATATAATGCTAGAAAAGATCAACTGATATTAGTAGGAGATTACGTGAATAATGGGCCTGATTCATTTGGAACGTTAAAACTGGTAAAGAGATTAAAACGTAAAGGCGCACTAGCTTTAGCAGGTAACCATGAGATGCGTTGGTTAGAAAGTAAAGATAAGAAGGTTAAACATTGGCATACATTTTTAAGAGAATTATCTACTGTAGAAGTTATAGGCGATTATATTTTTGCGCATGCTGGGATAGATACGAGTAAACCTTTAAGTAAACAAATTAAAGAATATACTACTGGTCATTATAACCATGAATTGAATACTAATGTGCCTAAAAATAAGCTTTTAATACATGGACATGTACCAAACTATCGACTTGGTTTAAAAAATGATGAATTATATAGGAAGAAAAACATCTTAGACATCGACACAGGCGCAGGGCATGACAAATATTTATCACTTATAGACTTAACAAATCAATATCAATATTCGGTAAATGTAACAGATATTAAAAAAGTAAATTGTAAGCGTCTAAAACTATAAGTATTAGTATGTTCTCAAGTGGCGTATAGGTTCTTAATTTTCAAAGATAAAGCGTATAAGTTTTACAATAAATGTTATATAATGTAAGCGAATATTAATCAAAAAGGGTGACATGATTGAAAGATAATACGCGAATGTCTAAATTAAACTTATACGTCAAAGCGTCATGTTCAGCGGTATTATTAAGTGGATCACTAGTAGGTTATGGATTTACAAAAGATGCTTTTGCGCAAACGAAAGAAAACAATACCGATGTTTCAGAACATGTAACATCTGTTCAACGTGAATTAGATAAAGCGATGGCTAAGGCAAAAGCAGAAATTAACCGACTATATAATTTAAACGCTACTGAACTGCGCAGTTATCAAGAGGATATTGAAGATGCACAAAGTCAGGATGAAATTAAGCACATCGTTACAGATGCTAAGGAAGAAAACCGTTTATCTGCTCAAGAAACAACAAATCATAGCGTCGAACATTCATCTAACAATAAGAATACAGACTTGAATAATGACCAAGCAACTTCTACCAAATTAGATGAAATGATAAAAGATTTGAATGCTTTTTCTGAAAAGGTTGATACCCGTCAACGAAATAACGCCACAACATCTGAAGAAGATTCGAATGCTACGGCTGAGATTTCAAAAGAACAATCAACTACTGAGGCTAGTGAAGGTTCTCGCTTGAATAAGGATGACGCAACTTCTGTGTTAGACGAATTAGAGAATCTAAAAGACGAAGTTGACCAGGATAAGCAAAGCACAGCTACATCTACCATTGAAGAGAAAGCAAGTTCTGAACCAAAAACTTCTATTAAAGATAAAGTAGAAGAAGCGGATAGCCACCATTCTACTGAAAGTGTGTTGAATAGCTTGGACAAAGCTAATAAATCAACTCAATCTCAACAAAAAGAGACAAGTGCTATTCAACATAAAGACCCTCTTCAAGATAAATTGACAGCACCTGAAAAAATCGACCAAGCGATTACTGAAATTGAAGACAAATCTAATGAAGCAACGCAACGTTATACTGACCGTAAACTTGAACAACTAAGACACTTGCGTCAACACGTGAATGAGAACCAAGACTTATCTTCAACACAGAAACATCATATTGAAGAAGATATCACGACTGTTCGCAATAACGTAAAAAGCAATCGCGAGGCTATGCTTGATCGCTTAAATCACACTTCAAATAAGCAAGCCGCTGTGGCAGATATAGTTGGGGACATTTTCAGTAAAAATGAAGCGCAACACATCTTAAAAGACATGAATACTAAAGGCATGTCTGATAAACAAATCACTGATCAACTGATGCAACGGTTAGACGGATTGACAACTACCACAGGTGACGACATCTTAACATCAATGTTTGACCAGACATCGGATAAAGAAAAGCTCTTAAAAACATTATTGTCTACGAGATTAGGTAACGGCGAAGCAACTGGCATAGCGCAACGTTTAGCTAATGAAAATTTATCAAATTCTGAGTTGGTCAATCGCTTAAAAGATGAATATAAAATGCATGCCTCAATGACGACAGATGATATTTTAAAAGATGTATTAGAACATTCATCTAATCCTAAACATACGATAGAAACTTTATTAGCAACCAAATTAAATCAAGCCAAAGCACATGCGCTTGCTGATATTATTATGCAAGCACAAACTGGAAAAGCAGACATGTTAGCGTTAGTGAAAAACACATTAAATGGTAAAGCGAATGATTTACTAGGTCTTCAACAACGCTTAGGCCAAGCTAAAAATAACTTAGATTATATCTTAGCGCCAATCACACAACGCCCGTCATTGATGGACCGTATCTCAGGTAACTCACACCAATCAACCACTTTACCTCAAGGTTCAGATTTATTAAGCAATCTTACTGGAGGTAGTCTACTAGGCGGTCTAAATTCAGGTGATAGTTTATTAGATAACATTCCAGATATTCCTGATCCTGTACAAGGGCTGTCACTTGGAAATTTAGATAGTGATGGTGGTTTGTTGAATGGACTATTTGATGACGATGGTAATCTTTCATTACCAGCTACAGGTGAACTAGTTAAGAAATCAGCGTTACCTATTGCGACAATTCTAGTATTGATTGGCGGCACATTTATTTGGATAGGACATCGCAAACGCCGTCATCATTCAAATAATTAAATAATACAATTAAGAAGTAGATAATTGTCGAGTATGCATCACTCGATTATCTACTTTTTTCTTATTGAAAAGGGCGCTTATAATTAGGTAACCGATTACATAAAAAACACAAAATAAGAAGTGAAATTTCTCTCAATGATTCTTAAATTTATGTGAAAAGTTTATAATTTCCTTCAGAATATTTATACTTTATTTTGTATTGATATTGAATGTAAACCACATTAGACATACACTAGTAATGATAAATAAAATAGTAGCAAATGTTAGCTATAAACAACTACCCAGAATTTATGCATTTTAAATGCGTGATATATTTTCAAAAATAGAAAAAGGAGATGAAATATATGGCATATTCTGAAGAAATTTCTAACACAGCTGTGACAGGTCGTAAAAAACGATTCAATTTTAAAATGCCTGGTGCATTTACAATTTTATTCATTTTGACCATCGTTGCTGTCATTGCTACATGGTTAATTCCTGCCGGAACGTATTCAAAGTTATCGTATGATTCAGGGGCGCAAGAATTTAAAATTGTGGATGCGCATCAACATTCAAAAACTGTACCTGGGACGCAAGAACAATTAGATAAACTAGGTGTTAAAATCGATGTCGACCAATTTAAGTCAGGTGCGATTAATAAACCTATTTCTATCCCAGATACATATGAGCGTTTAGAACAAAACCCAGCTGGGCCTGATCAAATTACATCAAGTATGGTGAACGGTACGATTGAAGCGGTCGATGTCATGGTCTTCATTTTAGTACTCGGAGGTTTGATTGGTGTAGTACAAACGAGTGGTTCATTTGAATCTGGACTACTAGCACTAACTAAAAAGACAAAAGGTCATGAATTTTTACTAGTCTTTCTAGTATCAGTCTTAATGGTGTTAGGGGGTACGCTTTGCGGTATTGAAGAAGAAGCCGTCGCATTCTATCCCGTGCTGGTGCCTATCTTCATTGCGATGGGCTATGATTCAATTATTTGTGTAGGTTCTATCTTCCTTGCAAGTTCGGTCGGTAGTACATTTTCAACAGTCAATCCTTTCTCAGTAGTTATTGCTTCTAATGCAGCAGGGACAACGTTTGTTGATGGATTGTATTGGAGAATTGCCGGGTTAGTCATCGCAACTATCTTCACTGTTGGATACCTATATTGGTATGCTAAACGTATTAAAAAAGATCCCAATGCATCTTATACAATTGAAGATAAAGATAAATTTGAAAATCAATGGTCTGTTATTAATAATAATGGCGAAGAAAGTCCATTTACCTTACAGAAAAAGATTATTCTACTTCTATTCGTCTTACCATTTCCAATTATGGTGTGGGGTGTTATGACTCAAGGCTGGTGGTTCCCAGTCATGGCTTCAATGTTCTTAGCCTTCACAATCGTCATTATGTTGATTGTCGCACTAGGTAAGAATGGTATTGGTGAAAAAGCAGTAGTAGATGCCTTCGTGAATGGAGCTTCAAGCCTAGTAGGGGTATCACTTATCATTGGTTTAGCGCGTGGAATTAATATGATTATGAATGATGGACTTATTTCAGATACCATCTTGAACTTCTCATCATCACTCGTACAAGGTGTAAGTGGTCCAATCTTTATTATTATCTTATTAATTATCTTCTTCTTCCTAGGCTTTATTATTCCGTCATCATCAGGTTTGGCCGTACTATCAATGCCAATCTTTGCGCCACTTGCTGATACGGTAGGTATTCCAAGATTCGTTATTGTAACGGCTTACCAATTCGGTCAATATGCGATGCTATTCTTAGCTCCAACTGGCTTAATTATGGCGACGTTACAAATGTTGGATATGAAATATTCACATTGGTTGAAATTCGTATGGCCTATCGTCGTCTTCGTGCTCGTCTTTGGTGGCGGTATGTTAATCACGCAAGTTTTAATTTATTCATAATGAGGAGCGGTGACAGATTTTATTGTCCCGGCCTCGGCAATACTAATTAAAGTTGAAAATGAGTTTTAGTACCTATGTATCTCAATTAATTACATCTATAAGAAAAGACTGCAACATTTTTCGTAAATGTTGCAGTCTTATTTTCATGTATATTATTTAGGTTCAATATAATGTAATTCTTGAGCTATATCTGAATCAATTGAGCGGTAAGACACGATGCCTAGACCTTTGACGTTGGATTCAGAGATGATGATTGAACCGTCATCATTTACCTTTTCAACAAAAGCAACATGACCGTACATTTCATGGGCACCGGCTTGTCCTGCTTCGAAGACTACAGCGGTATGTGCTTTCGGTGTTTGAGTCACGTTATAACCATCATCTTCAGCGCGATTATCCCAGTTATGCGCATCGCCCCAACCACGACCGACATGTTTGCCAAACTGTTGTGTACGTTCATAAACATACCACGTGCATTGACCTTGTGGATATGGTGATGAACTATCCGTGATACTAAATGGCTTAAAGTCGCCACCTGACACGTCTGTACCATTCGAAGTCGCCTTAGCATAACGGTTTAAATTAGGCATTTTTTTCTTATCAAATGCAGTTAAATCATAGTGCTTAATCAATTGATTTAACTTTGTCGCATAGCGAGGGTCTGTCGCGTACGTACGACTCAACTGACGTGTAGCCGCTTGATAGGTTGCAGCTTCACTCTTCCAAGTCGGCTTGTAAATCGTTGGATTACCATCGATACCATGTTTAATCAACTCGGCGTAATCTTCTAATGATGCTTTAAGGTTAGGATATTTTCGAAAATGAGCACTAATACTGAACATAGAATGATCCTGATCGGCTTCAAGTGTATTGAAATTCACAGCTTGTCCTTTATAACTACCTTTAATACCAAATAAATTATAATTTGGTGCTTGAGCTAATGCACTATTGCCAGAACTCGATTCTAAAATAGCTTGAGCTATCATAACAGAAGCATAAATGTCTTTCTTCTGTCCTAAATCATGTGCATCTTTAGCAATTGATTTAATGAACTCGCGTGTATCTTTATTCTCAACAACCGCGATATCATCGTCGCTTACGCTATTACCATCAAGGCGTGGTAAGGTTTGGAACAGGCTTGTTGAACGCGTGTTACTTTGTTTAATGTCTTGTTCAAAGGATTGTGCTGGTTCACTTTTATGTTCAAGTTCTTTTTTAGTTGGCAATTGAGGATTTGTCGTTGATGACGCTTGATTGTCCATATCCTTAGCTTTATGCTCTTTCTCTTTAGCTTGAGTTGATGACCCATTGTCTTGCGCCTTTTCATAATCTTGATGTGTTTCAGTCGCATCTTCACTATATTTATCAAGAATTGAGTCTATGGCTGCATCTGACAAACTATCACTTTTAGCATGAGAACTTGAGTTAGTATCGCTATCTTCTGTCGAGGCTTCATTGCTTTCAGAAGAAGAACGTTTATGTGATGCCTGACTGTCAGTATCTGTATTATCGGCGTCTTTATCCTCAGTAGTCTCGGATGCTAAATCATCAATAGCATCTAAGGCTTCGCTTACACTCGCATCATCGCTACTAGTATTTGGGTTTGACGCTTTATTTTCTTGTTTAGAAACAGTTGAGTCTTCAGTTGAAGCTGGTTCGCTGCTTGGTTTCTCAGCTGTGTCGTCTTTGTTGATTGTACTATTTTGAGTAGAACGTTCATCATTGTTATTGGTGTTGGATGCTTCATTTTCAGAAGAAGTGGCTGGTTGTTCATAATCTGAAATATCACTATCGAAATTGAATAAAGATGCGATTAAATTAGTAAGACTGAAACCATCTTCATACTGATTAGGATCTAAAAATTTAGATACCGGTTCCCCGTTGAAATCGCTAATATCGAAGACAGGGGATAAAGGAGTATGATACGTGTTCTGTTGATGTGACGTCTCTTTCTCGTCTTTAGCCGGCGCTTTATGTTCCTTAGATGAGCGTGGCGTGTACTTCTTAGTGGATGTTGCCTCGTCATCTTGAGTTTCAGCGCTTTGGGTATCTTCTTTAGATTTTTCATTTGAATGAGCATCACTATGTTCGTGATTGTCAGTAGATTTCACTGTCTCATCTGTCTTAGCCTCAGATGTTTCACGATTCTGTTTAGTAGGCGCGTCAGATGTTGTTTCTTCGTTTGAGTTCTCTTTTGCTTGCGCGATATTTATTGAAAATGGTGGCAACACCAGGGTAGTTGTTAAAAAATAAAGCATTAATTTGTGCTTGGACATTGATAATGTAATCCTCCTAACCAATGTAATGTGGTGGTATGCGAACAGTTAATAATTTGGTATAATGCTTATTGTAATTTATATAGTTGATACATATCAACTAATGGTTATTTTACTTAATAAAAATATTATACTAACTCTACAAAGTAAAAAACAATGCCAAAAACATTTTTAATATAAAATCTTAATATTTCCTTTTTAGGAGTGTGGAAATGAAAAATGCACTAAAATTATTTAAAACGGACTTAAAACGCGTCGCCAAAACGCCTGCCGTCTGGATTATTCTCGCAGGGTTAGCTATTTTGCCGTCATTCTACGCATGGTTCAACTTATGGGCGATGTGGGATCCTTATAGTAATACAGGACATATTAAAGTCGCAGTAGTAAACGAAGACCAAGGGGATAAAGTTCGAGGTAGAAAGATTAACGTCGGGAACACCCTAGAAGATAATTTGAAAAAGAATGATAAATTTGATTGGCAATTCGTTAGCCGTGAAAAGGCAGACCACGAAATTAAAATGGGAAAATACTATGCCGGTATATACATACCTAAATCATTTTCGCACCACATTACCGGTACACTACGTAAGAAACCACAACAAGCCGACATTGAATATAAAGTAAATCAAAAAATCAATGCCGTCGCACCAAAAATGACAGATACGGGTTCAACGGTTATCGTCGACGAGGCGAATAAACAATTCAATGAAACCGTCACTAAAACGTTACTTCAAGAAGCCAATAAAGTAGGGCTACAAATAGAAGATGAAGTGCCAACGATTAATAAAATTAAAAACGCTGTCTATGCCGCGCATAATTCATTGCCGAAGATTAATAAAATAGCCGATCGCATCGTCTATCTTAATGAGCATCAAGACCAGTTAGATGAATACGCGAATAAATTCCGCGCGCTTGGTAACTATAAAGGCGATATTTTAGACGCCCAACAGAAACTCAATGACGTCAACGCGGCGATACCATCATTAAATGAAAAAGCTAAGCTTATTCTTGCTTTAGATGCTTATATGCCTAAGGTTGAAAAGTTACTTGATGTAGCTTCAAACGATATCCCGGCACAGTTTCCTAAGCTAAACAGAGGCGTAGATATTGCTAGCGAAGGCTTAGATTTAGCGGATACGCGCTTGAACGATGCACAGGGTTATCTTACACAGGCCCAACAACGTGTTGGAGACTATCAAGAAGCCGCTAACCGGGCGCAAGAAGTCAACGGCCAAGCCAATAATGTGTTACGCCAACAAAGTACTGCAAGCATGCCTAAGTATGTTGTGACGCCGTTAAGCACAGATAGTAGTAATGACGCCGTTAATGATAAACAAATTGTGTCTGACAATGATGTTAAATCGATGAATAGTGCCTTTGCGGAAGCACTCTTAGCGCTATCTAGCAACGCCGATACTCAGGCTAAAGCGACTCAATCCGATATCAAAGCCTTGAAGAATAGTACATACGGCGTGCTTGGTTCTAATCGACCAACCGAGTTTAATGAGACGTTGCGTAATATTACTTCCCGTCTTGAAAATAATGCGAAATACAACCAGCAACTCGTAGACATTTTAAAAGAATTAGAAAACAAAGAACATGTAGATTTATCATCCCAAATCAAAGAAATTGAACACGCTAATCAACGTATTAATGAGACATTACGTTCTACTAACCAACTTACTCAAGCACTAGGAAATGGTAGTTCGGGTAAATCTGAAGCGGTCAATGTATTACGTACGTTACCAGATTTAAATAGTGGCTTAAGCGACTATCGTGAGTTCATCAAAAAAGATCTAAACAACCGATTACTAGTCGTATCAAACGAGATTACTCAACAATTGAATCAAGGTCAAAACACCTTATCACGTGTTCAATCTAAACTCGACACTATTAATCAAGTCATTCAAGTAGGGCAAGATATTGTTTCTACAGGTCAAAACCGTGTCGCTACGATACAAAGTGAATTGCCAGCTTTAGAACAAACGTATATTGAAGCAATGCAAACGGCACAACAATACTTCCCAACAGTGAAACAAGATGTAGCGAAAGCAGCTGACTTTGTGCGTAATGACTTACCAGGGTTAGAACAACAATTAGCCAACGCAACTGCGACGGTAAACGCTAATTTACCAACGCTATTTAGTAAATATGATAACGCAGTAGATTTGTTAGATGAGAATCAACCACGTGCGAAAGAAGCGTTAACAAACTTGGCTAACTTTTCAGAGAACCGCCTACCAGGTATTGAAAAAGATTTAGACAAGGCTAATAAAATTTTCAAAAAATTAGATGACGATGATACAGTGGATAAACTGATTGACACACTAAGAAACGATTTGAAAAAACAAGCCGACGTCATCGCAAATCCAATTCATAAAAAACAAACCAATGTATTCCCAGTAAAAGATTACGGTTCAGGAATGACACCATTCTATACATCACTATCTATCTGGGTAGGTGCATTATTATTAGTCAGCCTGTTATCAGTCGACAACAAACACAAACATCTTGAAGACGAATTAACGAGACGTCAGATTTATTTAGGTAAGGGCGCATTCTTCGTCATGATGGGTATCATACAAACCCTCATCGTGACGACAGGAGACTTGTTCATCTTGAAAGCGCAAGTCGAATCTCCATTATTATTTGTATTGGTAGCGCTATTTGGAGCGATTATCTTCAATACTATTGTCTATACATCGGTATCACTCCTAGGTAATCCAGGGAAAGCTATCGCAATCATCCTATTAGTATTGCAAATTGCAGGCGGCGGTGGAACATTCCCAGTAGTAACAGCACCTAAGTTCTTCCAAACAATCTCGCCGTTCTTACCGTTCACCTACGTTATTGATTCCTTACGAGAAACAGTAGGAGGCATCGTACCAGAAATTTTAATCACAAAATTGATTATCCTGGCATTATTCGGACTAGGATTCTTTATAGTCGGTGTCTTAATTAAACCGATTCTAGATCCACTCATGCGTAAAATTTCTAAACGCATAGATGAAAGTAACGTCACAGAATAAGCACTTAAGTTAAGATTTTTGGAAAATGTAGCAAGTATCAAAACACAAATATAAGGCTAGGACACTCATCATATAGTTGTCCTAGCCTTATTTGTATTAATTGTCTTTATTATTTGAGTTACCTGACTTACCAGCATTTTGAGTTGAACTACTTTTATTTGTTGAGGTACTGCTTTGAGTTGAGTTCTTTGGTTGTGTACGTTGTTGCGTTGACGCTGGTTGTTGTGTACTTGGTTGTTGAGTTGTCGTAGCTTCTTTAGTACGTTTTTCTGAAGTTGCACTTTCTGAACTATTTTGTCTTGAATGACTAGCTTTATTTCCTTCTGTAGTTGATTGTTTAGTTTTAGTTTCTTGAGTTTGAGTTGTTACATTATTATGTTGTTGCGTTGAATAGTTTTGTTGAGTATTTACTGAGTTATTATATGTAGGCTCTGACTGCGCATTTTCACCGTTATCGGTATCATCGTTCTCTTCTTGTGTTCCTTCGGTAGACTTTTCCTTTTTATCTTTTTTATCATGTTTTTCTGTTTTATTATCATCGCTAACATTTGAACTTTTAGTGCTAGTTACCGCAAAGAATATTGAAAAACCTAAAGCTACCACAAGTAGTAAAATGACTATACCTGCTAATACTTTTTTCAAGATGTGGTCCCCCGTCCTTAATTCATTTCTTTCTCCTATTATAATAAAACTTCATAAAATAGATAGTATTTCCACAATTTTATAATATTAAATTTTGTTTACTAAAATATATGATAAATACATCTTAAGTACAGTGAATGTTTATAGGCAATGTGAGATAATATAAGTGAAGTACAAATCTAATATAGAAAGAAGGACTAACATGAATAAAGTAGTAAAAACTATTGCTTCAACAACTTTAGCATTTGGAACACTTTTAGGAGCTAGTACAGCTGTATTACCTTTCCAAGATACAGCGCACGCTGCAACACAAACAAAAGGATATCACTATTCTTACAATGGCTACGTTGATAAAGACGCAAAATTCTTAACAGATAAAAACTTTATCAAAGCTGTGAAACATGACAATGTGACATTTAGTGGAGTTAAACTTGCACCAACAAAAAGTGAAAAAGTTAAAGAAAAACACAACCAAAAATTTACTGGTCTAACTAAAGATGGTAAGAAAGCGCATAAAGTACAGTTTATCGTAAAAGGTGATTTAACATACAACCAACTTAAAAAAGCTTACGGCAAAGATTTGAAAAAAGTTAAAGGTAGCCGTGACGCTAAAGGAAGCGGTATTTATGTGTATAAACCTGTTAAAGACGGCCTAGCTACTTCATTTGTAATGAATGACAATCACGTTGTAGAAGTAGATATAAGCTATGAAGGCTTCACAACTAGTAAATAATTGAACAATAGAGAAACACATTTACAAAGTTAGTCTGATATATCCCTTATAGTTAATACTTTGACGAGTAAAACTATAGGGGATATTTTTATATGTATCGTTATCGCGATGTAATAATTATTTAGAAGGTACTACATTTAATGCTTTTTATGCTACGTAATATTACAAATGTTCTCTTTTAATAATTGATATGTTTGATCATTGTCATCGCAAAAGGTAAAGGAATTACTTAATTGATCAAACTTTAAAATATTGCCAGTATAATTTTGAATGTGACCATCTTCCCAATAATCTAAAGAACAGAGTTCATCCGTTTGAAGCTTTTGTTGAACAATATAATCTAAATGGCTTAAAGCATCTTCAGATAATGAAGGTTTTTTTATTTCATTTTGACTTTGAATAATTTTATTCAAAATTTCAAATTGTTCAGGTATGGTAGCGAACGGACTCCATTTAACATTTCTTCGACCTTCTGGAATATTAGGATTTAAATATTCTCTTGGTATTTTTCTATAATCGGTTTCATATTTATACTCGTCCGGAGCACCTGGATTAATTATCATTGTATACACCTCAACCTTATAGAGAACATACGTTCGTATAAAGTTATTATAGTTTATTTTCTCCTATATGTAAAAGGCAAAATAATATTTATTATTTTTGGTTCTTTGACTTCAACTGAGCTGAGCTATACTTTCTTCAATTACGTAATGTAAGGATCCTAATAATCATTTACCTTCTATAGAAAAGCTCCTTTAACAATTTGAAGTACTCTTTAATTCACTTACGATGCCATTTATCGCACTTTATCGCATGGACAAAGTAGGTAAAGGCATCCTAGTATGACAAGAACACTGCAACGGTAATGTCCCGGGAAATATGAAATTAATGTTTAATCGTCAGCTAAATCGTGACTTCGATTACAATATGGTCATCTTTGCGTATCATGAAGTGGCCCACAATAGACTATTTACGGCGCCTGAGAATATTGCTTTGGAAAATGAGTACTCAAACTTAACATTGATGCTACAAAAAATGGCTAAGAAGAAAACAACATATAAAACGAGATTACAGTTACAGAAAGATTATGCCAATGAAGTTAAACCAACGGCATTTATTAATACGTTGAATAAAGCAAGAAAATAATATAGTAGTTTGAATGAGAAAATAGATAGGGCCATAAGTCTAACAAAGGGGAAGTAAACTTATGGCCCATTGTCATTACATAATATAACTTTTTGTGAAGGAGTTAATGGGGATGTTACTCCTACGAATAGTATACCATAGTTGTATATAAATATTATTTAACGATTTGTGAAATTTAATTTCGCGTAATTTAGTATGTGATACAATTGAAATTAATTTAGTGTTAATTTTCCGGATAATAAAAATTGTATAAGTATAAGGAATAGAGTATTATATTTATAGTTAAAGAGAAAGAAGGCGAATATTTTGAGAAAATCAACAAAAGCGGTGGTAACCACAACTTTAGCGTTGGGCACATTATTCGGCATTGGAACAACAGGTGTATTAGAACAACCAGCTACGGCACACGCTGCAACTCACACAACATCTGCATATTACAATTACAAAGGTTATGCAGGTCAAGACGTATCATTTGTATTAGACAAAAACTTTAAAAATGCGGTTAAAGCTGAAAGTGTTACATTTAACGGTATTAAATTAAAAGATACTGATTCTAATAAGAATGTTAAAAAATATGATCAATATTTCAGAAACGTTGCTAAGAACGGTAAAACAGCATCGCTATTAGATATGAAAGTGACAGGTCACTTATCATTAGCGCAATTGAATAAAGTTTATGGTAAGGACTTACAAAAAATTGACAATGGTAAAAAGAATACAACTGGAATATACTATTACCAACCTAATCAAAATGGTATGACAGTTTGGTTTGATGTTGAAAAAGGTAAAGTAGACCGCGTGGTAATGGGTTATAGTACAGTTAAAAAAGCAATGAAATAATTAGACTATATATAAAAACTGAGACATTGATGTGAAAATGTCTCAGTTTTTAATTTTACATTAATTTTTTAGAAGTAGTTTTGTTGTAAATCCAACGTACTAATAGGGCTACAACGATGAAGAGACCGATGTAACCGACGATAGGAAAGACGAAGTTAATTAAATCGGCAAATCCTACAAAGCTTAATGCGAAAGCTAAAGCTAATGATGCGATTAATAGAATGAAGTAACGCGTCGTACGGAATTCTGAAAAACGTGTAAGGAATGGATAAATCATACCTACACAACTATTAAAGATAACGCCTACCATTACAGCTGACATTAAAATACCAAGCCATGGATGAATATCATTAGCTAATAACAGCGTTGGAATATCCACAGAATTCGCATTTTTAATATTAGCTAAGAGTCCAGCAATCATAATTAATAATAAAATACTAAACACGAGACCACCGTAAAAGGCGCCACGTCGTGCTATTTTATGATTGCTTGAATCTCCACCAATAATTGTTAAGAAACTAAAGCTATTACCTATAATAATGCCACCGTATAAAATCGCATCCCACCACCAAGCATGAGGTGACTGTGTTTTAGATGGATGAATATGTTGTGAAACTTCATCAAATGGAATAGTAGGATTGATAATGTTATAACCTGCAATAATAAAGACTGCGATAACTAGGAAAGGTGTGACGATGCCTAAGAAATCAATAAGACGATTGAAATTAAGTAATAAGACTACAAACAATAAGAGCACAATCGCCAATGAACCTACCCATACAGGTAAATTGAAACCTTGTTTAAGCGCAGAACCTCCGCCGGCAATCATTACGACCGTTAAACCAAATAAGAAAAAGACGATTAAGTAGTCAATAATCGTGCCGAAGACCTTTCCAAATAATTTATGTAGCGAAATATCATACGTATCCGCATCTAAACGATATCCTACCTTTGAAATTTGACGTGTCCCAAACGTCACAATGACCCCGGTAATAATAGCTGCCACATAGGCATAATTACCATGGTTTACAAAGAATTGTAATAATTCCTGACCAGTCGTGAAACCAGCCCCAACAATAAAACTTAGATAAGCTAACATCAGCTTAATTGTCGTTTTATTATCCTTACTCATAAATATATTCCCTCCTCAATGTTTACAATATATAGGTTAACATAACATCAGAAATAACAAACCTTTGCCCCAATTTTAGTTTTTGTTTTTTGAAAAGGACAAAGTTGAATATGTAGAATTCATGAAATCGCAATACAACTCACTATGAAAAATGATAGGTTAGAGATATAGTATAAACAATTCATAGCCTCAGAGAGATATATAGAGTAGAGGAGTTAAGAGTATGAAGAAAAGTAAACGTTTAGATCTTATCTCAATGCTTGTAAAACAAAACCGTTTTTACAAAAAAGAAGATATCGCAGATTATATTGATATGCATTTTGGAATCCGCTATAGTGTCACGACGATTGGGCGAGATCTAAAGGAATTAAGAATATTTAAAATGCCCGTAGCAGGCCATCAAGCATATTATAAAAAGTTAGATAATACACATCAAATGGATGCCAAAACTAAATTAGAACATTATTATCAAGAAGAAATTCAAGATATTGTGATAAAAAATAGCTATTTAATTATTAAAACCTCTCCTGGATTTGCTCAATGTATTAATTTCTTTATCGATCAAATGGATATAGACGAAGTCCTTGGAACAGTGGGAGGTAATGATACATTATTGGTCCTCACTTCCTCTGAAGAGATGGCGAAGTATGTACATTATAAATTGTTTGGTTATAAATATACGTAAAATTGTATATTTAGATTGATTGTTATGGTGACGTAGCCATAATTAGTAAGATGTATAAAATACGCACAATAGGGTATCTCTAGTAATATCATTTTCAAAATAAAAAAGAAAAATTGAGAATGATTATAAATGCAGAATGATGTATAAAAGAACTTTATTAGTTAAAAGACGACATCATAATGTATGAAATATACATAATAACTTAAGAATAACTAATAAAAACGTATATTCACTCAGAATAATGCATTGAATAACCAAATAGTATGAAGAAGCACACATTTATAATGTGAAATTAATCGCACACTTAAAATTGAAAGCGTTTTATACTCTAGTTGTAAAGAAATAAAGGAGGAAATGAATATGACTCAAGGACCAATCCAAGTAAACAGTGAAATCGGTAAACTCAAAACAGTATTACTTAAACGACCTGGTAAAGAATTAGAGAACTTAGTACCAGATCACTTAAGCGGGTTATTATTTGACGATATTCCTTATTTAAAAGTAGCACAAGAAGAACACGATAAATTCGCACAAGCGCTTCAAGATGAAGGTGTTGAAGTTGTATATCTTGAAAAGCTTGCTGCAGAAGCTATTGCTGACAAAGCAGTACGTGAACAATTTATCGATGATATTCTTGCAGAATCCAAAAAAACAGTGCTAGGTCATGAAGAAGAAATCAAAAAATTCTTCTCAAACTTATCAGATCAAGAACTTATCGATAAAGTGATGGCTGGTGTACGTAAAGAAGAAATTAAATTAGAAACTACACACTTAGTTGAATATATGAATGATCGCTATCCATTCTATTTAGACCCAATGCCTAACCTTTACTTCACACGTGACCCACAAGCATCTGTCGGTAGAGGCATGACAATTAACCGTATGTATTGGAGAGCACGTCGTAGAGAATCTCTATTTATCACATACATCTTAAAACATCATCCTCGCTTCAAAGATGCCGATGTGCCTGTGTGGTTAGACCGCGATTCAAGCTTCAACATTGAAGGTGGAGACGAATTAGTACTTTCTAAAGAAACGTTAGCAATTGGTATTTCTGAACGTACATCAGCACAAGCTATCGAACGTTTAGCTCGTAACATTTTCAATGATGAAACAACAACATTCAAAAGAGTAGTGGCGATTGAAATTCCAAATAGTCGTACATTTATGCATCTAGATACCGTATTTACAATGATTGATTACGACAAATTCACTGTACACTCAGTGATCTTTAAAGAAGAAAATAACATGAACATCTTCACAATCGAGTACGATGAAGCGAAAGATGATATTAAAATCACACATTCAAGTAAATTACGTGAAACACTTGCGGAAGTATTAGGCGTAGATAAAATCGACTTTATCCCAACTGGTAACGGCGATGTTATCGACGGTGCACGTGAACAATGGAATGACGGTTCAAATACATTATGTATTCGCCCAGGAGTTGTTGTGACTTACGACCGTAACTACGTATCTAACCAATTACTACGTGATAAAGGTATTAAAGTTATTGAAATTACAGGTAGTGAGCTTGTTCGTGGACGTGGGGGCCCAAGATGTATGAGCCAACCACTATTCAGAGAAGACATTTAGTATTTAGATAATTTAGGACTAGTTTGAAAAGGTAAGGACCAAGGATTAATACTACATTACAACTGCATATTTATTACTAAGACACAAGGAGTGGACTTGAAGCGACAATTAAATATGTAGAGCTTCAAGTCCTTTTTTTAAAAAGTAAACTAACAAGACCTTTCTTATAAGGGGAAATGACATATGAATAATGAAACAGACACAAACAAATTAGGTAAAATGTCTCTCATTGGTTTAGTTATCGGATCTATGATTGGTGGCGGTGCGTTCAACATCATTTCCGACATGGGTGGACCAGCAGGTGGTCTAGCAATTACAATTGGTTGGATTATCACAGCCATTGGTATGATTTCACTCGCATTCGTCTTCCAAAATTTAACAAACGAACGTCCGGATCTTGAAGGCGGTATTTATAGTTATGCGCAAGCAGGATTTGGTGATTTTATTGGTTTCTCAAGTGCTTGGGGCTATTGGTTTGCAGCCTTTCTTGGGAACGTAGCTTATGCGACATTATTAATGTCAGCAGTCGGGAATTTCTTCCCAATCTTTAAAGGTGGAAATACCTTACCAAGTATTATCGTGGCTTCTATCTTATTATGGGGCGTGCACTTCTTAATTCTTAGAGGTGTTGAAACAGCAGCCTTTATCAACAGTATCGTAACAGTAGCCAAATTGATTCCAATCTTTTTAGTTATTATCTGTATGATTGTTGTCTTCAACTTCGATACATTTAAATCTGGCTTCTTTGGTATGACAAGTGAAGGCATGGGCGTGTTTAGCTGGGGCGATACGATGTCTCAAGTTAAAAGTACAATGCTTGTAACCGTATGGGTCTTCACTGGTATTGAAGGCGCAGTCGTCTTCTCAGGTCGTGCGAAAACGAAAAAAGACGTTGGAACAGCGACAGTTATCGGTTTAGTGTCAGTACTAATCATTTATTTCTTAATGACTGTATTAGCGCAAGGGGTAATTCAACAAGCGAATATTTCTAAACTTGCAAGCCCATCAATGGCCCAAGTATTAGAACATATCGTTGGCCACTGGGGTTCTGTCCTTGTTAATATTGGATTAATTATCTCTGTATTAGGCGCGTGGCTTGGTTGGACATTGCTTGCCGGCGAATTACCATTCATCGTAGCGAAAGATGGTTTATTCCCTAAATGGTTTGCGAAGGAAAATAAAAACAAAGCACCGGTCAATGCACTGTTAATCACAAACATCTTAGTACAGTTATTCCTAGTGAGTATGTTGTTCACAGATAGTGCCTATCAATTCGCATTCTCACTCGCATCAAGTGCCATCTTAATTCCGTATATGTTCAGCGCATTCTATCAATTGAAATATACGATTGAACATAGAGGACACGCTACAGTTAAGCAATGGACAATTGGTATTATTGCTTCTATCTATGCCATTTGGCTTGTCTATGCAGCAGGTATAGATTACTTATTATTAACGATGTTGCTTTATATCCCAGGACTCTTCGTCTATAGTTTCGTACAACACAACAATAAGCGACGTCTATCAAAAGTCGATTATCTACTCTTTGCATTAATTATTGTACTTGCCATCATAGGCATTATACGTTTAGCTATGGGTAGCGTTTCAGTATTCTAGTAGATGATGAAATCTTGAAGTTTTAGGAGCGTATCACTATGACTGAAAAGAAATTTTCCAACCAAAATAAAGAAACAGAATTAGATTATGGCTTCAAACGATTGGCATCTTACATGAATATTCCAACGGGCGTTATACATGCATATAAAGATGAATGTTTCGTACGTCACTATAATAGAGGCCAAGTGCTGTATTATTCATCAGATCAGCCTGCATACGTGTATCTATTATTAGAAGACAATGTTTTGCGTGAAACATTTGATGAAGATGGCAACGTCTATCGCATATTAAATAAAGAAGAAGTGCTCTTTCCCTTAACCCATCTATTTCATAAAGACGCATTAAATGAAATGTGTACAGCGATGACGGATTGCTATATTATCGGCATGCCTAAAGACTTATTGGAGTATTTATGTAAGAATCATGATGATATATTTATTACACTTTTTGAAAAGTTAAACGACACACTAAGACTACAAATGAAATATAATATGGCGTTAACGACAAAGTTAGCGAAAGAACGTATAGAGAAAGTATTATATTATCTATGCTATGCGATAGGGTATGACAATGAGGAATTTTACGAAATCAAGCAAGTTATGACGATTCAATTATTAAGTGATTTGTCAGGTATTTCACGTGAAACGACAGGTCATATTGTAAATCAGTTGAAAGAAGATAAAGTGTTACTTAAAAATGGTAAAAGCTGGATGATAAGGAAATAAAAATACTAGAAGTCATATAGAAGCAGAGCATTGATAAATAAATGTCTAGCAAACTACTTAAGGCGTTAGTACAATCACTAGCGTCTTGTTTTGATTAAATAAATAAGAAATAAAGTGTAATTAATAAACCAAAGACGAAGCGTCTAGGAGAGTTAAAGGCGAGCCCAATCTATATCATCGATGTCAGTATACCCACTGTTATCATTTAATCTTTCTCTAATTTTGTTCATTGTACCTGTAGATTCGAGATACAAAGTTTCTTGGATGCTATTCCATTGTTTTTTTCCAATTATAACGGCATCTCTTTGATTGTTAGAACTACTAATAATGATTGGCTCTTCTTTGTCATTGACTTGTTTAAGTAAATCGTAGAATTCATCTTTAGCTACAGTTGAAGATTTTATATTCATAGAAGATTGCTCCTTTCAAAATATGTGCTTATATTATAAACTGTGATAATCAGAACGTCTACATTTAAATTAACATTTTACACAAATATTTATTTAGTAACTAAGTCGCTCGAAAAAGTGTAAAATAGTTATATTATAGATTTTGTTTGGAAAGGATGAAACTTATCATGGCATTTATGACAGTAAACTATTTATCACCAACGTTAGGAATGAACCAATCGTTTACAGCGATTATTCCAGAGGATGAGAGTTTCTTTAAACAATCACAATCTCCACAACCTTTAAAAACATTATTACTTCTACATGGACTCTCGAGTGACGCGACATCTTATCCACGCTTCACTAGTATTGAGCGTTATGCCGAAGAACATCATCTTGCGGTCATCATGCCTAACGCTGATCATAGCGGCTACGCGAATATGACATACGGCCATAGTTATTACGATTACATACTAGAGGTGTATCACTATGCACATCAAGTCTTCCCACTTTCAACACGACGTGAAGATAACTTTATAGCAGGTTACTCGATGGGTGGTTATGGCACGATGAAATTTGCCTTAACACAACCAGAGTTATTCTCAAAGGCATCACCTCTCTCATCAGTCTTTCAAGCTCAAGATTTAATGAACTTAGACTACTCAGACTTCGCACCTAAAGCTATTACAGGAGAAGATACGAATATCAAAGGTACAGAATTAGACACCTATTATCTCGTAGATAAAGCTATTGAAAATGAAGCAACCCTACCACAACTATTGATTCAATGTGGTACCGAGGACTTCTTATACGAAGATAACCAACAATTCATGGCCTACTTAGATGAAAAAGGAATTTCTTATCAATACGAAGAAGGCCCTGGCGCACACGACTATGCATTCTGGGACAAAGCCATCAAACGCACCATTGAATGGCTAATAGAAGAGTAAGGAGCGCTCTGAAAATTAATTTCATTGTATTGACAAAGCCTATTTAACAACCTATCATTAAATGTGAAAACGTTTTCATTAAGGGTGATGGTATGGCAACAATTAAAGATGTAGCTCGAAAAGCTGGTTTATCAGTGACAACAGTGTCACGCTATTTAAATAATCATCCTTATATTACGGATGAAAAGAAACGAAAGATTCAACAATCAATGGAAGAATTAAATTATTTTCCTAATTCATTAGCAACACAATTACGTTCAAATAAATCTTTTACAATAGGGGTCATCGTTCCACGGATTACTAATCCGTACTTTGCTTACTTAATAGATGCGATTGATCAGGTTATTAAAGATACACCGTATCATACACTTATTATGCAAACATATAATAATAAGGAAGAAGAATTACGCTTACTCAATATGTTTAAACAACAACATATTGCCGGGGTAATAATGGCATCACTTGAAAATGAAATAGCCATCATTGAAACATTTTCAGAATTTGGGCCCATCGTCCTCTCAGCCGATCAATCAGTACAATCTGACAAAATAAAAATTATACATACAAATCAACGTCAAACCACCTATGACGCGATTCAATATCTTATCGATAAAGGATATAAGAAACTAGCATACTGTACGGATAATAATTACTTTGGACATTGTTATAATAAACCACGAAATTTGGGTTTCCGTGAAGCTATGGAAGACAATGGCTTAGCTATTAGAGAAGAATGGATATTTAATAATATACATACTATTGAAGATGGGGAAAAGGTTGCTGAAATACTCTTACATGAAGAGGTGTTACCCGACGCCATATTTGCAGGAAGCGATGAGGTTGCACTAGGTCTAATACATTATATGACGGAACATCATATTGAAGTGCCAGAGCAAATTGCGATTATGGGGTATGACAATCAACCTATTTCAAGTCTAATTAAGATTTCTTTATCTACCGTCAATCAACCAGTGAATGCAATAGGCAAACAACTCATAGAATGCTTACTTGCTATCCTTGAAGATACAGAATTTACGATAAACGATGAAATATTAAAACTGGATATCGTTGAACGTCAAAGCACATAAAAAACAACGCCTACCAATTGAAACAATCCAATTGGTGGGCGTTGTTTATCTATTTTAGAATTTCAATGCTAAATGGAACGACGTAATCTTCGCCTTTATTTGTTGAGACAAGTGCTAGGATTGTGTAGATGATTTCTGCAATAATAATGACGAATATTGTTAAATAACCAATTAAGACCATCATTAAAACCATACTCACAATTGCATAAATTGAATAACTGATAGCGTAATTAAAGTAATTTCGTCCTTGCTGATTAATATATTCAGACTCATCTTTCTTCATCATCCAAATGACTAATGGCCCGATAAATCCAGTAAATATAGAGGTAATCCAGATTAACATAGTCATCGTCTTTTCATTTTGTGACACTTGACCAAATGCGTGCGGGTTCTTCGATTGATTTTGTAAATTCATACTTTGATTTCCCAACTTTCTACGTGATTTGAACTTCTTGAGATAAATATAAACTATAGGTGTGTCAATTTTTGTCTATTTAAAAATATGCATCTTACATTTTTAAGTTAGTTATAGTTAAATAAAGATAATCATTAATATTAAGCGAGGAAAAATTATGACTAAAGCAACCGACATTTTAGAGCTATATTTGAAATTAATGTCAGGCGAACGATTAACTAAAGCACAAATTGGCGAAACGATTAGTAATAAGTCGGCTCGAACGGTACAACGTTATATAGCTAATTTAAATGAATTCTTAACAACAAGAAGAGATACCGAATATTTGAAAAATGTAATGAACCCAACTGATAAAAAATATGAGATGCGACGAGATGATAATAAATCATTTGATAAGGAACAAATTCTAGCAATATTAAAAATTCTTATTGCTTCGCGTGGTTTATCTAAAGAAGAAATAAGACATGTGATCGACAACTTAACTGAGAAAATTTCCGATAATAATCGAGAAAAAATAACAAAAGCGATTAATTCTGAATTAATTCACTATGCGCCAATGAACCACGGAGAACCGCTATTTAATAAAATATGGGAACTAAACCAATGTATACAAGAAGGTAAAGCGATTGAGTTTGAATATTTTAATGCGATGAATCGTGGCCGCTTACATAAAATCAAGCCTATGTATATCACATATTCTGAACTTTACTTTTATTTAGTAGGTGTGAATGAGAAAGAGCAGGTACTCATTTTCAGGGTGGATAGAATTCAAGAATATAAAGTGATTCAAGAGACTATTCAGGTGCCAAGTTCTCCGTATATCAAAGAAGGGGAATTGAAAAAGCGTATTTACTTTATGTACGGTGGTGAATGGAAGAAAGTTACTTTCGAGTTTAATGGGGGCATCATTGAATCTGTACTAGATCGCTTCCCAACAGCACAATTATTGAAAAAAGATTACTCCAATAATCGCTTCGTAGTAGAAGTCGAAGTGATTGGTGATGGCATCTTAATGTGGTTATTATCTCAAGGTGCACGTATTAAAGTACTCTCACCACAAAATTTGAAAGAAAAGCATATCGCAGAAATTAAAAAAATGTTATTGAATTATGAGTAGACAAATTTTGACTACCTAATGAGGTATACTTTTCAACAAATAACGTTGTGAGGTGTGCAATTATGATTAAATTAGATTATGAAGCTAAAAAACAAGCTGAAAGAGCAATGTTGAAACCTAAACTATTAAGAACTAAAGAAGAACAACTACTTGTAACCTTTTATAAACGCGAAGTATTTGTGGAAAAGCAAAAACCAAAGAAGTTTCTAATATAGTTATATTAATATATTGTGAGAAAACTATATTTTTACTATAAAAAGTATAGCAAAACTTTTGTAAAAAACTTATAATAAGCATGTGTCATTCATAATGAAAGTAGGAAATTAAATGATACCTAGGTTCACACAAGTCGAAATAAGTAAGCGCATTCAAAAAGAAATAAATAAAAGTGAATTAGATATAGATATATATGCAATGGAACACAGTTATAATCTTGATACTTTACATAAACTGTTGAACCCATCGCTAATATGGATTGCACAAGATTATAAACTCGCATCAAAGATTATAGATATCGCGCCTGAACAACTATTGGAGCAGTTACCGCAAGAAGAATTAGACAGTATTTCTTTTCGTGCATTAGATAATACTGATGAGATTAATCAAAAAGTAAGACAACTAGACGATATCTTCCAATTACTGACCTATCAATTAAAGATTGGAAGTGACCTACATGACTGAGACATATCGAGAAACGATTGAGCGTATACGACCTATAGCTGAACAATTTATCTCTGAACATAACATTCAGTATCCAATCATAAATAGTATCGAACTACTTTCTAAAATGGGCTATTACATAGTAAAAGCACAAGCGCCAAATAATCTATCTGGGTTTTATATGAAGAAAGATCGCTTTCCATTTATCTTTGTTAATTCGAACCATAGTAGAGGGCGACAAAATTTCTCATTATGGCACGAAGTATATCACCACTATATGAACCATCAAAATGGGATTAGTGACTTTAATTCTCAATCATTAGAAGAGAGAGAAGCAGAAATTTTCGCCGGAATCGTACTCTTACCTGATGCAGAAATTAAAAAATGGATGGATACTTATGGCGATATTATGCAACCTGATATTTTAGCTAAGATGAGACGTCTATTATCACGTTAGTTTTAATGCAGCAATGATTCGTTCAATGCAACTTAACCCAATTCCTAAAGAGCTATATCAACAGCTAAAATCTTTATCTCGTATTGATAATTCTAAGCAATTGTATGCAATTTACATTGAAAATGGACTAAATACCGAGATTTTAGACCCAACTGAAGATATACAAATCTCATCTAATATTATGAATATTTTAGAAAAAAATTATAGCGATGGTTTAGTTTCTGGGGCAAAGATTAATGAAATTATTGAGAAAATTGAGGGACTCAACAATGGACACTAAAGTACTGACGCCACCTATTGTAGATACAGATATTTGGGTGTACTTAACGTTATCAGGGTATTATCAACGCATTATCGACTATTATGGTTACTTACAATTTTCCGACGTAGTAGAACAAGAAATTATGAACTGGCAAAAAAACTCCGAAGAATTTTCAACTATAGCAAAGACCTTTGAAAGACTTAAAATGACTCAAAGTGTAAGAGTTATTCACTTTGAAAATTTTGATACATTTACGCAAGCAAGCATTAACCACACTTTAAGCGAATATGGATTAAAAGAAGTAGGTATCATCGAAAAGAATAAAGGTGAATTTACAAGCTTACTTTACGCACTACATACCGATATTCATCGCTTTAAAACTAACGATCGTAAATTTAAAGAAACGATTGAAGACCACATTGATGAAACCTTTACCTTCGTCAATTGGATTAATATTCTAGACAACTATAGCACCAACTTTAAAGAAAAACTCGAAACACAAAAATTAGTTGATAGAAAGCAACTAAAAATGAAACAACAAAACGAAGCACACAAACATACTAAACAAGATCCAAGATGGGATAAATTAAAACAATTAATCAAACAATGAGGAGAAATAATAATGTTAAATAGACAAGAAAGAATTAGCGCAGTTAGTGATTTAGAAAAAGCAGTTGAAAAATTTGAAAAAGAAAAAGCTTACATGGTTACTCAATCTGAGAAACTTTATAAAGAGAGAATAATTTTAAAAGATAATGTGAAAAAGGTTTGGCAATTTTTAAATGGTATGAGAAATAAACCAGAGGAAATTAAGGTTGAAGTAGAAAAATTAAAAATAGAATTTGAAAGATATGAAAATTTTGTCGCTGAAATAAATGAAGAGGTAGAAAATTCGATAAAATTAGCAGCTGGTGGTGTAGGCGGTGGCTTAGCGGCTGGCGTAGGAGTAGCAGCTTTTGGACCTTCTGCAGCTATGGCAATTGCTACTACATTTGGCACAGCTTCAACTGGTACAGCTATTTCGGCTAGCAGCAACGAATGCAGCATTAGCTTGGTTAGGAGGAGGCGCTATAGCAGCTGGTGGCGGTGGTACAGTTGCAGGTTCAGCATTATTAGCTTTAAGCGGTCCTATCGGCTTGACAATTGGCGGAATTAGTATAGCTACAGCAGGATTACTTACAAGTTCAAAAAATAAAAAAGTCGCTAATGAAGCAAGAACTAAACAAGTTGAAGTTAAAACACAAATAAAAATGCTTAAAGGTACTAGCGAAGAAGTTATTGAAACAACAGAGTTAACAAAAACAACTAATTTATTAATTGATCCATTCTACGATGATGTATTAAATAGAACAACTAAATATAAATCCGACTATAAAGTAATTAAATCTGCGGGAGATAATGAATTGATTAAAGATTTAGGTAGTCTACTTAACCAAACAAAAGAAGCAACGTCATTATTAAATAGAGCTATAGGTAAGGAGGCATAGTTGTGGAGGAAACTATTAGTTTTGATAGATTTCTAGATTTAAAATACCTAGATAGTACAAATTTATTTAAGGTTAATGACGTTGAACAAAAGACTAGTAAATTATTAGAAGAATATAAATCTATAGCCATTAATCAAGTTATTCAAAACTTTGGTTTAGAAAAAATTATGAAAGTCTATAAAGTTGGCGGCAATGTTACTACTTTAAATAATTTTAAAAATGGAGTTTTTAGTGATGAGGAAACTCAAAGTAAGTATAATCAGATTCAAGCGAATAAAATAAAATTAGATCGTGATTCTCTCGATAGAAACGTAACAAGAATAAATAAAGATGGGGAGGAAGAAGTCCTCTCATTTAGTCTTACGAATATTTCAAAGAAAACTGGAAAAATATTTAACGGAGAAAAAGAGTTAGCTAATGATAAAACAAAGATAAAAAATCCCCCCTCAAAGACTGAAAAAAATCAGTCTAACGCTCGTGTATCAGATAGAGGGAAAAATCAAATTAATGGAATAGCGAATAAGCATAAGCATAGTGACGGTAAAATCAGAGACGCTTATAATAAAAAAATATTCTTAATACTAAGAAACCTAATAAATCAAACTATCAACATGATCATATAATTTCATTAAAAAAATTAAGTCAGGATTATGCTTTTAACCTGTATTTAGATAAAGATGAAAAATCCATATTTGCTAATAGTCCAGACAATATTGCTATTACTACTCAAGCAGCCAATCAATCCAAAGGCGCGGATAGTTTAACTGATTGGGCAGATAGAAATGGAAAAGATAACGCAAAAAGATTTGATAAAAATAGAGAAGATATGAAGAATGAAGAAACTAATGCTAATAAAGCTTTAGAACAGACAAAAAAAGATGGTAAAAATAAATATTATCGAGAGAAAATAACTAAAACAAGCGTGACTTCTGGAATGAAAATGGGTATGAAAGAAATGCTTGGAATGCTATTGTTTGACTTACAAAATGAATTTTTTAAAGAAATGAAATACTACTTCAACAACTTCAAAGAATTTAATAAAAATAAAGTTAAATGGGCTGAATTAAAGTTATGTATAGGACGTATAAAAGAAAAAGTTCTGAATAAGGCTAAAGAATATTTAGTTGGTTTTTCAACAGGTTTCATCAGTGGTTTTTTAGGAAATATTTTAACAATTATACTAAATACTTTTAAAATAACTTATAAAAGAACAGTTAAATTAATTGGGGAAACTTTTAATGGTATTGTTTAATCGATAAAAGAACTATTTAGCTCTGAAAATGATGAACATAAATATAGAGAAGCGGTTAAAGCTTTTAGTGCGACAATTGTTGGCGCTTTAGGTGGGATTATGACCGAAAGTTTAATTGCTTATCTTAGAACAACACCTTTTGCTATTTTTGCCGAGTTAATAGGTGGCACAGTGGGCGGTATTTTAACAGGTATCACTGTCGCTACAACTATGTATATAATTGATGATTTTAGAGGATTTATCGAATCGATTAAAGGTATTTTTACTAGAGATAAGTATACTCAAAAAGAATTACAAGCTAAACTTGAGGAACTTTTAGAGAAAATTGATGAAGAATATGCTGCTATTTTAAAGAAAATTAAAAGAGAGTATAAACGACTAAATGAATTAACTCAGAAAGCCTTTGACCTAAAAAACAGTGCTGCCGAACGTTTGGCTAACACTGTTGTATATGCATCCGCAATGAATGTTAAAGAAACTGAAATAGTTTCTACTGTAGAAGATATAGATGATTTCTTTTTAAACTAAAAAATGGAAGAGGCTAATTTGTTTATCATACAAGTTAGCCTTTTTCTATTTAAAATGAACACGTTAGCGACTTTTCACATTTCTTTTTCTACTTTCCAATAAATGCTAAATAGGTACCAGGCCATTACTACTAATTCCAATACAAAACCGCTAATAATAATGGCGTCTATATCTAGCCACAAGCCGATGATTTCGACTACTAAACCAATTACTCCTACTGCTATTATCACCCATAAGTATTTCAGGCTATATTGCCAAAATAACGTTTGTGCTTTTACCCAATTTTCTTGGCTTGCTAAGGATTTTCTTGTGCGAAAGCCGTACCACCAATTTCGTTCTGGCGGTGGGCTAGTTTTAAAGGCAAAGCCTAGAACGCCCATTACGACACTAAATGGCAATAACAACATCCAAACATCCCTTCAAGTTTTCTCACTACCTTATTAATTCACATAATATATTAACTTACATTTCTATTCAAATTGAATTCAAATCATAAATGAACTAAACTAAAGTTAAAGAAAGCGTTTTATTATAGGTTTTATACATACATTATATTTTAAATATGATTAAAGTGAGAGAGGGCGTAATTTAATGTTTAAGTATTATATCACTTGCTTACTACTTTTCTTTACGTTTGCGATAGTGTGCGGAATGACGCTAAGCGAAGATGTAAGTAAAGAAGCTACAGTAGTAGCAGTAGGCGATAATTTAATTCATCCGGTAGTTTTTAATGACGCGCTTCAACAAGATGGCTCCTACAACTTTGCACCGATGTATAGACATGTGAAAGACGACATTCAAGAACCTGATTTGGCATTTGTAAATCAAGAGTCTCCATTAGGTGGCGATGATCGTCCATTTTCAGGATTTAAGCAGTTTAACACACCTAGTCGGGTGGCTCAGGATATTGTTGATACGGGTTTCGACGCTATAAATGGCGCGAATAATCACGCGCTAGATCAAGGGGACAGCGGCGTTCGGAATAACATTCAAACGTGGAATAAATTTAATCATATTCTGTTTACAGGTATTTTTAATTCGGAAAAGTCCTCCAAAGCAATACCAACGATAACGGTGAATGGCATTAAAGTAAGTGTCTTAAGTTATACATATGGAACGAACGATATGACGTCTCAATATCCTTATACGGTGAAACAATTTGATAAGAAGACCATTCAACGTGATGTAAGAACGGCGAAACAACAAAGCGATGTAGTAATGGTATCCGCCCATTGGGGACGTGAAAATCAACATAAGCCTGACGACTCTCAGAAGAAATATGCGCAACTTTTTGCGGATGAGGGGGTAGATGTGGTACTTGGTACACATCCTCACGTTATTCAGCCCGTTGAGTGGGTTAAGAGCACATATAATCATCATCAAACACTCGTGGCCTATTCGTTAGGTAATTTTCTGAATGGACAGTATGGCGGTGATGAGAACAATCAACTTCTAGGACGTTTAAACTTTAAGATTGTTGAAGCTCCTAAAGGCCCCCATTTGGAAAATGTCACATGGACCAGTATGGTGAATCATTATGAACAGGCAGTACCAACAGATAAGCGTACGAGACACCACTTTAACATTTACAATTTAGATGATTATAACGATAAACTGGCACAACAACATGGTTTAAATAGTGATGCTAAAAGCCAATGAAATATTAAACACTTACAAGATATTACGAAAGATGTCATAAATGATCAATATTTAAATGAAAAGAGTTTATAATACAACGAGGTCACAAGAAATGAATAAATACATCAACAAAGATTTAATATAATTTAAAATTTCTTTGCTATTTTTTATTTAGCTAAGTATAAATAAGGAGCCTAAAACATTTTATTAAATGTCCTAAGCTCCTTATTAATAGAAATTAATTATCTAAAATTTTACCTTTATTTGCTACAATTGTTTGATTTTCTCCAATGTCTTCAACAACTAATGCTTGAGCACCAATTTTCGCATTGTCTCCAATTTTTACGTTGCCTATAATTGTTGCACCTGCACCAATAAGTACATTATTACCAATTACAGGTGTGCCATGTTTTCCACGGCCTCCCATAGTTACATTTTGAAGTATTTTACAATTTTCGCCAATAATCGTTCTTTCATGTATGACGCATCCTAATCCGCTATGCGCAAAGCGAGTGCCTTTTCCAATTTTGACACTACGAGGAACATCAGTCGCAAAGACTAGGCGATTGATTTGTTGCATTAATCTAGGTATTACAGGAACATTTTTACTGTAGAGCTTAGTCATTAAAAATACTGATTTATTCATTAAAGACATTTTATTTTCCTCCTTGGCTTCATTTAAATAATAAGTAATTTTTTCACATTATTCAATAAATAAAAGGAAATTGTTTTGTAATATTAGTGGTTTTCAAAAATAAAGTCTTATACAATAAAATCCCTTAATAATTATTTTTAATTTACACTAGAAGATAATTATTAAGGGAAGAGGTGTTCAATTAGTTAAATATGGTCTTATAATTACTTATTTATTTTGTTCGGCGAATGCTTTTGAGATGTCACGTAGTTTTCTAGGTGAGTCATTCCATTTCATTGTAACTTCAGTAAAATGCATTTGGTTAGGTGCATCATTAATATCTTTGAAGACTTGTTTTAATTCATTTGAACTTTTAGCTTCGTGTATCGCTACATTATCGCCACCAAATACTTTAGGTAATGCTTTATAATCCCACATGCGAATATCGTTATATGGTTTTTCCATACCGTGAATGAGACGTTCTACAGTGTAGCCGTCATTATTAATCACAAAGATAATAGGTTTAATATCATTACGGATCATAGTTGATAATTCTTGTACTGTTAATTGTAATGAGCCATCACCAATTAATAAGATATTACGGCGTGAGTTATCAGCCATTTGAGTACCTAATGTTGCTGGTAGTGTGTAGCCGATAGAACCCCATAATGGTTGACCAATAAATGTCATACCTTTAGGTAAAGCAAGTTCGTATGCGCCAAAGAAAGATGTGCCTTGTTCGGCGATTAAGATATCATTGCTTCCTATAAATTCTTGCATCATGTTAAAGTATGTGGCTTGTGTTAATACCTCATCTGATAATTCGTAATCTGGTTTGTCTGCCTTTTCAAAAGTAGGAGCAGAACCTTCATATTGATAATCTAGTGTATTTAAACCAGCAAGTAAATTAGGCAATGTGACTTCGTTATCTACTGTATCGTTCATTTTGAAATAGCGATGATTCAACATTATTACGTCATCTACATCAAATTCGTAAGAGAAACCTGCTGTAGATGAATCGGTTAATTTGGCGCCGATATTTAGAATGGCATCACTGTTATTTACATAGTCTTTAATATTATCGTCCGCAATTTTACCGTCGAATATGCCAACATAGTGTTCATTTTCTTCGTTAAAAGCACCTTTACCTAACGATAATTGGGCAACTGGAATATGTGTTTGATTAACAAATTTTTCTAATTGATCATGTAAGTGGAAGCTATTGATTTCATGCCCTGCAATAATGACAGGTTGCGAAGCGGACTTCAATTTCTCTGCGACCATATCAATGTAGCTTTGAACATCTTGTTCAGGTGCTTGTGCTACTTCATATGATTGCTCAACGTCGATTTCAGTCATTGCTACATCAATAGGTAAATGAATGTGTACCGGACGACGTTCATGAATAGTTGCATTAATAACTCTTGGAATTTCAGTTGTCGCATTGTCTGCAGTAATATATGCTTGTGCTGTAGTAATATGGGCGAACATTTTTTGATAGCTATCAAATTTTCCTTCACCTAATGAGTGATGTACATATTTGCCAGCTTGTTCAACTGCTTGCGTAGGGGCGCCAGTTATAGCAATCACAGGCACGCGTTCAGCATATGAGCCAGCGATACCATTTACTGCACTAAGTTCACCTACACCGAATGTTGTGACAAGCACGCCAAGGCCATGTATACGCGCATATCCGTCTGCTGCATAACTACCATTCAATTCATTTACTGCACCAATCCATTCAACACCATCATGGCGTACAATATCATCAAGAAATGCGAGATTGAAATCTCCTGGTACACCAAATATTTTATCTACTCCAGCTGTATGCACTGCATCCATTAAATATTGTCCTACACGTTGTTTCATATACATTCCACCTTTATTTCTAAATTAACTATAGTTCAAATATAAATCGGTAGTTAAATAAAGTCAATTAACTTGACCTTTTAGTGACCTTTTTCTGAAAATTGATTATAATGTGTATAAAAATTCATATTTGAAAAGGACAGACGCCTATGGATAGTAATAAAAATGAATATGAACATATGTTATTTTACTTTGCGTATAAGACGTTTATTACGGCAGCAGACGAGATTGTAGAAAAATATGGCATGAGTAGACAACATCATCGGTTTTTATTCTTCATTAATAAATTACCAGGCATCACGATAAAACAATTATTAAGAACATTAGAAATCTCAAAACAAGGATCCCATGCTACATTGCGTAAACTTAAAGAAGAGGGACTCATCGTTGAACAAATGTCTGAAGAAGATCGTCGCGTTAAACAACTCTTTCCAACCCCAAAGGGCAGTAAATTAGTAGATAAACTTAATAAAGCGCAAAATGATTTAATGCAAGAAACCTTTCAAAAAGTAGGTCATGATTGGTATGACATTATGGAAGAACTTGCGAATTATCGCGAAGGCTTTCAAGATATTGAACATTTGAAAGATGAAAGAAAAGAGACAGATAATTAATAATGGGCTAGGAGACTATTAAGACTCCTAGCTTAATAATGTGAACCTTAGTTTAATAATGTTTAATTTTCAAAAATATTGTGTTAAAACTTAATAATTTTATTGTATTTTTTGAATTTAAAAGTAATATTGAATTGTAATTATTTAAACTTTTAAGGGGAGCAAAATGAAAAATAAAAAATTTAGTTATCATGTTTCGCATAAGTGGCTATTGGGAGTAGCTACCACAGTTATTGGTATAGGACTATTAAGTGTAATTGAGGGACAAGCACAAGCCGCTGAAACAACTCAACAAACAACTTCAAAGTTAGATAAATCGTCAACTAAGCCTATTAAGAAGATAAGTCCAAATAAAGAAATTAGTCATGTTACGCAACCAAATTCAACGACTTCATCTAGAACGACACAAGCAATTAATACATCTAAAGGTAAGCAAAGTATTAAAACAGTGACACCAAAATACAAAGCAACGAGTCCTAAAGTAGTAAAACCAGTCTCAACACATAAATTAATGACTAAATCGTTGAAATCAAAGCCAGTACAATCTAAAGTAGTACCTAAAAGCTCGGTATCATCTAAAAAGATTCCACAAACTAAGAGTTTAACGACTAAAACTTCATCAAAATATAAAGCAAAAGCACCTACGAAAGCGAAAGCAACTTCTACGTCAAATACAAAAATTAAAATCACATATCCACCAACACAAAGTCACTCAAAAACATCTAAAGTGAATTCTTCGCATAAAATAACTAAAAAAAGTACAAAGCAAGTCAAAGTTAAACCTAAAAAGACGACAAAAACAAAAGCTACAATTGCATCTGTTAAAACATCTGTGCCGGCAAATACCACTGCGGTTAAACCGATACCTCAATATCGAGTAGGTAGGAATATAGCGGATCACTATAATTCAATGAGCGAATTATTGAACCACACTCAGCAAGGGGTGGATTGGACAAAAGAGAGTTCTGATAATCATAGTAGGGTGTTAATAATGGCGCCACACGGGGGAAATATTGAACGTGGGACAACGGAGTTAACTAAATTGATTGCTGCAAAAGGTAACTATGATTATTACACGTTTAATGGGCTAAAAAAGCTAAATAGCAATGAACTACATGTCACTTCAACGAATTATGATGATCCGGATTTAATTAATCGTAATTATTATAAGGATGTGTCTGTGACGGTTCATGGTGTACGTGCACAAAAAGGGATATTAGAGAATACAGTATGTATAGGTGGATTAGATTACAATTTAAGAAATTTTATCAAAACTGAATTGGTAGGACACCAATTTAATGTACAAGATGCAAGTGGTTATATAGCTGGAGTAACATCAAATAATATTGCTAATTTTAATTGGAGATGAAAAGGAGTTCAACTAGAACTTACTTCAGATTTGCGCGACAGAATGTTAAAAGGAGACGTCATGGATAATGGCTTATCAGTAATGGATAGTTTTGTTACGGCAATCAACAACGCCATTACACAATACTTAATTTAATAGAAAACGACGACAAAAATCTAATGCCAAAATAAAGACTGAGACACTTATAAATAAATGTCCCAGTTTTTTAATGATATTATTAGAAATTTTTGCTCATTTCTCTTGCTTCAGCAAGTGATGCGGCTTTAATTTCTTCAGTTCTTTCAGGTTCAGCATTATGTCCTTCAATAATAACTGTTTCATATGAAGGCACACCTAGGAATGACATGATTGTTTTTAAGTAACGATCGCCACTTTCCATTTCAGCTGAAGGGCCTTCTGAATAAAAACCACCACGTGATTGAATGTGTAATACTTTTTTATCTGTTAAAAGACCTTGTGGACCTTCAGCAGTATATTTGAAAGTTTTACCAGCAATTGAAATTGCATCAATATAAGCTTTTAATACTGGTGGGAATGATAAGTTCCACATTGGTGATACGAAGACATATTTATCAGCTGCAAGAAATTCATCTAAAATTGCGCTTAAGCGATCAACTTTTTGTTGTTCTTCATTAGTAAGTGTATCGCCATTACGTAATTTGCCCCAACCTGTTAATACGTCTTTGTCGATCATAGGAATATCTTCTTTAAATAAGTCGATGTGTTTAACCTCATCGCTTGAATGGTTCTCTTTATATGATTCTAAAATGCTTTACCAGCTGCCATTGAATTAGAAGCTAATTCATCTAATGGATGTGTTGTAATGTATAATAATTTAGCCACAGTCATGCTCCTCAAATCATTTATTTCGAAATCGATATAATTAATATATTGGATTTTCAAAATATTGCAATACTTTTCAATGAAAATCAGACCAATGGGGTATAGAATATTTAATGTAGGTTTTAAAAATAAGTTAATTAAGTGTATAATATAGGTAAATTTAGATTTAAATACACAGAAGAAATCTAATGAATGTAGAACCTTAAAGGAGTGACAGACGTGAGAGGATTATTAATTACAGTAGTTTTAGGCGTAGCTGCATATGTTGGTTTCAAGAAATATCAAAATAAAGTTAATGAAATGCCTAATATTGAATATTAATGTTGTAAGCCATGATGTTTTCATAATGAAAAACGTCTTGGCTTTTTATTTTATATAAATTCTACATAATATTTATTGAATTTCTCTAAATTCAAAGAAGTGCTATCTGATGTGGAAAATATAAATATTTTTTATTTAAAAAGACAAATATTGGCTATGTAGTATTATATAATATTCGGAAGGGACTTTTTCTCATTAATTTGCTCGGAATTAATAGATTGAAATACATAATTGAGCATTAGATACATAATTAATGAATATGTAGTATAAAATGTAAAAATTTACATGATATTTACATGAGATTAAAAATCCTTTTAAAATATTGTTATACGATGAAGTGTAAAGGTTTATAGGCGTAAAACGTCTTATAACAACTGTCTACATAGAAACAAATGAATTTTTTAAAAAAATATAAAGTTTTGAAATGAATATATTTTAAAAATTTGTTGTAAAAATCTTTTTAAAAATATAAAATTAGTAACGAAATTAGATATTGGAGGTTAACATGGAAAATACAGTTGATTTTACAAAAATATGGGAGATTATAAAGAAAAATTGGAAACTTTTAGTACTTTTACCAGTTGTGTTTTTACTAATTAGCTTAGTTTACACTTTCTTTATTGCTACTCCTAAGTACGAAGCATCTACTCAAGTGCTTGTTAATGAAAAAGAAAAAGACAAAAATATGATGGCTCAAGAGGTACAGAGTAATATTCAATTAGTTAATACATATTCTGAAATTTTAAAGAGTCCAAGAATTTTAGATGAAGTAGCAAAGAAACATGATGATTACTCATCATCTAAATTAAATAAAATGATTTCTGTAAATACAGAAGCAGAATCACAAATTTTAAATGTCAGTGTTAGAGCAAGTAATGAAGAAAAATCAGAAAAGTTAGCAAATGATGTAGCTAAAGTATTTAAAAAGCAAATACCTGACATTATGAATGTAGATAACGTGACTGTACTTTCAAATGCGAATGGCACAGCTACAAAAGTTTCACCGAAAATTACTACTAATATAGTCGGTGGATTATTATTAGGACTAATTATCGCTGCACTTATCGTAGCGCTTAAAGAAATGTTTGATAAACGTATTAGAACAGAAGAAGATGTGGAAAGAGAACTTGAAATACCAGTATTAGGATCTATACCTAAGATTAAATAGTTAAGGAGAATAGCAACTATGGCGAAAAAAGAAGTTAGAAAACAATTGGATACACCTCTTTATGCTCATGATAAACCTAAGTCAATAACAAGTGAAAAGTTTAGAGGTATTCGTTCAAATATAATGTTCTCAGGCGCTAATCACGAAATTAAAAGTATTATTGTGACTTCTGAGAAACCAGCTGCCGGTAAAAGTATTGTTTCGGCTAACATAGCAGTTACATACGCTCAAGCTGGCTATAAAACGTTGATTATAGATGGGGACATGCGTAAACCTACGCAACACTATAATTTTGAAACGTCGAATTACGATGGACTTTCTAATTTAATTATAGGTAAAAGTGATTTTGAAAAAGCTATTCGTGATACAAGAGTTGATAATTTAGATTTATTAACATCTGGACCAGTTCCACCTAACCCTTCAGAGTTAATTGCTTCTGATAGATTTAAAAATCTTTATGAACAATTAATGGAAATGTATGACTTTGTACTAATCGATACTCCTCCTGTAATTTCAGTTACAGATGCTCAAGTATTTCTACAAAGTGTTAAGGATTGTGTAATGGTTATTGATACTGAAAGAAATAATAAAAATGAAATTAAAAAAGCTAAACAACTTATTGAACAAGCCGATGGCCATATTATTGGAGCAATTTTAAATAAAACAGCTGGAGATAAATCATCAAACTATTATTACTATTATGGAGATGAAGCTGAGTAATGATCGATATTCATAACCACGTTTTAATCAATGTAGATGATGGTCCTAAAGATGAGGAAGAAATGCTTAAATTACTTAAGCAAGGAAAAGATGAAGGGGTTACAGATATCATTGTAACTCCTCATCATCTTAGTCCAGCGTTTGACAATGAATACAAAATTGTAGAAGGAAAGCTACAACAACTTTTAAATCTTGATAAAGTAAAAGAGTTAGGAATTAATCTTTATCCAGGTCAAGAAATAAGAATAAGCGATCAAATTATTCCGCAACTAGAAAAAGGCGAAGCTATTGGGTTGAACCGCTCGAAGTACTTATTAATTGAGTTTCCTTCTGGTGGAGTTCCTCACTATACGAATCGCCTTTTCTTTGAATTACAATCTAAAGGTTATGTTCCAATAATTGCACATCCTGAGAGAAATAAAGAGATAAGCCAAAACCTAGATGTATTATTTGAACTTGTAAATGAAGGTGCACTTAGTCAATTGACTTCAGCATCACTACTAGGTAAACATGGTAAAAAGATTCAAAAAATTTCGCTTCAAATGATGGACAATAACTTAGCACACTTTATTGCTTCTGACGCACATCATGAGACCAACCGCCCCTTCTTTATGGATAGCTTATTCAAAGAGAAAAAGCTTAAAGATTATGAAGGAAAAATTAAAGAAATGATTAATAACGCGCAAGTTATTATAAAAAATGAAGAAATAAAGAAAAAGCAACCATCTCAATCATATAACCAAAAGAAACTATTTGGTTTATTTTAAATTTATGAAGTAAGTTAGGGGGAGAGAAGTGGATAAGTTAAGTGCAAGAGGACGTTTACTTATACTAATTATACTCGATTCATTGATTGTAGCATTCTCAGTCTTTATTTGTTACAACATTTTAGAACCGTATTTTGAAGGTTATTCACACAGACTTTTAATTTTAACATCAATAATTCTATTAATCTCTCATCATGTTTTCGCATATATATTCAATCTTTACCATCGTGCATGGGAGTATGCCAGTGTTAATGAACTATTACTTATAGTTGAATCTGTAACTTGTTCAATATTAGCAACTGTTGTTTTAATACCATTATTCACAGGGCATCCACCATTCTTTAGACTATATCTAATTACATGGATGATGCATTTAATCTTAATTGGTGGTTCGCGTATTTCGTGGAGAGTTGCGCGTGGCTTTGTAGTAGGTAAAAAACAAAAGAAAAAACCGACACTTATTGTTGGTGCAGGGCGTGGTGGTTCATTATTAGTACGCCAAATGTTAAGAAGTCCTGAAATGGGATTAGAACCATTATTAGCTGTTGATGATGATCCACAAAAACGCAAGTTAACTATTGCTGAAGGGGTTAAAGTTCAAGGTAAGATTGAAGACATCCCTACATTAGTTAATAAATACAGAATTAAACGAATTATAATTGCTATTCCAACATTAAAGCCAGATCGTTTAAAAGAAATTAATGATATTTGTAATAGTACAGGTATTGAATTATTTAAAATGCCAAATATTGAACAAGTATTAGCTGGAGAATTAGAAGTTAACCAACTTAAAAGAGTTGAAGTTGAAGACTTACTTGGTAGAGAACCAGTAGAGTTAGATATGGCAATGATCTCTAAAGAATTAACCCACAAAACAATTTTGGTCACTGGTGCTGGTGGTTCAATTGGTTCAGAAATATGCAGACAAGTTTGCAAATTCCAACCAGAGAGAATTATTTTATTGGGTCACGGAGAAAATAGTATTTATTTAATTCATCAAGAATTAAGTAATATGTATAAAGAAAAAATTGAGATAGTACCTATTATTGCCGATGTTCAAAATGTTGAACGTATGGAAGAAGTTATGGAAACTTATAAACCATATGCTGTTTATCATGCAGCGGCCCATAAACATGTTCCGCTGATGGAATATAATCCAACAGAAGCATTTAGAAATAACGTGTTAGGTACTCGTAATACAGCAGTCGCTGCTAAAAAAGCACAAGTTAGAAAGTTTGTAATGGTTTCAACTGACAAAGCCGTAAATCCTCCTAATGTAATGGGAGCTTCAAAACGAATGGCTGAAATGATTATTCAAAATCTTAATGAAAAAAAAGGACATACAGATTTTGTAGCTGTTCGATTTGGTAACGTATTAGGATCACGTGGCTCAGTTATTCCATTATTTAAAAAACAAATTGAGGCTGGGGGTCCTGTGACGGTTACACATCCAGATATGACGAGATACTTTATGACTATACCCGAAGCCTCAAGATTAGTACTACAAGCGGGTGCTTTAGCTCAAGGTGGAGAAGTGTTTGTACTAGATATGGGTGAGCCAGTTAAAATTGTGGATTTAGCTCGTAATCTAATTAGATTAAGTGGTAAATCGGAAGAAGAAATTGGTATTCAATTTTCAGGTATTCGCCCAGGTGAAAAATTATATGAAGAATTATTAAATGAAAATGAAATACATTCAGAACAGGTATATGAAAAGATTTATAGAGGCAAAACTATGACACCACCTAGAGAAGAATTAGAAGAAGTTATTCGCTATTTAAACACTCACAACAATGAAATTAAAGAAACGCTAATTGATTTAGCGAATAGGAAGTATTAATAATGGTTAATTTATATAGAATCGTAGTTATAGCTTTATCAATTATAGGTATACTGGCGACTTTAATTAGTCCAGCCTATATTCCTAATAATTTAGTACTTATACCTTTAGTATTTTTAATATTATTTTTAATTTTCCCATCTTTTAGTAGATACATGTTTAATAATTTAGGGATAACAGTGATTAACTTCACTATGCTTTTGAGATACGTTATTTCACCCTTATTAATGGCTTTTTATGGTTCAAATATCCAAATTGGAGCCACAGTATCAATTTCAATTCAAAGTCGAGCTGTCGGTTTAATGATTTATGAAATGATAGTTTTATTCGTAATATTTGCGATATTCCATAAGTATTTTTATACAAACAAGGTTGAATTTTATAACGTTAAAGCTAGACCTAATTTATTCGGTTGGATGTTCGTTATAGTAGTGATTCTACTAGTAGCTTTAGATCCGTCATCTATAGGGAGATATTCATTTATTTGGTCTGCTTCCCAATTAAATGATGATGCCTTAGCCGACGTAACTTTAGTAGCTTTATTTGTACAATTAGCACAAATAGTGTTAACGGTCGGTTTATTGAATATTATTTATAGATATTATGAGAGAAAACCCAATATTTTATATTTACTACTGTCTTTAGTTGTGATAATGATTTCTGCTTCATTTATCGTGGGGACAAGTAGATCAAGTATTATTATTCCGTTAATCACAGGGTTATTTACAGTATTTATTTTATACAAGAATTATAGAAAATTGATTATTGCTATGTCTGTTATTTTAAGTTTATTAGTAATTGGAATCTCTACTCTTTTAAAACAAAATACTAATATTGTTACAGCTAGAGGATTGTATCACTCAGCTGGAGCTTTAGAGAACTTTAATACAGATGTTCAAATATATTTTTCAGGTTTAATAAATATAGGACATTCTATTGAAACTTCATATATATATGAACCGTTTCGTTTAAATGCAATTTTTGGAGACTTAACCCACTCGGTTATCTTTGTAAACTCATTCTTTAGAAATTTTCAAAGTGCTTTAATTGCGTTTAATGACATGTTTTATAAAAGAGTAGGAGTTAGTGACCAAATTCTTCCTTTATTAGGACAAGGTTACTTATACTTTGGAGCTATTTTAGCACCGATTTTCTCTGTAATCGTATTATTTGTGGTCATGCTATTGGATAAGAATATCCAACATAGCAATTCAGTTTTTACTTTATATGTATACGCTTATTTATGTCTGAAATTTTCACTATTCTTTATGTCCAATGCCACAATCTTACTTTCATTCTTCACGAATTTCTTCTTGGTATTATTTGTGATTGCGATTTTAAACAAAAGGATTGTAGTTAGAAGGAGAACAGAATGAATATAGGAAAAAAAGATGTACTTTGGGGATATATAAGTTTATTAATGGTGCAAGGAATAAATGTTATTTTATTACCTGTCATTTTAAGATACTTAAACTCAGCTGAGCTTGGCGTATGGTACACATTTACATCACTATATGGCTTAGCAATGTTAATTGACTTTGGTTTTCAAACGATTATAACTAGGAATGTTAGTTATTTATGGTCTGGGGCTCAAAGTGTTAAAAGTGTTGGTTTCGAAACTGTAGACGAGAAAAATTCAAAAATTAATATTCCGTATTTTATAAAAGTGATTTCAGCGGTCAAGTTTATTTATACGTCTATGGGTACGATTATATTTGCTCTTTTTATCACAATAGGGACTTGGTACATGGTAAGTATTAGCGACGGAGAAATAAGTATGAAGACCATGCTTATTTCTTGGTTGTTTTACATGGTATCGATTGTTCTGAATATTAGTTTCTCTTATTGGAATTCGGTACTAAAAGGTATAGGGGCAATTAAAACATATAACCAAATATTAGTTGTTACCAAAGGGACACAACTAATTTTATCAATAGTGTTTCTAATGCTTGGGTTAGGATTAATAGGCGTTTCAGTTGCTTACTTTATTTCTGTAGTGGTGAACCGAGTTTTACAATCACTGGCTTATTATAAATATTCGCCTGAAACGCAAGAAACTAAAGGTAAATTGAAAGTTAAATATGATAGGGAAATATTTAATGCTTTATTACCTAATACTTTAAGAACAGGTTCAATTTCTATCTCTAATTATTTGATTATTAATTTTCCAATCATATTGAGTTCTTACTTTTTATCGTTAAAAGTATCTGGACAATTTGGTTTTATAAATCAAATTGTAACCTTGATAATTATGTTGTCTAATTCGTATTACAACACTTATTTAGCTAAATTTAACTATCTACGTGTAAAAAACAAATATGACGATTTAATAAAATTATTTAGAAAAGCATTGGTAACAAGCTGGGCGTTTAACTTTATAGCCTTTGCCTTATTTATTCTGTTAGGTAATTGGGTGCTAGATATTATAGGCGCGGATTACACATTGTTAAATTTAGTGCCAATGCTAATTATTATTATCTATCGATTTTTATATAACAATCAAACGTTGTTCACTAATTTTTTAGCAACTAAAAATTTAATTCCACATCATAAATCGTTTTTAACATCAGCAATAATAACTGTCGTAATACAGTTAGTGTTATTGCAATTTATTGATAATAAGTTGATTTATTTACTCTTGCCATTATTAATAGTTCAATTAGTTCATAATAATTGGTACTGGGTTTGGTACGTAATAAAAGACATTAGGAAAGATAAAAAATTAACTCAATCAAGTTAATAATTTATAGGTGCTAAGGAGTTTAATATGAAATTATTATTTGTAGTTAACAATTTTAACTTTGGCGGACCCCAAAAGAGTTTATTAAACCTTTTTTATGAACTTAAAGATACAGATCATGAAATCGATTTGATGATACTTAACCAAGAAGATAGCTTAACAAAATATTTACCTGACTATGTTAATGTAAAAAAAGTTAGTTCGAAATTTTCAGTCTTAATGCTTAATAGAAAAAATCTCTTATCAAGTATTTTGAAAAATTTTAAAAGCCCTAAGTTAGGTATGAACGCACTAGTTTTTACTTTGAAAAGTAAACTAAAAATGCATGATACTACAAAAGCAAAACAACAGTTTTGGGTTGAAAATAAGTGGAAAGACCTACAAATGAAAAAGCGCTACGATTATGCAATCGGCGTTTCAGGTGGCCATTCTGTCTATTTCATTGAAGATTATATTAATGCAGATCACAAAATTGGTTGGATTAGAACAGATTATCGAGTGTTAAAAAGAGACCATGAAATTGATAAAAAGTATTTCGATAAAATGGACGGAATGCTTTCCGTATCAAAAATGTGTTCTGAAATTTTTGAAGATATTTTTCAAATTAGACCAGTCACTTTCTATAATAGCTTACCTATTAAATTGTATGAAAATATCGAAAGTGAAAAAATTGATATACAACCAAATAGCTTTAATTTATGTACGATTTGTCGTTTAGATAATGGCAAAGGACTGGATTTATTAATTGAAGCAGCAAAAATTTTAAAATCTAAAGATTTAAATATCAAATGGTACGTGGTAGGTGCTGGAAAATTAGCACAATGGCTGCAAGATGAAATTTCAAATAACAAATTAGAAAATCTCGTAATACCAGTAGGATTCAAATTTAATACTGGAAGTATAGTGAAAAAAATGGACGTATTAGTACATCCTTCTAGATTTGAAGGTAAATCTAATACAGTAGATGAAGCGTTGTATTATAACATTCCTGTAGTAGCTACTAACTTTGAAACAGTATACGAACAAATAACTAACAATGAAAATGGATTTATCGTCAATATGGACGGCTATGAAATCGCTCGAAAAATTGAAGAACTTTATGAAAATAAAACTACTTATCAAACTATTAAAACTAACATAGAAAAACTAAATGTTGAACCTAGCGATAAAGGTAAAGAGTTCATAGAAACGATAAAATTTATAGGGGGTTAATATTATGCTAACTATCTTTACTCCTACATTTAATAGAGCACATACTCTTCCTAGATTATATGATTCATTATTAAAACAAACTGATCATGACTTTGAATGGTTGATAGTTGACGACGGTTCGACTGATGACACCCCTCAACTAGTTAAAAGTTTTAAAACTGATAAATTTTCTATTCGTTATATTAAACAGAGTAATGGAGGTAAACATATTGCCTCTAATGTTGGCTTGAAAGCAGCTAAAGGGGATATTTTCGTAGTATTAGATAGCGATGATTGGTTTTATCCTAATGCTGTAGAAGTTTTTAATACAAAATTTAGAGAAAACAAAGATATGAAAGCACTAATTACTTTGGATACTTATGAAGATGGCAAAGTGGTTGGTGAAAAGCTACCCGAAATTGAAAAAGTAAACTGGGTAGACTTGCGATATAAATATAAAGTTCGACATGATAAATGTTATGTCTTTGCAACGAATATAATTAGAAATATGACTTTCCCTCAATATGGGAAATCAAGACATATGCCACCTTCATATCAATGGTTCGAATTCAGTGAACTATATGATTGTTATTTAGCTAATATCAATACTAAATATGTGGAATATCAAACTGATGGTATAAGCAGTAAAGTTAAAACTAATTATTTTAAATCTGCAGAAAACTATTGTGAATATCGAAAGTTAGCACATAATCAATTACCCACTCTTAAAGATAAACTAATTAATTATTTGTTATATGATATATCATGGATAGATACTGGACTAAACTTGAAGTACAAATTTAAAGATACTGAAAAATTTGCCACTTCTCTAGCATTAACGCCATTCGCATTAGTACTTTATTATTATTACAAAATAAAGTTCAAGAGGAGAGGATTAATTGACTAGTCTATTGTCACAAAAGTGCTTTAAATTGTTGCAAATTCCATACAAATTTTTACCGAAACCAATATGTAATCTGATATGGGACATCTCGTTAATAAATGATTCTTTAGCAGCAATTGTGTATAGAAGACTTTATTTAAATAAATACGCGAAAAGTGTTGGGGCAAATACCCATATTGGAAAATATGTAGTTTTGAAAAATGTACAAAATTTAGTGTTAGGAAATAATGTAAGTCTACATTCTTATTGTTATATAGATGCACATGGGGGAATAGATATAGGGAACAATGTTTCGATAGCTAATCATTGTACTTTAATTTCCTCTGAACACACTTGGGAAAACAAAGATAAACCTATTAAGTACAACAGGATACAATCGAAAAGAATTTGTATAGAGGACGATGTTTGGATTGCAGCAGGTGTAAGAGTGCTTGGAGGCAATACAATTAAAACTCGTTGCATTATTGGAGCAGGTGCGGTTGTAAATAAGGATACAGAACCGAATAGTCTGTATGTAGGTGTTCCAATTAAAAAAATCAGGGAGGTAAATGAATGATGAAAGTTTTGATTACTGGAGCTGCAGGTTTTATCGGCTCAACATTAGCGAAAAAATTAATCAGTCAAGGCTATGAAATAGTAGGTATTGATAATCTCAATGACTATTATTCAGTTCAATTAAAAGAAGACAGATTAAAATCTATCGGAAAAGAAAATTTCACTTTTTATAAAAATGATTTAGAGGATTATGAAAAAGTAAACCAAATCTTTGAAGATGAAAAGCCAGAAGTAGTTATTAATTTAGCAGCACAAGCCGGCGTTAGATATAGTATTGAAAATCCAAGAGCTTATATTGATTCAAATATTGTTGGATTTATGAATATTTTAGAAGGTTGCCGTCATCATAATGTTGAACATTTAATTTACGCTTCATCAAGTTCTGTATATGGTGCGAATACAAATAAACCTTTTAAAACATCAGATAATATAGACCACCCATTAAGTCTCTATGCCGCTACTAAAAAATCAAATGAGTTAATGGCACATACTTATAGTCATCTATATAACTTACCGACAACTGGTTTACGTTTCTTCACAGTTTATGGGCCATGGGGTAGACCGGATATGGCTTTATTTAAATTTACTAAAGCAGTTGTAAATGATGAAACAATTGATGTTTATAACCACGGTAAGATGATGCGTGACTTTACTTACGTTGATGACATTGTAGAAGCAATTAGTCGCTTAGTGAAAAAACCGGCTCAACCAAATCCTGAATGGTCTGGTGCTAACCCAGATCCAAGTTCATCATATGCTCCATATAAAATCTATAATATCGGAAATAACAATCCGGTTCGTTTAATGGAATTTGTAGAAGCTATTGAGAACAAACTTGGTAAAACAGCTAAGAAAAATTATATGGATTTACAACCGGGAGATGTACCTGAAACTTATGCCAATGTGGATGATTTATTTAAAAATATCGATTTTAAACCAGAAACGTCTATTCAAGATGGCGTAAATAAATTTATTGATTGGTATCTAGAATATTATAAATAAAGGGAGATTTAATTATGGATAGAAATATAGCAGTAGTTGGATTAGGATATGTAGGTTTACCCGTAGCGGTGACATTTGGCAGAAAGCACGAAGTAATTGGCTTCGATATTAATGAAAACAGAATAAAAGAATTAAAAGATAATCATGATAGAACAAACGAAGTTACTTCAGAAGACTTGAAAGCTACAAACATTAAATTTACATCTAACGCTGAAGATTTGAAAAAAGCTGATTTTATTATCGTAGCTGTTCCGACTCCTATCGATAAAAATAACAAACCAGATTTAACACCATTAGTTAAAGCGAGTGAAACAGTGGGTAAAGTATTGACTCCTGATACGATTGTAGTTTATGAATCAACAGTTTACCCTGGAGCAACAGAAGAAGATTGTGTGCCAGTATTAGAAAAAGAATCTGGCTTAACTTGTGGTAAAGACTTCTTTGTTGGTTACTCTCCTGAAAGAATTAATCCAGGTGATAAAGTGCATACATTTGAAACAATCACTAAAGTAGTATCTGGTCAAACTCCTGAAGTATTAGAAGTTGTTGCCGATGTATATGGTTCAGTAGTGACTGTAGGCGTTCATAAAGCATCATCAATTAAAGTGGCCGAAGCAGCAAAAGTTATCGAAAATACACAACGTGACGTGAATATTGCGTTAATGAATGAACTAGCGCTTATTTTTGATAAATTAGATATCGACACTAATGAAGTGTTACGTGCATCAGGTACTAAATGGAATTTCTTAAACTTTAAACCTGGTCTAGTTGGAGGACATTGTATCGGTGTAGATCCATACTATCTAACTCATAAAGCGCAAGAAGTAGGACACCATCCAGAAGTAATCTTAGCTGGTCGTCGCATTAATGATAATATGGCTAAATATATTGCTTCTAACGTAATTAAAGGTTTATTAAAACAAGGATTAGAAGTTCAAGGCGCTACAGTAAATGTATTAGGTTTAACTTTCAAAGAAAATTGCCCTGACTTAAGAAATACAAAAGTTATTCATATTATCGAAGAATTAAAAGATTATGGTTTAGATGTTCATGTAAGTGATGTTGAAGCTGATAAAGAAGAAGCACAAAAATTCTATGGTATTAACTTAGAAGATAAAAAAGATTTACCAACAGCAGATGCAGTTGTATTTGCAGTAGCACATACTGACTATGTTGATAATAAACAAGAGTATTTAAGTCTTGTTAAAGATAATGGCATGGTTCTTGATATTAAAGGTATTATTAGCGATGACGAAATCGGAAATAAAGGTTTATGGAGATTATAAACTTACTCTCCATATAAATAAGGGTGATCGTATTGGCTAACAAAAAAATATTTCAATTAGTAACGGTCTCTAAAAGTATTACCTTAATGAAAGGGCAAGTTGAATATTTAAGAGATAAAGGCTTAGACGTTCATATTGTATCTTCTGAGGGACCGGAACAAAAAAACTATTCTCCTGATATTACTCATGCAATTAACATGGAAAGAGAAATTTCTTTAAAAAATGATTTGAAATCATTGTTAAAAATGATTAAATTATTTCAAAAAGAAAAACCTTATATTGTTAATTCTGGTACACCTAAAGCAGGCCTTGTTGGAACCTTGGCCGCTTTTATCACGCGTAGACCTGTTCGTATATATACGGTACGTGGTTTAAGGTTAGAAACAGTAACGGGATTAAAATATAAAATTCTATATGCTATGGAGAAATTAGCGATGTTTTGTGCAACTGATATAATTGCAATTTCAGATAGCTTAAAAGATAAAATTGTTGAATTGGGTCTAGAGAAAAAAGGTAACATCAAAGTATTAGGATATGGTAGCTCAAACGGTATTAATCTGGAAAAATTCAAAAAAGAATTTAATGATATCCCCGACGATTTAAGTGGAATATTAAAAGATCAATTTGTTATTGGCTATGTCGGACGAATTGTAAAAGATAAAGGTATCCATGAAGTGGTTGAAGCGTTTAAAATAATTCAAAAACAACATAGCAATGTGAAATTGCTTATTGTGGGTCCTATCGAAAAAGATGATTCAATTAGCCAAGAGGATTTTGAATATTTACAAAGTAATCCAGATATTATTATGGCAGGTCATGTTGCTAATACAGTGAATTACTATAATCATATGGATGTACTTGTCTTTCCTACACATCGTGAAGGGTTTGGTAATGTCAGTATTGAAGCCCAAGCTGTTGAAGTGCCAGTTATAGTTAATAACGTAACTGGAGCTAAGGATACACTTGTCGATGGTGTAACTGGATACTTAGTCGAAAAAGATGACTATAAACAAATAGCTGCTAAAGTAGGCTATTTAATTGATAATCCTAATATGAAAGAAAAATTGGGTAAGAATGGAAGAAAAAATGTAGAACAAAAATTCAGAAATGAAGTAGTTTGGAAACATTTAGAAACGATATATAAAAACAATCTTCCTGTTTAAAATTATTTAATAAGGAGGGAAATAGAATGTTAAAACGTATATTTGATATAGCTGTCAGTGCTACAGGTTTAGTTGTGTCAGCGCCGATTACTTTAACGGCAGCTATAGTGATTGCGAAGAAACTAGGTAAACCTGTTCTCTTTAGACAAACGCGTCCGGGACAATACGGAGAACCATTTGAAATTTATAAATTCCGTACAATGTCTGATAAACGAGACGAAAAAGGTGAATTGTTACCGGATGAACAACGGATGACGTCAGTTGGAACTTTTATTAGAAAATCTAGTATTGATGAATTACCACAACTCATAAACGTGTTAAAAGGCGACATAAGTTTAGTTGGTCCAAGACCGCTATTAATGGAATATTTACCTTTATATAATGAAGAACAAAAAAAGCGTCATAATGTAAAACCTGGTATTACTGGTTGGGCACAAGTAAATGGTCGTAATGCTATTACTTGGGATGAAAAATTTAAATTAGATGTTTGGTACGCAGAGAATCAGTCATTTAAATTAGACATGTATATTATATACAAAACGTTCATTAATATTTTACAACGAAAAGATGTTAATGCGCCTAACCATGTAACTGCTGAGAAGTTTAAGGGGAACGAAGCATGAGTCAACCTATAATACTTATTGGTAAGGGTGGTCACTCAAAAGTTATTAGAGATATCATTGAGGCGTCCCAACAATATCATGTTGCAGGTTACCTCGATAATGCTATAGATGAATATTACATTGAAAACGGTATTTTTTATGATAACTTAGAAGCGGTTAACAATTATAAACATGATTATTTCTTTATAATTGCAATTGGAAATAATCATGTTCGTAATAAGTTGTTTAATGAATTAGATATTAAGCTTGAAAAATATGCTACACTAATTCATCCATCAGCTATTATCAGTCCTAGTGCTAAGATTAATTATGGTACGGTAGTCATGCCTAATGCTGTAATCAATGCAGAAACTATAGTAGGTATGCATGCCATAATTAATACTGGCGCTATTGTAGAACATGATAATCAAATTGGTGATTATGTTCATATATCTCCTAACGCTGCATTAGCAGGGGGCGTTAGAGTTGGTGATGAATCTCATGTAGCAATTAATGCGGCAGTACTACCATTAGTTGAAATTGGTAATAAATGTATTGTAGGTGCTGGTGCGACAGTAATAAAAAATGTTAAATCAGAATCAACAGTCATTGGAACCCCAGCAAAAATTAAGGAGTGAATTGAAGTGGAAGAAGAAAGAATTTTCTTATCTAGACCTCATATGGGTGGTACAGAATTAGATTACATACATGATGCCTTCGATAAAAACTGGATCGCACCATTAGGTGAAAACGTTACAGAATTCGAAAATAGTGTTAAAAGTTATGTAGGAGTAAATGCAGCATTGGCTGTGGGAAGTGGTACTTCTGCTATTCATTTAGCCCTAATTGAAAGTGGAGTTCAACAAGATGACATTGTATTTTGTAGTTCATTAACATTTAGCGCTTCAGCTAATCCTATTATTTATCAAGGTGCAAAACCAGTATTTATCGATTCTGAAATAGAATCATGGAATATGTCACCAAATGCATTGCGTAAAGCATTTGAACAATATGCTGAAAAAGGTATTACACCTAAGGCAGTGGTTGCTGTTAATTTATATGGTCAATCTGCTAGAATGGATGAAATTAAAGAAATCTGTGAGCAATATGGTTCAATTTTAATTGAAGACGCTGCCGAGTCACTTGGCGCTGAATATAAAGGTCAAAAAAGTGGTACATTCGGCAATTTTGGTATCTTCTCATTTAACGGTAATAAGATTATTACTACTAGTGGTGGTGGAATGCTTATTTCAAATGATGAAGAACATATTGCTCACGCATTATTCTTATCAACACAAGCAAGAGACAAAGCAATTCATTATCAACATAGTGAATTAGGATTTAACTATCGTTTGAGTAACATATCTGCTGGTATTGGTAGAGGCCAAATGAAAGTATTAGACCAACGTATTGCACGTCGTAGAGAAATCTTCGAAAGATATGAACAAGAATTTGGAAACGTTGAGGGCTTTGATTTCCAACTTGAATTACCAGATTCAAAATCAAATCGTTGGTTAACTGCTTTAACAATCGATGAAAATAAAACAGGCTTTACTGCTTTAGATTTAATTGAAAAGTTACAAGAAAATAATATCGAAGCACGCCCAGTATGGAAACCTATGCATTTACAACCTTTCTTTGAGAAATATGATTACATTACCGAGGGAAATGATAATGGTGCATACTTATTTGATCACGGCGTATGTTTACCATCAGGATCAGATATGACTGATGAACAACAATCACGAGTGATTGAAATTATTAAAAGTCTATAAAAAATGAGTGAGTATAAATGAAGAAAAAAAGATCAACTACTTTTAAAGTCATAGTTGCTATATTAATTTTTATCATAGTTCTTATTATTGCTATTGGTATTTTTGTATTTGCAAAACTTCATTCATTGAGTAATTCCATAAACTCTCCTTTAGATAGAGAACACTCGCAATTAAGAGATAAGCCGGCTAAAGAAGGCGACCCTATGACGGTAGTACTTTATGGTGTAGATGATGATGCTGAAAGACAACAAGAAAATTTAGGACAACGTAGTGATTCAATTGTATTAATGTCAATTAATCCTGAAGACAAAAAAACAGTAATGGTTAGTGTGCCTCGTGATACACGAGCTAAAATTGTTGGTCATGGAACAACTGAGAAAATCAATCATGCGTATGCTTATGGCGGTCCTAAAATGGCTGTTAATTCTCTAGAAGAATTAATGGACGTGCCTGTGGATCATTACATAGCGATAAATATGGATGGCGTTAAAACTGTTGTAGATGAATTAGGCGGAGTTGATATTACAAGTAACGCAACATTTACTTTCCATGGTTACAATTTTGAACAAGGTAAAAAATATCACATGGATGGCGATCAAGCATTAACGTATATGCGTAGTCGTAAAGAAAATGGCGCAGGTGGAGACGAGGGTCGTCAATTGCGTCAGCAACAAGTCATCACTGCAGTTGCTAGAGAAGCCTTTTCAATGAATTCAGTTACTAAGTTAAACGGTATCTTCAAAGCTGCACAAAATAACTTGAAAACTGATTTAAGCTTTGTTCAGTTAAATCGTTTCAGATCAGATTACGATAAAGCTCAAGACAATGTAGAACGTCTAACAATTGATGGCCAAAACGCCTTGGGTGACGATAATCTATATTATTTCTATCCTGATGACAATAGTTTGAAAGATATTAAAAAGAAATTAAAAGATAATTTAGAACTTAATTAATAAAAAAAGCACTTTATCGCAACCGACGATAAAGTGCTTTTAGTATATTAATAATATTAGAATAGAGATTATATTTCGTTTAAACTATTTGAAGAAAAAGTATAAAGGAAGTATTGATAAAAGAAAAGCGTCCTCCGAGGAGGGCGCTTTACAAATGCTAGTTTATTGTTGACTTTGATTCATGCTAACATCGTTTGCGAAGAAGTCGAAGATGTTTTTCGCGCTATCAGTATTATCGTTGTTACCTAAGAATTTATCTTCGCCTGGGCCGTGAGCGTAAGTGTTCACGTCTTCACCAGTATGACCGTAAGTTGTCCAACCTGTATGTGATTCATCATTGATTGGTTTTTGAATAGCATCTTGTAATTTTGTTGTTGCTTCGGCGATTTTAGGGTCGTCTTCATTTTTAGCTTTCGACTTAACGTCTTTAAGTTCTTTAGCTGCATCTTTAACTTTGTCTAATTGGTCGTTAGGGAATTCGATGCCATAACCTTTGCTAATTACTTTTTCAGGGTCTTTGCCATCTGCAATTTGTTCTGTCATGTAAGAACCAGTATGTTTCATTTTGTGAATCGCTTCTGGATTCCAGACGTAGTCTTTACCTTTAGCGATAGATAAGCCACCAGTAGAATGGTCGGCAGTCGCTACAACTAATGTATCTTTATGTGTATCAGTGTAGTCAATCGCATTTTGGAATGCTTTGTCAAAGCCACCCATTTCCGACATAACACCAGTAATATCGTTAGGATGTCCGGCTTTATCGATTGAAGCACCTTCTACCATTAAGAAGAAGCCTTTATCGTTTTTCTCTAATTTAGATAATGCACTGTTTTCCATATCAACTAATAATGGATTCTTTTTCGGCGCATCTAGTTGTAATGGCATATTTTCCTCTGAAAATAATCCTAATACTTGATCGCTTTGAGAGTTGGCTAAATCTGTTTTATTTGTCACATAATCATAGCCGTCTTGTTGGAATTTTTTCTTTAAGTTACCATTTTCTTTACCGAAATATTTAGAACCGCCACCTAAAATAACGTCAACTTTATGTTGGCCGTTAATTTTATCATTGTAAAATTGTTGTGCAATTTCATCTTTCTTATCACGGTCATCTACATGGGCAGCGTATACGGCCGGTGTTGCATCTGTTACTTCAGCAGTAGTGACTAAGCCAGTAGATTTTCCATTTTCTTTAGCTTGTTCTAATACAGATTTCAGTGGTTTTTTATCATTATCAACTGAAATCGCGCCATTATATGTTTTTTGACCTGTCGCAAAAGCAGTACCACCTGCTGCTGAGTCGGTTACATTTTCTTTAGGATCATTTGGATTCGTACGATTGGTACCTTTTAAATACTTATCAAAAGCAGTTTGGTCTAGTTCTTTAGTATTTGGATCATCTGCATAGTAACGGTAAGCTGAGTTATAAGAAGGTCCCATCCCGTCACCAACCATGAAGATAACGTTTTTAGGATTTTCAGTGTTACCAATTGCCATGTAGTCGCCATCTTGACCTTGTTGGCCTTGATTTCCTTCACCTGGACTAGATGCAAATGAAAGTTGAGTAGTTCCTAATACTGATGCAGCTAAGATTGTACTTGCCACTGTAGTTTTACCAAATTTGTTAATGAAACGCATTGTTATAAAGCCCCCTAATATGTATATCATCTTGTACTACATCTTTAATATTAAAGAACTTAATTTGATTTAAAGTTAGTATAAAGTTATTTTTAAGTAAAGCTATTGTAAACAATTATTAACTGCAAGAATTAATTCTATTTTTATTTTTTTCTAAATAGGAAAAATATCGTTTTGTACAATAAAACGTAGCGTGAGCTTTATTGAATAACACAGTAGAGTAAACGTGTTCATTTTTCATTAAAAGTTGTAAAATAGAAATTGAATTAACTGTAAGCACTATATAGAAAAGTAGAGGTGTCTACCAATGATATTTATTATGTTATCGCCATTACTCATCATTGGATTTATAGCATTATCAATTATGGAAGAAAGAAAACGTAAAGCTAAAACACGTGATAAAGAAGACGAATTTGAAAAAGAGAAAAATAAACTGTCTAATCCTGACTACACAGATGAACATAAAGAATAATAAAGGGTGAAACTTATGAAAGTATTGATTGTGGAAGATGACTTTGTCATAGCGGAAAGTCTAGAAAACGAGTTGTCCCAATGGAACTATGACGTCATTGTGGCGAAACAATTTGATAATATTCTTGAGTATTTCAAGGTCCATCAACCACAACTGGTCTTGCTAGATATTAATTTACCAACATTTAATGGTTATCATTGGTGCCAAGAGATTCGTAAGGAATCTAATGTGCCAATTATCTTTATCAGTTCACGTACAGATAATATGGATCAAATCATGGCGATTCAAATGGGTGGCGATGATTTTATCGAGAAGCCATTCAATTTATCTTTAACGGTGGCTAAGATTCAAGCGCTCTTACGTAGAACCTATGATTTAGCGGTCTCTCATAATGAACTCACTGTACAAGGTTGTCAACTCGTCGTGGACAAAGCAACGCTATATCATAATAATGAATCTGTTCAACTATCTTTTACAGAATTACAGATTCTACAAATGCTTTTCCGTAATGAAGGCAAGTATGTTAGTCGTACGGCGTTGATTGAAAAGTGTTGGGAGTCGGAGAATTTCATAGATGACAATACATTAGCGGTAAATATGACGCGTTTGCGTAAGAAATTACAATCCATAGGTGTGAAAGATTTGATTGAAACGAAGAAGAATGTCGGATATAAGGTGTAAGCGTGATGTTAAGAGCATTTATTAAATCAATTATTAATGAATTGAGTATTGTCGCTATCACTTTATTGCTATTTGGCCTTATATTTTTCTTATTTGATTTACCGTTTGGCGCGTTTTTCTTAGGCACTTCGATTATTGTATTTGTCATGGTCATTTACTGGCTTGTAAAATTAAGTGGTTTTAAGGAACAAGAGAATTTAAAAGAAACGAAGCTCGAACTAGAACAAGAGTTACAACGTGTGAAAAGTGCGCAAACTGATTATCAAGCTAATGTAGAGAATTATTTCTTAACATGGGTACATCAAATTAAGACACCGATTACCGCTTCGAAGCTATTGTTAGAGCGCAATGAAGATAATGTTGTGAACCGGGTACGGCAAGAGATTATCCAAATTGATAATTATACGAGTTTAGCCCTAAGTTATTTAAAATTGATGAATCAAGAAACGGATATGTCCTTTTCAAAAGTAACGATTAATGAACTTATCCGTCCGTTAATTATGAAATATTCGATTCAATTTATCGACCAAAAAACTAAAATCCATTATGACCGTTATGAAGCGGAAGTTCTTACAGACGTGCAATGGTGTTCGATTATGATTGAACAGCTTCTCAATAATGCGTTGAAATATGCGCGAGGCAAAGATATTTGGATTACCTTTGATAGTGACACTAACATCTTATCGATTCGTGATAACGGTGTAGGTATCAGTCAAGCCGACCTTCCTAAAATCTTTGATAAAGGCTATTCAGGGTACAATGGTCGTTTGAATGATAAATCCAGTGGTATTGGTCTCTTTATCGTGAAACATATTTCCCGTCATTTACATCATAAAGTAGACGTACAATCCGAACTAGGTAAAGGTACGCGCTTTTGCGTTCATTTTCCACAAACAACATAAACTTTCAATATTGTAAGTTAGCCAACAACATTTGTAAGAAAATATCAATGTTGTTGGCGCTTTTTTGTTTTATTATAGAATTAACACTTAACAGTAGAGTCGAATGGTGAAGTTCATTTTCAAAGAAGAGGAGAAACAAAGTGATGTTGTTAGACGTGAAAAATGTGAAAAAGGTCTTTGGCAGAAGATTAAATGCGACGACTGCGCTAAATGGTATCTCATTTAACATACATAAAGGCGAATTTGTAGCTATCATGGGCGAGTCGGGTTCGGGGAAGTCTACCTTACTTAACTTAATTGCTACATTTGATAAAGCGACAGAGGGCAGGATTATTATTAATCAACAAGATGTGCGTGATTTACGTAATAAGCAAGTGGCTCATTTCCGACGTGATAATCTAGGCTTTGTCTTTCAGGATTTCAATGTCTTACCTACAATGACGAATAAAGACAATATGTTGATGCCGCTTGTCTTAGCCAATCGTTCACATAAGGTGATGGAAGCGCGTATAGCGAAACTGAGTGAGGAACTTCATATTCAGGATTTATTACATAAGTATCCTTACCAAATTTCTGGTGGGGAACAACAACGAATTGCTATTGGTCGGGCGCTGATTAATGAACCAGATATTCTCCTTGCTGATGAGCCGACTGGTGCGCTTGATTCTAAGACGTCGAAGAATATTATGACCCTTTTCCGAGAACTTAATAGGAATAACCAAACAATTCTAATGGTGACACATTCAACAGTAGATGCTTCTTATGCGAAGCGGGTGTTATTTATTAAAGATGGTCGGTTGTATCATGAAATTTATCGTGGAGAAGAGGCACGACAAGATTTCCAAAAGCGAATTGCCGACAGTTTAGCTATCTTGAATGAAAGAGGGAACTAAGATGACGTTACGCATGTTAGGGAAGATGATTCTACAAAACTTCAAAATGCAACGCCATGTTATTCTGCCTTTCATCCTAGCGTTAAGCATGATGTTCGGGACGGAGTTTATCCTATTATCGCTCAATATGAATGAGTATGTGCGTGAACGTAGCCAATTATTACCAGGGTTTGTCGCAATAGGTAATATCTTCATGTGTATGCTAGGTTTTATCTTTATTTTATATGCGAACCGCTTCATGATGAAACGGCGTCAACAAGAGCTTGCTATGAATATGATTTTAGGTATGGAAAAGAAGCACTTCCGCATCGTTATGTTTATAGAAATGGTGTATCAATATATTATCATTGCCGTGTTAAGTATCACGGGTGGCTACTTATTTGGTGCCCTTATTTTTATGCTATTAAATAAATTAATGCAACAAACAGGCATGTCACTTATGGATTATCCTTTTAATCTTAAGGCGATGGTCTATACGTTATTGATGCTCGCGTTTGTCATGTTATTCCTATTTAGCCTTAACAATATCAAGATTCTATTTCAAAGTCCGATTAAATTAATTACCCAACGACAAAAGACAGAAAAAAGGTTACCGACACCTGTACTGTACCTATTATTTATTATTGGTTTAAGCGCGTTAATTGGAAGCTATCATATTGCTTTAAGTGATCAACTGATTATTCGGTCACTTTATAATTTATTTGGTGCTATTTTACTCGTCATGATAGGAACGTACTGTTTATTTATGTCGTTAGGCATTCTACTTCTTGATTGGCTCCAACGGTTACCAAGAATTTACTATAATCCGAAATACTTTTTCACAATCTCGGGATTACGTTCAAGAATGAATTCTAATGCGGTAGGTCTAGCGAGTATCACGATGTTATGTACCTTTTTAATTGTCACGTTAGGGATGAGTGTCTCGACGTATAGAGGGATAGAACAACGTTTAGATACACTAATGGCGACGCAATATAGAGTGACGTTAAATGGTAATATTCATAATGATAAAGAGGTTCAAAAGAAGGCGAAGCATATTGAACAGGATATTAGAAAACATGCTAAGGTAGACTTCTTCAGAACCAATACGGTGAGCATGATAGCGGCAGATTATAGGGCGAATGGCGTATTGCTTCCACGAGAGAATAAATTTTATTCTATGGGGTTAAAAAGTGCCTTTCTTATTATTATGACGCAACATGATTACAATGAGCTGAATACTGAGAAAGTTCACTTGAAGCCTAATGAGATGGGATTAAGTAGTGATAGTTTATTATTTAAAAAGTTGAATAATGTGAAGCTAATGAATGAAACGTTCACTGCCAAACAACTGAATGGCCATAATTATTCATTACCTGTGCCTGGGTCCTTAACGATTGTGACACCAGATAGTACCAGTTATCAACATATTACAAACTACTATATGAATAAAGATAAAAACGATAATAAAGATGTAAGTGATATAACAAGTTCATTTATTCATTTTAATATTATGACGAAAGATACATCGCATTTCGATAAAGTGAGTGGTCAACTCAGTAAAAAATATATAGCACAAATTGAAAGTAAAAAAGGAACAGGCGCATCACTTTATGAGTTAAATGGTTGTTTAATATTTATTGGTGTCGTGGTATCTATCATTTTATTACTGGGTACATTTTTAATGATGTACTATAAAAATATTGCGGAAGGTTACGAAGACCGACGAAATTATCAAATTATGCAGAAGGTAGGTATTGAAGAAGAGAGAATCAAAGCAACGATTAATAACCAAATCATGTGGATTTTTATCTTACCTATTATTGTAGCAACGATTCATGTCGTCTTTGCCTCAAAAATGATTTTTAATACATTAGGCATTCTTAGTATTAATAATGTAGGGATTTTTGCGACAAGTTATATTGGGGTGATCGTCGCTGTCATCATTATTTATGCCATAATGTATTGGATTACATCTCGTATATATTATTTTATTGTGAATAGTTATTCTTAAATTTTTTATAAAAAATTAGTTATACTTTTTAAAAATAAGTGTAACCTAGTAAGCGGTAGGGTATGAAATAAAAAAAGGAGGCGTAAATATGGCTAATTACTCAAATGAGTACACAGCATCAGGAAATACACATCAACGTAAAGTTAAACGCACAATCGAACATATTCTTACATGGGTTGGCGTTGTACTACAAGCATTAGTTGCTATACTATTTTTACTTGCTAAACCATTTTTAGGCAATGACAGCTTTAGAGATCAAATGGTTAGAGAAGCTCAAAAACAAGGTGAACAAATATCTACAACTGATATTAACCAAGGTTTTGACGCATTAAGTGGTGTAATCAACTTCTTCACATGGGGTGCGATTATTCCATTAATTTTAGCAATTATCGGTGGTCTTTTAATCAGTAAAGCACCAAAAATTGCAGGTATTTTAATCCTTATTGCAGGCTTTATCACTCTAGCATCAAACTGGATTAGTGTTGTTTTATGGATTATTGCAGGTATCATGTTACTAGTAAGAAAAGGTAAGAAAAAAGATACTTACGATAACCACTATTACGCAAATGACAATAAATATGATGACCATAACCGTAATCATAATGATCGCGATTATGACAATCATAACCGTGCTTATGACGACCGTCATGACAATAACTTCGATGATCGTCGCAATAACGACTATAACGATCGTTATGACAATGACCATGACAATCGCCGTCATAATAACGATGGCCATGACTATAATGATAGATATGATGATCGCCATCAAGACGACCGTCTTAATGTAGATAATCATGACCGTCACGCTGAACGTGAAGATATTAATAATGGCTATCGTGATTCAAATCATCGTGATGACTTACATCGTTCTAATGATGATGACTTCCAACGTAAGAACAATGCAGATTGGACATCTGAAAAAGATCGCCATGATGTAAGTGACGAACATGATCACCGTGATAACAATGAATTAGGTAGAGATTTAGCAAATAATGAAGAACGTCATTATAATGATGCTGATCGTTCTCAAGGTTATGATGAAGATAATCATTTCCGTCGTAGCGATAGATATAATGATGACAATCATGAATTTGATAATACTAATGAACGTCAAGACCGTCACCGTGACAACAACTTCTTACAAGATGAAACTCAAAAATTAAAAGATAAAAAAGACAATGACCCTTATAAATACTAGTCATTGATATATTAAAAGTGGGACGATAACTCGCCCACTTTTTTTATTTATATTAGTATATACCAATACTCCGTATTGTTTAGCTCGCTTTTCTAGGGTGCCGTCTCAGCCTACCCCAAATTTTAATTTGGGGCCCCGGTCTTCTACTGGCACTGCTCCCTCAGAAGTCTCGCTCACAATACTACGTATATACAAATAATTTAACGTTATCATTTTTAAAGTAATAAAAATTCTCAAGTTATCTTATACATAAAGTTCATTAGATAAAATACTTTGTATTGCTAATATTTTTTATCATAGTTCTTGCTAAAAAAATAATTACAAAGGGAGATACTCGCCTTATTTATAAATAAGGCGAAGGTGCTCCTAAGTTAGCATCTTCGCCTTTACGTTAATTTCTATTATATGGATATGGATAAATGAATTGGATAAATGAATGTCTATTTGGATAATAGTGAATATCTATAATTTGTTTAATTAATCTAACCCCAAGTGTTCTCTCAGGGTATGACCTGAATACTCTGTACGATACAAACCGCGACGTTGTAATTCAGGCACAATCAGTTCTACAAAGTCTTCTAAACTATGGGGAAGTGAAGGTGGCATTAAATTGAAACCATCTGCCACACCTTCATTGAACCAATACTCCATTTCGTCAACAATCTCTTCTGGCGTACCAATAAGGGTTAAATGGCCACCGCCAGCATTTAAATAGCCCAATAATTCACGTACGGTAGGCTGTGTGTCATTAATCATTTCAAGTATTGTTTCATAGCGACCAACAGGCCCACTAAATTCTTCAACTGGTGGTAAGTCGGGAACAGGTTCATCGAGTTCCCACTGACTACAATCCTGTTGGACAAAGAAGCTAAGTTGTTTTAAAGCCGTTTCAACAGACAATAATCCATCGAGTTCTGCTTTCTTTTCTAAAGCTTCTTCATGTGCCCGACCGACATAAGTCACTAACCCGGGAAATACTTTAATATATCTAGGATTTACAGTGGTCTTAGCCATTTCAGCATCTAGGCGTTCACGGTAACGGCGTGCTTGTTTAATATTCCAAGATACTGAATAAACAGCATCGGCATATTTCGTTGCTAAAGCGATGCCTTGCTTTGAAGCACCTGCTTGCATTGCAACGGGTTTACCTTGTGGACTTTGTGGGGTCGTTAACGGTCCACGCACTTGGAAATATTTGCCTTTATGTTGAAGCGGTTGAATATTTGAATTATCTATCAATGTACCTTGTTCACGATTAGGTTGAAAATCATCCGTAGACCAAGATTCAAACAAACCGTTCATGACGTGAGCGAATTCGTCAGCCTTTTCATAACGGATAGAATGGTCGGGTAAAGCAGGCATGCTATGGTTCTGAGCTTCTAAATCGGTCATAGAGGTTACCAGATTCCAACCGACACGACCTCCAGTAATATGGTCGAGACTTAAGAGTTGGCGAGCAACCGTAAATGGATTTGAAAATGTGCTCGAAATGGTGGGTACTAAGCCAACATGTTGTGTTACTTGCGAAATTGCTGTTAAGTTAATCAGTGGATCAAACCAAAAGCTTGGCATAGTAGTAAAGCCAGGATTAAATGATTGGTTATCGGCGAAGAACACGACATCAAATAAGCCTTTCTCTGATAGTTGAGCAAGATGTTGATAATAGGTAACATCTCCAACGCGCTCAATACTCGAATCAGGGTGTTGCCAAGCGGCCTGGTGATGACCACAACCATAAATCAAAATACCTATGTGTAAATGATGATTATCTTTAGGCATAGCTACATAAACACTCCAATTTGAAATCAGTCGTCGTTCATTGGTGGATTAATTCATCGTTAAACCGCCATCAACTGTTATATTTTGACCAGTAATACCACTAGCTGCTTCTGTGCTTAAGTATGCGATTAAGTTAGCTAAGTCTTGAGGTGTCGTTACTTTGCGTAGTGGTGTAGTTTGTGCGATTAAATCAAATACTTCCGGCGTCGTGACTGCACTCGCATCTGTGGTCTTTAATAAGCCACCAGACACGAGATTAGCAGTGATACCGTATTGTCCTAATTCGGCTGCTACATTACGTGTGAAACCAATTAATCCAGCCTTAGCCGTCGTATATTCATGATAAGGTACGACAGGGTTTTGATATAAATTAGTACCAATACTAATGACACTACCAGCACCGCGTTCGATAAATTGAGGTATCACACTTTGCGTGACATTAAACGCAGCTTTCAAAGTGCCGTCAATTTGTTGTTGATAATCTTCCCAAGTAAGATCTTTAAACGCTTTTTGTGCAACCGGATCAAACTTGAAATTAACTAACGCATTATTTACAACGACATCAATTTGGCCAAAGTGGTCTGTCGCTTCTTTAACTAAACGTTCCACGTCTTCACGTTGTGTCACGTCAGCTTGAATAGCAATAGCCTTTTCACCAATCTCAGAAGCAATCCGTTCAGCCGCCTCCTTACTATTGTTGTAATTAATCACGACTTGGAAGCCTTGCTCAGCCAATGTTTTAACAATGGTCGCTCCTAAACCGCGACTACTTCCTGTTACTAATACTGTTCTAGCCATGTATACCGTACCTCCGTACATCTCATTTACAGTAAAAAAATACGCAACCTTCACTAGAGGAAAGTTGCGTAAATAGTAGATGTTATACGTCTATATAAAGAGTTGACAAATTTGTCACATCTCAATATTTATCTAAAATTTATCCCACACTTTCCTACGCTAGTACGATCTAGTTCAGGTTCAAAGGGTTTAGAGCTTTACTCTATCTCAGTTAAAAAACACCCCTAGTGCATATATTTATACTATAGTTACAATTTATAAGTTTTAATTTAATAAGTCAAGGCTATTTAGTTAAGTGTGCCAAAAGTTAAGACGATTTCAATTAATATAATTATATTAACTAATTTGATAATAAAAAGTATTTGCAATTATATAAGATAGAGCTTACGCTTATTCAATGATTTGATATGTTCGTATAGTTTATACTTTTTGAAAATGCAGTTCTTAACTTAATCAAAATAAATAGTAAAACAAGAAAGGAGGGATATGATGGCGTATACCATTGGACTAATACCGTCACCTGGCGTGGCGCATAAACTAGTAGATAAAGCAGTACCTAAAGTTCAAAAGCTCTTACACGAGCGTATCGATGACAATCAACAATGGAACTTTGAAAGCAAAGTAGACTTGTTAATCGGTTCGGCGGAAGATGTGTACGAAAGTATCGATAAAGCTACCGACATGAAAGAACGTTACGGTTGGGATTTTGTCATTAGTATTACTGACTTACCAAGTATCTCTAATAATAAAGTAGTGATTAGTGACTACACTAGTGAGAGTCAAGTGTCTATGCTTTCATTACCGTCACTAGGGTGGATAGATTTAGAACGTAAATTAGTGAATAGCATAGCCACTCTAGTCGAACAACTTTATAGTGACAATACGAAAGAGAGACCGAAAGTACATCCGCTAATTCGTCCAGAGGCTGTCGACCCAAGAGAAGACGAGAGTTCGAAGCGACGTTACATTAATCGTTTTTTAATTTTAGGATGGTTGCAACTCATTTTAGGATTAACCCGCTCTAATGAACCATGGAAGACCATCTTCAACTTTAAAAAGATTATCTCCGTTGCTTTTGCGACTGGGACATATGTGTCCATCTTCTCGATGCCTTGGGAATTAAGTGTGCAATATTCACCGCTTCGATTTATCATTCTAATGCTTACGGCAATTATAGGTATGGCTGCATGGTTGTTTTATGCGCATCAATTAGGTGAACGGAAGACTGCTAAATCACAACGTGTCTACCGTTATATTTATAATTCTACAACCGTGCTCACTTTAATCATTATTACGGTAATGAACTATGTGATTCTTTATATCTTGTTAGCAATCAGTATTTCATTATTTGTACCTGTGAGTTTATTCAATAGTTGGACGAGTGCGAACCCAGATTTCACTTTTCTAAATTATGTAAAATTATTATGGTTTGTAGCTTCATTAGGCTTATTAGCCGGCGCGATGGGGTCTACAGTTGAGAACGAGGAGAAGATACGCAAGATTACGTATTCCTATCGTCAATATCACCGTTATAAAGAAGCGGAAAAAGAAGAACGTCAATCAAAATCACAAGATGAAACACAACAAGAAGTGGCACAAACGGCTTCTAATAAGCAAGTAAAAGATGAAGAACAATATGAAGGTAAAAAACAAGACCATAGAGAGGAGGATGAATCATGAGTGAAGAAAAGACCATTGGCTTAGTAGTAGCGCCTGGCGTGACTGAAAAATTAGCCGAGAGTTTAGTGGACGATATCCCTAATATCTTATCTAAACAGAATAATAACCAACATGACTGGAAAGTCGACCTCGTGGTTGATCCTCTTACTGGTTATGCCGAATCTGTAGAGAAAATCTTTAAGAAAATACAAGATTATCACGATAAAAGACAATGGGATTATGTGGTGGCAGTCACAGACTTACCGATGTTTCATAACCATCGTGTATTAGCATTAGATATTAATAAGAAAAATGGTGCGGCTATCTTCTCATACCCAGCGTTTGGTTGGCGTCCTGTTAAAAATCGTTTTAAACGATCAATCGTAGCCATTATTAATGAGGTACATCACTCTGAAGAACGTCATGAAGAGTATGATGAAGATGATGACGCCAAATATGCGATTAATAAACAATTTCCATTATCAAAAATTGATAAAACAGAAGTGTATTTAGATGAAACGGAAAACTATCATTTGCGTTACTTATCCAATTCACGTTCTGCAGGCATGATCCGTTTAGTCAGTGGGATGACCTTTGCGAATAATCCATTAAATATGATGGCGAGTTTAAGTAATATTGTCGCTATCGCTTTTACCACTGGCGCATTTGGTCTTATTTTCACTACAATGTGGCAGATGAGTATGGAATTCTCAATGTGGCGTCTATTCGGTATTTCAGTGATTGCCGTTATCGGTATGTTGATATGGGTCATGCTATCTCATGAATTATGGGAATCCACTAAAAAAAGTAATAATAAACGACTCACATGGTTATACAATTTAACCACAGTGATGACCTTATTTGTTGCCATTATTATCTATTATATTATTCTCTACACGTTGTTCTTAATTGCGGAACTTGTGTTGTTACCGCCAGACTTTTTAGGACAACAGGTAGGATTGAAAAGAGCAGCCGGCTTTGATTTATATTTAAGTATCCCATGGTTTGCAGCATCGATTTCAACCGTAGCTGGTGCCATTGGTGCAGGTCTATTAAATGATCAACTCATTAAAGAAAGCACGTATGGTTATCGTCAACAAATGCGTTACCATAACCGTGATGAAGATTGAGAAAAAACTAACATCTAAGGTAAACGCCTGACTAGATGTTAGTTTTCTTTAGTTAAGTAGTATGATAGTCGGAATTCGAGTTGAGTTTTATTTTTTTCTAGTGAAAAATAACATTATTAAGATAGAAACTGCTAATAATATTTGAGAAAAAGCTATAGAAACATTAATGACTTTAAACATTATCAAAATATTAATAATCATAATGATGATGACGATTAGTAATAAAATCATCTCAAAACGATTTAATTTTTTACGATTATCTTTCATTAAGTTTCCTCCTTATAATTATGTTGGAATACAAAATAATAAATTTGATTACATGAACCTGTACTTAATGCTAGTATAGGTTTTTTCTATAAACTATAAAATTACTTCGAGGTCATTTAGTTAAACCTTCACATTAAATAAGGAACTTTGTCAAAACGCCTTGACTTTCCATTTAAAAATGGTAAAGTATTAACATATTATTCTGACAATTCTGATAGGATTTGTTTAATAAATTTGTGAACAGTGAGGGGGAATCATAAGTTTATGTCAGTACAGAAAATTACGTATGAGAACTTTGAGAGCGACCCTTTCATCGATTCTATAACAGGTAACGACGCAACTAAAGGGGCCTATGAAATTCTAGATTGGGCTTATAGCACATATGGTGATTCCATCGTTTATTCATGTAGTTTTGGCGCAGAGAGTATGGTACTTATTGATTTGATTTCTCAAATTAAACCAGATGCTCAAATTGTATTTCTAGATACTGATTTACATTTTCAAGAAACTTATGATCTAATCGATAGAGTAAAGGAAAAGTATCCACAACTTCGCATCGAGATGAAGAAGCCAGATTTAACGCTAGAAGAACAAGCTGAGAAATATAATCCAGCTTTATGGAAGAATGACCCGAACCAATGCTGTTATATTAGAAAGATTAAACCATTAGAAGAAGTCTTAGGCGGGGCAGTCGCTTGGGTTTCTGGATTACGTCGTGCGCAGTCGCCTACACGTGCTAATACAAACTTTATTAATAAAGATGAGCGTTTTAAATCGATTAAAGTGTGTCCGTTAATTTATTGGACGGAGGATGAAGTGTGGGATTATATTAAGCAACACGAGTTGCCTTATAATACGTTACACGATCAACATTACCCAAGCATCGGTTGTATTCCATGTACATCTCCTGTATTTGATTCAAGTGATTCTAGAGCAGGACGTTGGTCTAATTTTGAAAAGACAGAATGTGGATTACATGTTGCAGATAAACCTTAAAATATAAGGTAAAATTTTTTAATTATAAAACATAGTATTCTGATAGGTTTTAAAAAGAAATTCTGAAATACGAGAGTCGGATAGATGGAAGTGGCTAAGACATTAATAATTAGTTCTTTGCGAAAATGATAAACGGCATCTGACGAGTATCCTAAACACTTTTGTCCCACCCTCTTGTATTTCTTACATAATAAAAATAGTATATTATTTATAATAGAAGATTATTTTTACGGAATAAGAGGTGGATACGATTGAATTTAAGTGTCACTAATAGCCCATTTACAGAAGGACAAGCCACACAAATTAATGAATTACTACAAACACTCACACCAGAACAAAAAGTTTGGCTAAGCGGTTATTTAGTTGCGAATCAACAATTTTCAACTAATGCATCAACTTCAACTCAATCACAAGCGCAAACTAGTACGCCAGGGCAAGGCGAACTGTCGGAAAGCACTGAAGCTATGCTTCAACAAAATGAACCAACTATGGTACCTGAGAAACGTGCTATCACATTGCTTTACGGTTCTGAAACAGGCAATGCGAAAGGCTTAGCCGAAATCTTTGAAGAACGTCTATCTAACATTGGGCATAAAGTAACGTTAAAAGCGATGGACGACTTTAAAGCTAAAAATCTTAAAAACGTTGAAGACTTATTTATCATTACGTCAACACAAGGCGAAGGTGACCCACCAGATAACGCTGCTGAATTGCACGAGTTTATCCACGGTAGAAAAGCACCGAAACTTGAATGTGTCAGATTCTCTGTTTTAGCGTTAGGTGACCAAACCTATGAATTCTTCTGCCAAACTGGTCGCGACTTCGATAGAAAGCTTGGAGAACTAGGTGCCGAAAGAATTTATGAACGTGTCGATTGTGACGTCGATTATGAAGAAGACGCTGAAAAGTGGATGGCCAACGTCATCAATGCGATTGATACAGAACCAGAAGGTACACAAAGTGAACAAGTAGTCAGCGAATCTATTAAATCTGCGAAAGAAAAGAAATTCTCTAAAGCGAATCCTTATGAAGCAGAAGTATTAGAGAATATTAACTTAAACGGTCAAGGCTCTAATAAAGAAACACGTCATATTGAATTCTTATTAGACAATTTTGGCGAAGAATATGAAGTTGGCGATTGTTTAGTCGTTTTACCACAAAATGATCCAGCACTAGTCGATTTATTAATCAGTACACTTGGCTGGGACCCAAATGAACAAGTTTCAATTTCAGATGAAGGTGACACGCTATCATTAGAAGAAGCGCTAACGTCTCATTTTGAAATTACAAAATTAACTAAACCGTTACTACTCAATGCGGCATCATTCTTCGACAATGATGAACTTTCAGAAAAAACTGAAGATAGAGAATGGGTTCAAAATTACATCGAAGGTCGTGACTTCATCGACTTATTAAATGACTTCGCAACAACTGAATTACAACCGGAGAACTTATATCAATTACTTAGAAAACTCCCACCTAGAGAGTATTCAATCTCAAGTAGTTACCAAGCGTTACCGGATGAAGTACACATCACCGTTGGAGCAGTAAGATATAACACGCATGGTCGAGATCGCTCAGGCGTCTGCTCAGTACAATTTGCGGAACGTATTCAACCAGGTGATACAGTGCCGATTTACTTAAAACGTAATCCTAACTTTAAATTCCCTACAGAGGGAGACACACCAGTGATTATGATTGGTCCTGGTACAGGGGTTGCACCATTTAGAGCGTATATGCAAGAACGTGAAGAACGTGGCTTTAAAGGCAACACATGGTTATTCTTTGGAGACCAACACTTCACAACTGACTTCTTATACCAAACTGAATGGCAAGAGTGGTTGAAAGATGGAGTCCTAGGTAAAATGAATGTCGCTTTCTCACGTGATACAGATGAAAAAGTTTATGTACAACATCGCATTGTAGAGCACAGTGAAGAATTTAATCAATGGCTTCAAAATGGGGCTTCAATTTATATTTGTGGCGATGAGAAACATATGGCTAAAGATGTACATCAAGCGATTCGCAACGTCTTAGTGAAAGAACAAAACTTGTCTGAAGAAGAAGCAGAAGACTATTTAAAACAAATGAAAAAAGATAAACGTTATCAACGAGATGTGTACTAAAGAAAGGGTGGTACTTAATGGCTAAATCAAACAAGCAAATTTCAGATGAATTAGACCACAAACTTGACGCTTTAGAATATATAAAAGATGAGAGTAACTATTTACGTGGCACAATCGAAGAAGGATTGGCATACCCATTGACAGGTGCCATCTCAGATGATGACACGAAACTATTAAAGTTCCACGGTAGTTACCAACAAGATGATAGAGATTTACGTGACGAACGTCGTAAACAAAAGCTTGAACCGGCATATAGCTTTATGATTCGTGTCCGTCTACCAGGCGGTAAAGCCACACCGGAACAATGGATTGCGATGGACGATATTTCAAACAAATACGCAAATCATACTTTGAAATTAACGACACGCCAGACCTTCCAGTTCCACGGCATTTTAAAAAGAAATTTAAAAACATCAATGAAAAAAATCAATGACTCAGTACTTGATACGATTGCGGCATGTGGGGACGTTAACCGTAATACAATGTGTAACCCTAACCCGTACCAATCAAGTATTCATAAAGAAATTAATGACTATGCGACGGCAATAAGTAATCATTTACTACCACAAACACATGCATATCATGAAATTTGGCTAGACGGTGAAAAGGTACTCGATTCTTCAGAAGAAGTAGAACCAATGTACGGTAAGAAATATTTACCACGTAAGTTCAAAATCGGTATCGCCGTGCCACCAACCAACGATATTGACGTCTACTCTCAAGATATCGGTTTAATCGGCATCATTGAAGATGACCAGTTAGTCGGTTTCAATGTAACAATCGGTGGCGGTATGGGTATGACCCATGGTAATACTGATACCTACCCTCAAGTTGGGCGCTTAGCTGGATTTATTCCTAAAGATAAAGTAGTAGATGTTTGTGAAAAGATATTAACGATTCAACGCGACTACGGCAATCGTGAGAATCGTAAGAATGCACGTTTCAAATACACGGTCGATCGTTTAGGTGTTGAAAAGGTAGTCGAAGAACTCAATTCACGATTGGGTTGGGACATTCAAGAGGCAAGAGACTTCGAATTCGAACATAACGGCGATCGTCTAGGCTGGATTGAAAGTGAAGAAGGCATTTGGAATTACACTTTATTTATCCAAAATGGACGTGTCAAAGATACAGAAGATTATAAATTAAAAACGGCATTGCGAGAAATCGCAGAAACACATACGGGCGACTTCAGATTATCTCCAAATCAAAACTTAATTATCGCAAATGTAGTTCCTGAAAAGAAAGATGAAATACAAGGTCTTATCGACCAATACGGTTTAACAGACGGTAAGAACTATACCGGCTTAAGAAGAAATTCTATGGCATGTGTCGCATTTCCAACATGTGGTCTAGCCATGGCTGAATCAGAACGATATCTTCCTTCACTTATTTCAAAGATTGAAGATTTATTAGATGAAGCAGGTGTTAACGATGAAGATATTACGATTCGTATGACAGGTTGTCCTAATGGATGTGCGAGACCAGCATTAGCTGAAATTGCCTTTATCGGTAAAGCACCTGGTAAATACAACATGTATTTAGGTGGTGGCTTTAAAGGCGACCGTTTAAACAAACTATATAAGGAAAATATTGGCGAACAAGAAATTCTTGAAAGTTTACGACCAATTTTAATTGATTATGGTAAAGAACGCCTTGAAGGTGAACACTTTGGTGACTTTGTTATCCGTTCAGGTGTCGTAGCTAAAGTTCATGGCGGTCAAGATTTCCATAGTTAACATTAAAAAGAAGTCAATAAAGTGGGGTGACAAGATGGGGAAAGTGTATCTCGTAGGAGCAGGACCTGGAGATCCTGATTTATTAACAATTAAAGGCTTGAAAGCTATCAAAGCTGCCGACGTTATTCTATATGATCGTTTGGTCAACAAAGACATCTTAGACCTAGCTGAACCATCAACAAGATTCTTCTACTGTGGTAAAGATCCTAATAAGCATTCCTTGCCACAAGAGGAAACCAATCGAATGTTGGTAAGTTTGGCTAAAAAAGGCCATGTTGTCACTCGTTTAAAAGGTGGCGACCCATTCGTCTTCGGAAGAAGCGGAGAAGAAGCGGAAATCTTAGCACAACATCAAATCCCGTTTGAAATTGTGCCAGGAGTCACGTCAGGCATCGCCGCCCCTGCGTATGCAGGTATTCCGGTAACACATAGAGATTATAGTTCTTCAGTAGCGTTTGTAACGGCTGTAAATAAGCCAGGCATGTCGAAAGAAGCATATTGGCAACATTTAGCACAGGGGCCAGAAACGTTATGTATCTATATGGGCGTTAAACGATTAGCCGAAATTTGCGAATTATTAGTGCGACACGGTAAAGGCATTGATACACCCGTAGCATTAGTTCATCTAGGAACAACAGATGCGCAAAAGACGGTAGTTGGCACATTAGGTAATATTGTTACACGCGCTTCAGAAATTAAAAACCCAGCAATGATTGTTGTTGGCGATGTGGTTCACATGCGTCAAAAGATCAGCTGGTTTAAAGAACAAGTTGCAGATTCTACCTTAGTGAATAAAGTGTAAGAGACTGACACATTAGAACATAAAGGGAGGAACGATATGAGTAGTATGCCACTTATGATTGATTTAAATGATAAACAGATTGTCATTGTTGGTGGCGGAAAAGTAGCTACCCGACGCGCAACGACATTAGTTGAATATTGTTCCCATGTTCATATTGTTAGTCCAACTCTCACTACAGAATTACAGAATTTACTAGAAAATGGACGTCTCACATGGAGTGAAAAGCAATTCGAACCACAAGATATCAAGCGTGCGTATTTAGTAGTGATTGCCACGGATCAACCCGAGGTCAATGATTACGTCAAAGCATGTTTGCCTCATGGTACATTGCTTAACCATGCTGCAGATGCACATGCAGGAGATGTCACTTTTCCTAGTATTTTAAAACGGGGACGATTAACGATCAGTGTCTCAACCAATGGTGCTAGTCCGAAATTAGGTTCCCAAATTATATCAACCTTAAATGACATGTATGACGACAACTATGAAACGTATATTGAATTTTTATATCAAAGTAGACAGTATATTAAAGCATTAGCAATTGAGCCATCTAGAAAGCAACGCCTGTTACAACAAATTGTGTCTGACGAATATTTAGATGAAGATAAACAACTTGAATTCATGCGATGGCTCCAATCACAAGCTGAGGATAAGGGGTCATGTGATATATGAGAAAATTATTTATATTTGCATTAGCTGGATTTTTAGCCCAACTTGTTGATGGTTCACTCGGAATGGGTTTCGGTGCTTCATCATCATCTATATTATTGACGTATGGTATTGCACCTGCCATTGTATCGGCAACCGTGCACTTTTCAGAAATAGCTACTACGGCAGCGTCAGGGACATCACACTGGAAATTCGAAAATGTACATAAACCTACTATGTTAAAGTTGGCAATTCCAGGAGCAATTAGTGGTTTTATAGGCGCAGGTTTACTCACTCAAATACATGGCGAGTATATTAAACCGTATATTGCATTGTTTTTACTCTCAATGGGCGTCTATATTTTATATCAATTTTTATTCAAGCGTAAAAAGGAAATTCATACGCATATTGGTAAGGTTAGCGGCGTTAAGCTTGTACCTCAAGGCGCGATTGCAGGTTTCTTAGATGCGATTGGTGGCGGAGGATGGGGCCCAGTAAATACGCCATTATTATTAGCTAGCCATAAAATTCAACCACGCTATGCGATTGGTACAGTGTCGGCCAGTGAATTCTTTGTTACGTTATCAACATCACTTAGTTTTATTATCTTCTTAGGTATTACACAAATTAATTGGTGGTTTGTCATTGCGCTAAGCATCGGGGGTATGGTAGCTGCACCTATTTCAGCCTATTTAACGAAAGTATTACCGATAAATATTTTAGCTATTTGTGTAGGTGGATTAATTATCTTTACCAATAGCAATGCTTTAATGACTTATTTTGTGAAAGACGATGTCATTACTAATATCGTAAGATTTGCGATTATTTGTGCAATTGTGATTTTAGTGATAATTACAGTCATTCGAAACAAGAAATTATCTTTTTCTTACAAATAAAACCGAGTAAACAAATCAAATTAATTGGAAAAGGGGTTATCAAATTATGGCAACACATGAAGAGATTATTCATAACACAATTAAACCACACGGAGGGGAACTTATTAATCGAGTCGTAGAAGGTGCCGAACGTGAACGCTTAATTGAAGCAGCACAATCTTATAAGTCACTCACTTTAAATCCATGGGCGATTTCCGATTTAGAATTAATCGGTATCGGTGGATTTAGTCCACTAACTGGGTTTATGGGAGAAGCCGACTATATTAAAGTTGTCGAAGATACACATCTGGAAAATGGTTTAGTGTGGAGTATACCTATTACGTTACCCGTCACAGAAGACGAAGCGGATAACTTAGACATTAATGACGACATTGCCCTTTATGGCGAAGACGGAGAATTATACGGCATATTAAAACTTGAAGAAAAGTACACGTATGACAAAGAAAAAGAAGCTAAAAATGTATATGGCACTATAGATGAAGCTCATCCAGGCGTTAAGAAAGTCTATGAGAAAGGCAATGTTTATTTAGCAGGACCTATCCAATTACTTAATCGTCCTAAACATGATGAATTCACAGATTATCATTTAGATCCGGCAGAAACACGTCAATTATTCCATGATATTGGTTGGAAGACGGTTGTCGGTTTCCAAACGCGTAATCCAGTTCACCGTGCACATGAATATATTCAAAAATCTGCATTAGAAATTGTAGATGGCTTATTACTTAATCCTTTAGTAGGTGAAACGAAAGCTGATGATATTCCAGCCGATGTACGTATGGAAAGTTATCAAGCGATTCTAAATAATTATTTCCCTGAAGATAGAGCGCGCCTAGTTATTTATCCTGCCGCTATGCGCTATGCCGGTCCACGTGAAGCGATTCTGCATGCGACAGTCCGCAAAAACTATGGTTGTACCCACTTTATTGTCGGACGTGATCACGCAGGCGTAGGCGATTACTATGGCACGTATGAAGCACAAGACCTTATTTCTCAATTTGAAGATGAATTAGATATTCAAATCTTGAAATTTGAACATGCATTTTATTGTAAAAAATGTGGCAACATGGCTACGGCTAAAACTTGCCCACATGATGCATCTGAACATGTGCATTTAAGTGGTACAAAAGTAAGAGAAAAATTACGTAATGGTGAATCTTTACCAACTGAATTTTCAAGACCAGAAGTAGCAGAAGTGTTAATCAAAGGTTTACAACAAAATTAAGTCGGGGGTATAAGAGATGAGTCAATCTAGTCATATTACATGGCACGATTCTGAAGTAACGAAAGCAGATAGACAACAACAGAATGGTCATAAGAGTGTAGTTATTTGGTTTACAGGTTTATCTGGTTCAGGTAAGTCGACGGTATCCGTAGCTCTTGAAAAAGCTCTGTTTGAACAAGGTAAACATTCGTATCGTCTAGATGGCGACAATGTACGCCATGGATTAAATAAGAATTTGGGATTTAGCCCAGAAGATCGTAAGGAAAATATTCGTCGTATTGGCGAAATTAGTAAACTATTAGTGGATGCTGGAACAATTGAGATCACTGCATTTATCTCGCCTTATAGACAAGACAGAGATGATGTACGTGCCATATTGGAAGAAGGCGAATTTATCGAAGTCTATACGGAATGTAGTGTTGAAGAGTGTGAGAAACGTGACCCAAAAGGCCTTTATGAAAAAGCACGTTCAGGCGAAATTAAAGAATTTACTGGTATTAGTGCACCTTATGAAGCGCCAAATCATCCAGAAATTACTATTAATACAGAACAACAAAGCGTAGAAGCATCAGTTGAACACATTCTTAACTATTTAAAAGAAAAACAATATATATAGAAATAAAAAGGGAGCGACGACAAAAACCTTTGAAAAGACATTAGGTTTCTGTCGTCGCTCCTAACTTTTTATATAAACTCCATTTATATAGAAGTAATTGGATAATGTAAAAGCACGATTATAAGAAATATTAACCACTTTCTAAGCTTCTTCGTTTCCCGATTCACATGAAATAAAACATAATTTCAATTATCAGATATATTACAGTCATTGTAATGATAAAAATCAATAAACAGATATAAACGCTGACATAGAAGTCTTTTAGTGTCTGTAAAATTCTGTTGCGTTCATTACAAAACACGTCCGATTATTATGATTCATTTACAAACACATGAAAAGCCCCACAAACCCTTGTTAGTTTGTTAAAGTATGTCTTGTCGTTATTTAGCGAGAAAAAATTAAGTCAAAGAGACTAAGAAATTAAATTAAACTACAGATAGCCACGAGATAAAATTTTGTTCAAACTTTATAGGAGGATTTTTAATTATGAAAAAAATCGCAACAGCTACAATCGCAACAGCAGGGATCGCAACATTCGGACTGGCACATCACGACGCAGAGGCAGCTGAAAACAACGGATACAACCCGAACGATTCACAATCATACAGCTACACTTATACAATCGACCAACAAGGTAACTACCATTACGATTGGAAAGGTAACTGGAACCCATCTCAAGCTCAACAAGGTGGACAACAAAATAGTGGCAATCAAGCAGTAAACAATACACAATCAAACAATAATTATAACTACAACTACAGTTATAATAATGCGCAAGAAACTACAAATACTAATTCAAATAATAATACTCAATCATATACTGCAAACAACAGTAATAACAATGGTGGCGGCTTAGGTGCAAGCTATTCAACATCAGACCGTAACGTTAAAGTAACAACTCAACATGCGCCAACTACACAATCATCTACAAAAGCATTTGCAGGTAAATCAAGTTCAGGTGCTAACCTTTACACTGCAGGTCAATGTACGTATTACGTATATGGCAAAGTAGGCAGCATTGGTAATACTTGGGGCAACGCTAACAACTGGGCAAACGCAGCAGCTCAAGCTGGTTACTCAGTAAACAACTCACCTAAAGCTGGTGCCGTAATGCAAACATCTCAAGGTGCTTATGGTCACGTAGCATACGTAGAGAACGTTAACAATGACGGTTCAGTAGAAGTTTCTGAAATGAACTATAACGGCGGACCTGGCGTAGTATCAACACGTACTATCTCAGCTAGCCAAGCAAGCTCATACAACTACATTTCATAATTTAAGACAACCATTACCAGGTTGTGAGAGGCTAGGACATTTATATGTAATATAAATGTTTTAGCCTTTTTATTTTGGTAATGCTTAACTGAGATGAAGACGTGTTTAAGCCTCATTTTCTTCAATTCTATCTAACTTTTTTCTTTCAAATGTCATAGCAAGATTCTTCGCAATGTGATTGAAGCCGAAGCAGAACGGGAAATACAATAATAATGAAGCTATACAACAAAGATTATAGTTCACGATTAATGTTGAAGGACGGTGAGTAAATATGACATTTGAAGTAATAAAATGGATTATCATAGGATTAATCGTTGTAGTAACCATTGCCATTATATGTGGACTAATTTGGGGCTCTTTATTAGAAGAGCGCGCATACGATAAACGTTCTAAAAAGAAAAAACAAAAAGAAGAAGAAAGAAATGTACGTATGGCAAGAGGTCATACTGATGATGAAGAAACATATGATGAGTCTGGAAAAGTTGAACTCAAAGACGAGGCAAATAAAGACTATCATAATAAAGATAAGCAATAGATAAATTATAATCCTTTGAAAGTAGTAGGTGACGCCTCACTTTCAAGGGATATTTTTATGCCATTAACTTTATTTGATAATCGTTATCATTTATGATGGTATTATGTGAAGAAATATAGATGTTCACAGATTATATGCATTTAACTTTGTGAATTTTAATCAATTATATACTTTTAACATATTGAAGTGATAAAATAATCTATGTTAAAAAAATCACAATAATTTTCTGAAAAGTTAGGAGCGCTTATCATGCTACTATTTGTAGTAGAAATTATCATAATGATATTGGCCATATTATTAGGATTGCGTACAGCTGGCGCACTAGGATGTGGTATCTTCGCCATTGTGGCACAACTTATTATGATATTCGGCTTTCAACTGCCTCCAGGTTCTGCACCTGTCACTGCAATTTTAATCATCTTATCTATTGGTATCGCTGGCGGTACTTTACAAGCTACAGGTGGAATAGACTACTTAGTCTTTCTTGCTTCTAAAATTATCGAACGATTTCCTAAATCAATTATATTTATCGCCCCAATGATCGTCTTTTTATTTGTATTCGGGGTAGGTACGGCCAATATTGCGCTTTCATTAGAACCGATTATTGCACGTACGGCCGCTAAAGCAAATATTCAACCGAAACGTCCACTAACTGCATCGGTATTAACGGCCAACTTAGCATTACTCTGTAGTCCGGCAGCTTCATCTACGGCTTACCTTATCTCTGTCATGGCAGGCTATGATATTTCAATGGGAAAATATTTAAGTATTGTCTTACCGACCGCTATTATTACGATGTTAATGTTAAGTTTATTTTGTACGTTTGTAGGGCGTAAATCTAGCGTAACTTCAAGCGAAATTGCGCATACACCTGACGTGGATGTAGCGCAGTCATTTTCAACTAAAACGAAACTTGGCGTGCTTTGCTTTCTTCTATGTGTAGCAGGAATTTTGACGTTTGGTGTATTTCCAAATCTTATGCCATCATTTAACGTCGATGGCTCTACAGTGAAAGTGACGATGACGGAAATTGTTCAGTTCTTTATGTATTTAAGCGCTGCTATTAATTTATTAATGTTGAAAATCAATACAAGCGATATTCTATCATCGAATATTGCACAATCTGCTATAGGTGCACTCTTCGCCGTATTAGGGCCAGGTTGGTTAGGCGCAACTGTCTTTAATGCACCGCAAAATTTAAAAATTATACAAAATGATATTGGCAAAACAATACAATCTGTACCTTGGTTAGTGATTGTTCTTGTAGCCATTGTGGCGATGATTGTCATTTCACAAACAGCCACAGCATCTATCATGGTGCCTATTGTAATGAGCATGGGCATTCCACCTATGTACTTTATTGCGATGGTCCAAACGCTCAACGTCAACTTCGTTATTCCGGCGCAACCGACATTGTTATTTGCCGTGAACTTAGACGAAACAGGACGTACGCGACCAACAAGCTTTATTATTCCAGGATTCTTTACAATCATTGTTTCAATTATAGTTGGGTTCTTGATTAAAGCGATATTAGGATATTAAATAGATGAAATTGCCAAACTAGAGAGGAATAACGAAATCAATTGGATTTCGATTCCTCTTTTTTTGTTACTCGAAAAGTAGTTATTTTATAAAAAATAGAAATAAATATAAATTCATATTGTATGTATAAGTATTCAAAATACATGCACTAATAATTTTGTTAAATTCGTTAAGTTTTAATTTAACACTGTTGTTATAGCAATTTTAAAAGCTAAAAAATGTCAGAAATATATAATTATTCAATAATTTACTTACAATATTTTGAATGTAATTTGCATTTTTATTTAATTTTAGATATCGTCAATATGTGAATAAAGTGTGTCAAACCATCTATTGATATAACTATAATGAGGAGGAACACAATTGAAACGTCAAAAGATTATGGATTGGCCAACATTTATAGGGACAGTAGTCGTACTACTCGTTGCGGTGATTCCTATGATGGCTTTTCCAAAAGCTAGTGAAACAGTGATTACTGATATTAACAGTGCAATTTCGAACTCAATAGGTTCTGTATATTTATTTATGGGATTAGCAATTTTATTCTTCGTACTTTACATAGCATTTGGAAGATACGGCAATGTCACATTAGGGAGAGCAAGTGACAAGCCAGAATTCAACAATTTCAGTTGGGCATCAATGTTATTCTGTGCCGGTATCGGATCAGATATTCTATATTGGGGTGTTATTGAGTGGGCATTCTACTACCAAGTTCCACCTAATGGCGCAAAAGGAATGACAGATGAAGCTCTTACATACGCAACGCAATACGGCATGTTCCACTGGGGACCTATTGCCTGGGCAATATATGTTTTACCAGCCTTACCGATTGGCTATTTAGTCTTCGTGAAGAAACAACCAGTCTACAAAATCAGCCAAGCATGTCGTCCGGTATTAAAAGGTCAAACTGATAAATTCTTAGGTAAAGTAGTAGATATTTTATTTATCTTTGGATTATTAGGAGGCGCAGCAACGTCACTTGCCCTTGGTGTACCGATGATTTCTGCCGGCATCGAGAAATTAACAGGTATTGACGGCGAGAATATGGTAGTACGTTCAATTATCCTGTTAACTATAACGGTCATCTTCGCAATCAGTTCTTATACTGGTTTGAAAAAAGGAATCCAAAAACTGAGCGATGTTAACGTATGGCTTTCATTTATTTTATTAGCTTTCGTATTTATTGTAGGGCCAACCGTCTTTATTATGGAAACGACTATTACAGGATTCGGTAATATGTTGAGAGAATTCTTCCATATGGCAACATGGGTTGAACCATTTGGAGGTATTAAAGGACGCAAAGAAACTAACTTTCCACAAGATTGGACAATTTTCTATTGGTCATGGTGGTTAGTATATGCGCCATTTATTGGGTTATTTATCGCCCGTATTTCTAAAGGTCGTCGTTTAAAAGAAGTTATTTTAGGCACAATTATTTATGGTACATTAGGATGTCTATTATTCTTCGGTATCTTTGGTAACTATGCAGTTTATTTACAAATTACAGGTGAATTTAATGTGGTTAATTTCTTAAATTCACATGGTACTGAAGCTACGATTATTGAGGTTATGCATCAATTGCCATTCTCAACATTGATTGTAGTTCTATTCTTAATTTCTGCATTCTTATTCTTAGCTACTACATTTGATTCAGGTTCATACATTTTAGCGGCTGCATCACAAAAGAAAGTCGTTGGCGAACCTTTAAAAGCCAATCGATTATTCTGGGCTTTCGCATTATGTTTATTACCATTCTCACTTATGTTAGTAGGCGGGGAACGGGCGCTCGAGGTATTGAAAACAGCATCTATTCTTGCCAGTGTACCGTTGATAGTAATCTTTATTTTTATGATGATTTCGTTTATTATTACGCTGAATAAAGATCGGATTAAACTAGAAACACGTGCAGATAAACTTAAAGAAATTGAACGACGCTCGCTTCGTATCGTTCAAGTAAAAGAAGACCCAGAAGACGATAATTTATAACAAAAAATAGGAGTAAAGGTGATTTAATTAGTAATCATCTTTACTCCTATTTTTATATCAATATTTTGTATTGTTTGGCTCGCATTTCATCTTTTAGTCGTCATCATCTTCTGGTATAGGATAATGTTCAAATATTTGGCCACTTTCGATAGCGTTGCTTAAGTTGTCTAACCATTTACAGTATTTTTTAGTATGGCCTAACTGAGCTTGGATGTTATCAACTTCAGCCTGTGTTTCGGCGTCTAATTCCACACCTTGAAACGTTTCTTGTAACAGTAACTCAGCCTTTTCAACTGCTTCTAAATTTCTATCTACTTCGCGTTCCCACTTTTGAGTGAAGAAATTACGGAAGAAATTAAAGAAGTTCTTCTCAGCTATGAAGTGTTGTTTTCGGCTACCACGTGTAAATTGTTGTTTTACGATATCGAATTCTTGTAACTTTTTCACGCTTGCACTCATGCTTGGTTTACTCATTTGTAAATGTTCTCGCATTTCATCAAGTGTCATGCTGCCTTCGAAGACCATCGTTCCATATAAGTTACCTACACTTCTATTTGTGCCGTATAAATCCATTGTTTCGCCGATTGAGTTAATAACTAAATCTTTAGCCTCTTCAATCTTTTGGTCGTAGTTCACTGAACGTGCCATCTTGCACCTCCATCACTGCATATTTGTTACTACGAAAAAAACAAACATATGCGTTCATTTTTTCAATTCTCAATCATTATAAAGTGTTTTCTCAAAACTTTCAAAAGTGCGTTACTAGGATGTGTGTTTTTGAGAGTTTTATTTTCAAAAAGAGAAAAACGGGCATGAAGCGTCAAGTTGCAAGGCTATGGAAATTATGCTAATCTAGTTCTGTAAAATTCGTTAAATAAAAATTTAACAAACTTAACGGAGGTCGTTTGATGGAACTTGTAGAAAAATTATCTAATCGTCAATATATCGATGGTGAATGGGTCGAAAGTTCAAATGGAAATACAAGAGAAATTATCAATCCTTATAATCAAGAAGTCATCTTCACAGTAGCAGAAGGTACAGTTGAAGATACTGAGCAAGCTATTTTAGCAGCGCGTCGTGCCTTTGAAGATGGTGAATGGTCATTAGAAACAAGTGAAGTCAGAGGTGAAAAAGTAAGAGCAATCGCTGATAAAATTACAGAGCATCGTGATGAATTAGCTAAATTAGAAACATTAGATACTGGTAAAACATTAGAAGAATCGTATGCAGACATGGATGACATCGCTAATGTTTTCACATATTTTGCAGGGCTTGCAGATAAAGACGGTGGCGAAATCATTAATACGCCAATTCCAAATTCAGAAAGTAAAGTCGTTAAAGAGCCTGTAGGTGTAGTAACTCAAATTACACCATGGAATTATCCATTACTCCAAGCATCATGGAAGATTGCCCCAGCGTTAGCGACAGGTTGTTCACTCGTAATGAAACCAAGTGAAATCACACCATTAACTACTATTCGTGTATTTGAGCTAATGGAAGAAGTTGGCTTCCCTAAAGGTGTAATCAACCTTATATTAAGTAGCGGTGAAGAAGTTGGCGATACATTATCAGGTCACGAAGAAGTTGACTTAGTGTCATTCACAGGCGGTATTGAAACTGGTAAACACATCATGAAAAATGCAGCCAACCACGTAACTAATATTGCATTAGAGCTTGGCGGTAAGAACCCAAATATTATCTTTGATGATGCAGATTTCGAATTAGCAGTAGATCAAGCATTAAACGGTGGTTATTTCCATGCCGGACAAGTTTGTTCAGCAGGTTCACGTATTTTAGTGCATAACGATATTAAAGATAAATTCGAAAAAGCGTTAATCGATCGTGTCGGTAAAATTAAATTAGGTAATGGCTTCGATGATACTACTGAAATGGGACCAGTTATTTCTACTGAACACCGTGAAAAAATCGAAAAATACATGGAAGTAGCTAAAGAAGATGGCGCTACAATCGCAATCGGTGGTAAACGTCCTGACAGAGAAGATTTACAAGATGGTTTATTCTTCGAACCAACAGTAATTACAGACTGTGATACGTCAATGCGTATTGTTCAAGAAGAAGTATTTGGACCAGTTGTAACAGTCGAGGGCTTTGACAGTGAAGAAGAAGCTATCAAATTAGCAAACGATTCAATTTACGGATTAGCTGGTGCAGTATTTACTAAAGATATTGGTAAAGCACAACGTGTAGCTAACAAACTTAAATTAGGTACTGTATGGATTAATGATTTCCATCCTTACTTTGCTCAAGCACCATGGGGTGGTTATAAACAATCAGGCATTGGCCGTGAATTAGGTAAAGAAGGATTAGAAGAGTACTTAATCAGTAAACACATCCTAACAAATACTAACCCAGAACCAGTAAATTTCTTCAGTAAATAAAAGTTTCATGCTAAAAACTATGGGAGCGATACAGAATCTAGCATGAGTAGAGATTTTGCATTCGTATCCCGGTAGAATTGATTGAAAATGGACAATAGCAGGTATTGGCGAATGTTCATTTCAATCATTTACTGCCAAATATAATGCAGTCCAGAACATTTATATGATGTCCCAGACTGCATTTTTCAAATATCATATATGAGCGTATCGAACTTAAATACATTTTAGATAAACATAATTCCATTTTTTAAGGGAGGACGAATTCAACATGAGTAAAAACAAATCATACGATTATGTCATTATCGGTGGCGGTAGTGCCGGTTCTGTATTAGGTAATCGTTTATCAGAAGATAAAGACAAAGAAGTATTGGTATTGGAAGCGGGACGTAGTGATTATCCATGGGATTTATTTATTCAAATGCCAGCTGCATTAATGTTCCCATCAGGTAATAAATTCTATGATTGGATTTATGAAACTGAAGAGGAACCACATATGGGCCGTAAGGTAGACCATGCACGTGGTAAAGTGCTTGGTGGTTCTAGTTCAATTAACGGGATGATTTATCAACGTGGTAACCCAATGGACTATGAAGGATGGGCAGAACCAGAAGGTATGGAAACATGGGACTTTGCTCATTGTTTACCTTATTTCAAACGCTTAGAGAAAACATACGGTGCAGCACCTTATGATAAATTCAGAGGTCATAATGGTCCAATCAAATTAAAACGCGGTCCTGCGACAAATCCTTTATTCAAATCATTCTTTGATGCCGGTGTTGAAGCTGGTTATCACAAAACAAAAGACGTAAATGGTTATAGACAAGAAGGCTTTGGACCTTTTGATAGCCAAGTACATAACGGACGTCGTGTGTCAGCATCAAGAGCTTACTTACATCCTGCAATGAAACGCAAAAACTTAACAGTTAAAACACGTGCGTTTGTCACTGAAATTCACTTTGATGGTAATAAAGCCACAGGTGTTACTTTTAAACGTAATGGAAAACTTCATACAGTAGAAGCTGGCGAAGTTATTTTATCTGGCGGAGCATTTAATACACCTCAATTATTACAATTATCAGGTATCGGTGATGCTGAATTCTTAAAATCTAAAGGTATTGAACCACGTATGCATTTACCAGGTGTAGGTGAGAACTTTGAAGACCACTTAGAAGTGTATATTCAACATAAATGTAAACAACCCGTATCACTTCAACCAAGTCTAGATATTAAACGCATGCCATGGATTGGTCTACAATGGATCTTTGCGCGTAAAGGTGCTGCAGCATCTAACCACTTTGAAGGTGGTGGTTTCGTAAGATCTAATGATCAAGTAGACTATCCAAACTTAATGTTCCACTTCTTACCAATTGCGGTAAGATACGATGGTCAAAGAGCACCAGTTGCTCATGGTTACCAAGTGCATGTTGGCCCAATGTATTCTAATTCACGTGGTAGCTTGAAAATTAAATCAAAAGACCCATTTGAAAAACCAAGCATCGTCTTCAACTATTTATCAACGAAAGAAGATGAACAAGAGTGGGTTGAAGCGATTCGCGTAGCTAGAAATATCTTGTCACAACATGCTATGGATCCATTTAACGGTGGTGAAATTTCACCAGGGCCATCAGTACAAACAGATGAAGAAATTTTAGACTGGGTACGTAAAGATGGCGAAACTGCGCTACATCCTTCATGTAGTGCGAAAATGGGACCTGCCTCTGACCCAATGGCGGTAGTAGACCCATTAACAATGAAAGTACACGGTATGGAAAATTTACGTGTCGTAGATGCATCTGCTATGCCAAGAACTACAAACGGTAATATCCATGCACCTGTCCTTATGCTAGCTGAAAAAGCGGCAGATATTATTCGTGGTAAAGCACCATTAGAACCTCAATATGTAGATTACTATAAACATGGCGTGAGCGATGAAAAAGCCGGCGCTATGGAATTTGATCCATATTATAAACATTAATATCGTATAGCTATCACTAGGCTAGGACATTTATATCATAAGTGTCCTGGCCTTTTATACATTTGGGACAGCGAATAACTGAAATGTTTTCATGTGAAAATCTATTTTAACCATTAAATTTCAGTTTCTCTTCTATTTTTAGGGTAATAACAAGAAGTATTAATTTTAAAGATTTAAATGCCACCTCAATATAGACAAATGAGTTAACTATATCTACTTCATATTTAAAGTGTGTAACAACATAAGACAGAATGAAAGTCATATAATATATAAAAAAGGAGTGGATAGACATGACTAAAGATTTAGTCCAACGTTTACAAGATAAAGAGGAACGTATGATTGACATACGTAGGCATTTACATCAGCATCCTGAATTATCATTTAAAGAAACTGACACGCCTCAATATATTGCTGACTTCTATAAAGATAAAGACTGTACCGTCGACACAAATGTAGGCGATAATGGCGTTAAAGTGACAATCGATAGTGGACAACCTGGTAAGACTATTGCGATTCGCGCAGACTTTGATGCTTTACCTATCCAAGAAGATACAGGACTCCCATTTGCCTCAAAGAACGATGGCGTAATGCATGCATGTGGTCATGATGCGCATACCGCTTATATGTTAATTTTGGCTGAAACATTGATTGAAATGAAAGACCAATTTAATGGTAAGGTAGTTGTCATTCATCAACCTGCAGAAGAAATGCCACCAGGTGGCGCTAAAGGAATGATTGAAGACGGTGTATTAGAAGGTGTAGACCATGTTCTTGGTACACACGTTATGACGAATATGGAACCTGGTAAGGTGTATTACCGTCCTGAGAATGTTCAAACCGGACGTTCATATTTTAAATTGACTATTCAAGGCGAAGGCGGACACGGTTCTTCTCCACATACGGCGAATGATGCTATTGTAGTCGGAGCAAACTTTGTGACAACGGCGCAAACCATTGTGTCACGTCGTTTAAATCCATTTGAAACAGGTGTAGTAACGATTGGTTCTTTCGATGGAAAAGGACAATTCAACGTTATTAAAGACAAAGTGACCTTAGAAGGCGATGTACGCGCACTTACAGATGCGACACGTGACCGTATCGAAGAAGCGTTACAACATATTGTTGAAGGTTTAGAAGCAACGTTTGGTGTAAAATGCAATTTTGAATTTAGTAAAGATTATCCTGCATTGTATAATGACCCAGAATTTACAAAATATGTAGCAACGACAATCCAAAATGCAGACTTAGCTGACGTTAAAGGCGTTGAAGAATGTGAAGCACAGCCACCATCAGAAGATTTCGCATTCTATGCTAAAGCATTACCAAGTACATTTATTTACTCAGGTGCAGCGCCACAAGATGGTAAAGTATATCCTCATCACCATCCAAAATTTAATATCGATGAGAAAAGTATGTTAGTCGCTGCGGAAGCGGTTGGCGCGGTAGTCTTAGATTATTTAAGTGCTAAATAATAGATAGAATCATAGGCGGTAGACGATATAAATTCATCTATCTCAGTTTCAATACTAGTGTTAAGCTAGGTATCGTGATAGTATTAGCATATATCTAGACGCTGGGGTGAGATGATGAGTTTTTATGAATTTATGCAAGGATTTATTGGTGATAAGACCCCGTTAGGTGAACTCACGCAGTGGATTAATCAAGACCAATACTTTCCAAAGCATGAAGATTTTTCGGAAAATATATTAAATTACTTTTTAAAAATTCCCGCATTAGACCACGAATTTTTAGAAATCGTCAAACGTTCTATCTCATTATATGAACAGAGTCGACTAGGAAGTAAAATATAGATATAAAAATCAAAAGATAGCTTGATGCTAGTTTAGAAATGAAGGAAATGAATTATGATTTTAGAAGACAGTTATAAAACATATGTAATTGAAGAAATAACTGACCAAGAAATAGCTATCAAGAAAAATAATGATCTTCACCACTATAAAATATTAGAGACAATTAATGACTTATCGAATGATTCATTTTGCGTTTTGAATCATTTATTTGTAAATGATAAAATGGAAAATCAGTTTGAGAAGAAGTTTTTAGAACGTCCTAAATATTTACAAGAGGAACCAGGATTTAAAGCGTTGCGCTTTTTACGACCTGAGTCGTTAGACCGTCACTATATTATTTTAACGCTTTGGGAAAGTCAACAAGCGTTTTATGATTGGCAGAATTCTACAGCTTACAGCAAAACACATAAAAAAAGAGGCACGAAAGAAGGCGTCGATCGCGATATTGTGAATCGAGACTTGTCTTATAATGTACGTATTGAACTAGCTGGCTTAGAATCTAGAGTTGACTTAGCACGTATTTTTTAATAATTAAGATTAAGTTTCTTGTCAGTAGGTTTTAGACACTAGGAACTTAATCTTTTTAATTTTCAAGAAAAATAAGAATAAAACGCTTACTCAAGGGATTTGGATTTCATTGTACAAAAGCGTTTGATAATATGATAAACAAGTAGAACCGAAAGGGAGTTTAGTAATGGAAAATACAAACTTATTGGCGCCAGAAACATATAATATTGTTTCCGAAATTGAAAAACATACTTCAGATGTCACTAAACAAGCGCTTATTTATGAGAATGGTGAAGACGCAACAAAGACGGTTACATATTCAGAATTGATTAAAAATGCGAATAAAGTAGGTCATGTCTTATTAAATCATGGATTAAAAAAAGGGGATAAAGTTTTAATCATGATGCCACGTGCTATCATGACATACGAACTTTATCTTGCAGCTTTAAAATTAGGCATCGCAATTATTCCAAGTTCAGAAATGTTAAGAACTAAAGACTTACAATATCGTGTCACACATGGTGAAATCGATGCCATTATTACAATGGCTGATTTTATTGGTGAATTTAAAGGTATCAAAGAATACGATAATTTAACAAAATTTATCATCAATGGTCATGAAGATGGTTGGATTAATGTCGAAGATGAAAAAGCTAATCAAAGTGATGAGCTTGAAATCGAAAAAACATCAAGAGATGATATTGCGATTTTATCTTATACATCAGGGACTACAGGCAATCCAAAGGCTGTAACACATTCACATGGTTGGGGCTATGCCCACATGAAGATGGCACCAGAGCATTGGTTATGCATCGGTGAAGATGATTTAGTATGGGCTACTGCTGCTCCTGGTTGGCAAAAATGGGTATGGAGTCCTTTCTTATCAATTATGGGTTCAGGTGCGACTGCATTTGTCTATAATGGTAAATTCAACCCTTCACGTTATTTATCATTACTACAAGACTTTAAAATTAATGTGTTATGTTGTACGCCGACAGAATACCGTATGATGGCTAAACTAAGTAATCTTCAAGATTATAATTTAGAACATCTACACAGTGCTGTATCAGCTGGTGAACCGTTGAACCGTGAAGTGGTTGAACAATTCCGTAAGCATTTTAATTTAACTGTACGTGATGGTTATGGCCAAACTGAAAGTACATTATTAATTGGTTTCTTAAAAGATACAGAACCAAGACCAGGCTCAATGGGTAAAGAAATCCCAGGCAGTGGTACGACAGTAGTGGATGATGAAGGTAATCCAGTAGAAAGAAATGTGAAAGGTAATATCGCATTACCACTTGATTTCCCAGGTCTTTTCAAAGGTTATTATAAAGGTGAAGAACGTACAAAAGCTTCAGAAACAGGCGACTACTATATTACTGGAGATTTAGCGCATATCGATGAAGATGGCTACTTCTGGTTTGAAGGTCGTCGTGACGATATTATTATTAGTTCAGGTTATACAATTGGACCATTCGAAGTTGAAGATGCTTTAACTAACCATCCAGCAGTTAAAGAATGTGCCGTTGTAGCGAGTCCACATGCGATTCGTGGTAATATCGTAAAAGCCTTCATTATCTTACAAGATGATTATCAAGGTAGCGAAGATTTAGTGAAAGAATTACAAGCTTTTGCGAAAAATGAGGTTGCACCTTATAAATATCCACGTGCTATTGAATTCGTGGAATCACTACCTAAAACAAACTCAGGTAAAATTCGTCGCGTAGAATTACGTGATGCTGAACGTGAAAAATACAATAAAGAGAATGGTTTTAAATAGTAAGCCATACTGATAATCCTCATATATGACTAGAAGAAATAACTAGTTGTATATGGGGATTTTTGTGTTTATGAAAAAGGATAAAATATCCCTAATGATGGAACTCAATTTCTTCTAAAGTTAAATAGTATGACACAATTATATTGTTAGATACATAAAAATATGATGTCTCTGAAAGGCGTAATTATGTATTATTTATGTCTTTTTTGTAAACGCTTCCTAAATAAGTATAGTTTTTAATTGTATTTAGCTATACTATATGACATACTCTAAATTAATTAGTATGACATAATAACTATAGAGGTGGTAGAAACATGACAAAATATATATATGCGTTTGATGAAGGACAAAAATCCATGAAAGATTTACTTGGAGGTAAAGGTGCCAACCTTTCAGAGATGAAACGTTTAGGTTTACCTGTACCTGATGGTTTCACTATTACAACAGAGGCGTGTATTGAGTATTTACGCCAAGGTAAATCATTATCTACTGAAGTTAAGACGCAATTGATTGATCATCTTACAGCATTTTCAGAAAGAACAGGGAAATCATTCTCATCTGATGCCAATTTAATGCTTGTGTCTGTACGTAGTGGTGCGAAAATTTCAATGCCAGGTATGATGGATACCATTCTTAACTTAGGGTTAAATGATGATAACGTGATGAAGCTTGCAGATAAAACAGGTGACGCACGCTTTGCTTATGATTGTTACCGTCGTTTATTACAAATGTTCGGTGAGGTCGTATATAACGTACCGATGCAATCGTTTGATACATACTTTGAAGATTATAAACAACGTCATAACTTTGAGAATGACGCTGCAATAACGGCTGAAGGTTTACAAGAAATTTGTGAACGTTTTAAAGAAATTTATGTGGAAGAAGTGTATAAACCTTTTCCACAAGAACCGTTAAAACAATTAGAAGAAGCCATTGAAGCGGTATTTAAATCTTGGGATAATGACCGTGCTCGAATTTACCGTGATTTAAATGACATCCCACATGACATTGGTACCGCAGTAAATATTCAAGAAATGGTCTTCGGTAATAGTGGAGACAATAGTGGTACAGGTGTTGCCTTTACACGTAACCCAGTGACTGGAGACAGCAAATTATTTGGTGAATACTTATTAAACGCCCAAGGTGAAGACGTAGTAGCTGGGATTCGTACGCCAAAAGATATTTCAACATTAGACGACCAAATGCCAGAAGTACATAAAGAATTTGTCGAAGTAACGCAACAATTAGAACAGCATTATAAAGACATGCAAGATATTGAATTTACGATTGAAAATGGGAAATTGTATTTACTACAAACACGTAATGGTAAACGTACTGCGCGTGCTGCTATCCAAATTGCCGTTGATTTAGTAGAAGAAGGCGTTATTACTAAAGAAGAAGCCATGACAAAAGTAGATGTGAAATCAATCGATCAATTATTACATCCTAATTTTGATGAAAATGCATTAAAAGAAGCGACTGAAATTTCAAAAATGGGTCTACCAGCTAGCCCTGGTGCAGCCACAGGTCAAATCGTCTTCTCAGCTGAAGATGCGAAAGCACAAGCAGAGGCAGGAAAGAAAGTCATCCTAATGCGCCCAGAAACATCACCTGAAGACATTGAAGGCATGGTAGCAAGTGAAGCTATCGTGACCACACATGGCGGTATGACATCGCATGCAGCAGTAGTTGCACGTGGTATGGGTAAATGTTGTGTGACTGGATGTTCTGACCTAGAAATTAACACAGTAGCGAAGACAATTTATTATAACGGTGGAGAGCTTCATGAAGGCGACACGATTTCTGTTGATGGCTCTAAAGGTGATATCTATATTGGCGAAATTAAAACGGTTAGCGCAGAACATAGTGAAGCCTTTACCCAATTTATGGAATGGTCTGAAGACACTGCACGCTTAAATGTACGTATGAATGCAGAAACACCTCAAGATATTTCAGCAGGCTATCAATTCGGTGCGAAGGGTATCGGCTTAGTCCGTACAGAGCATATGTTCTTTGGTGCTGAACGTCTAGTTGAAATGCGTCGTTTCATCTTATCATCATCGTATGAAGAACGTATTGAAGCCTTAAACAATATCCGTAAATACCAAGTAGAAGATTTTGAAGCCATTTTCAAACTTTCAGGGGAACGCCCAACGATTGTACGTCTCCTTGATCCACCATTACATGAATTTTTACCTAATTCTGATGAAGATGTTGAAAATGTGGCCAGCCAACTCAATATCTCTAAAGACGTACTTAATAAACGTATTGTAGACTTGCATGAAGTGAACCCAATGTTAGGCCACCGTGGTTGTCGTCTAGCTATCACATATCCTGAATTATATGAAATGCAAGTGGAAGCGATTATGGAAAGTGTCTTAAAACTTAAAAAAGAGGGCATAGCGTGCCAACCTGAAATTATGATCCCATTAGTATCAACAGTTGAAGAATTTACAACATTAAAAGAAAAACTCGTACAAACTATTGATAAATTAGAACAAGAACAAGGCGATAAAGTAGACTATCTTATCGGTACAATGATTGAAACACCACGTGCATGCCTAATTGCAGATGAGCTTGCCAAACACTGTGATTTCTTCAGTTTCGGTACCAACGATTTAACACAATTGACATTTGGTTTCTCTAGAGATGATGCAGGGAAGTTTATAAATGTGTATACTGAAACTAACATATTGAAGCTTGACCCATTCCAAACACTAGATCAAGACGGTGTTGGTAAATTAATTGAAATTGCAGTTGAACAAGCGAAGAAAGTGAACCCTAATATTAAAATAGGTGTATGTGGTGAATTAGGTGGCGATGCGAAATCTATCCATCGTTTCAACCAGTTAGCAATTGACTACGTCTCTTGTTCACCGTTCCGTGTGCCAGGTGCAATTTTAGCAACAGCTCAGAGTCAAGCGGAGGAAAGCGAGTAATAACGTGAACGAAACTCAATCTAATGAACAAGCCTTAAAGTTATTTATAGTATCTGATTCTATTGGTGAAACAGCACAACGAATGATTCATGCGACACTAACACAATTTCCCGACTTAACAGACATTGAAATTAAGAAGTTTCCTTACATCAAAGATGAAAATGAATTCTTAAATGTTTTAAACTTAGCCCGTGAACAACACGCAATTGTCGCAACGACATTGGTAGGTGAATCTTTCAATGCCTTAGGACATGAATATGCGAGAGAACATGACATTCCTTACATCGATTATATGTCTGATTTAATTCGTATGGTTGAAAAGGTAACCCATCAACAACCGCTAATGGAAAGTGGCGCATTACGTAAATTAAACGACGAATATTTTGAACGCATTGAAGCCATTGAGTATTCAGTTAAGTACGATGATGGTAAACATTTTACAGATATTGGAGAAGCGGATGCCTTAATCGTAGGTGTGTCACGTACTTCTAAAACACCATTAAGTATGTATTTAGCAAACAAAGGTTACAAAATCGCTAATATTCCATTAGTTCCTGAAATTGAAATTCCGGACAATGTATATAAACAAAAAGGGTTAAAAGTATTTGGCTTAACGGCTAGTCCACAATATATAGCGAACATACGTAAAAATCGTGCAGAAACATTAGGACTCTCAAGTGAATCAAGATATAATAACTTGGACCGAATTAAGAAAGAATTGGCTTATGCCGAAGAAGTATTTAAGAAATTAAATGCAACCGTGATTAATACAGAATATAAATCTATCGAAGAATCCGCATTTTATATTGAAAAGTTTTTACAACCTAAGCAATAAGATGAATATTTAAGAGATAACTTCTCCGATTATAGGCTTGGAGGTGATTTAATTAGAATCACCTCCAAGTCTTTTTATATAATATGTGAGTAAAGAGTGGTTAGGATTTTCGAAATTAAATTAGATTTCTGTCTGATTCCCACTTCTTTTTTTAAACGAAAAAATTGGGGCCAAATGTATTAAATTAAGATTATATTAAAAATGTTTTTATTTCGGTTTCATCAATTTACAATTTACCATATTTGTTTTAACATAATAGTGAAAGACTTAACAAACATTTTAAGGGACAATATTACTTTATAAATAGAAATAAGAAAGTAGTAATATTCTGATGTATTGTTAACTAATAAATTTGGAGAGGTGTACAACCATGGCAGAATCAAAAGACGTCATTTTAATTGGTGCTGGTGTCTTAAGTACAACATTTGGTTCTATGTTAAACGAGCTTGAACCTGATTGGAATATCAAGCTTTATGAACGTATGGATCGACCAGGCCTTGAAAGTTCTAACGAGCGCCACAATGCTGGTACTGGTCACGCTGCACTTTGTGAATTGAACTATACTGTTCAACAACCTGATGGTTCAATTGACATCGAAAAAGCAAAAGAAATTAACGAAGAATTTGAAATTTCAAAACAGTTCTGGGGTCACTTAGTGAAAGCAGGACACATTGAAAATCCAAGAGAATTTATTAATCCTCTTCCACATATCAGTTTTGTAAGAGGCGTTCATAATAAAGAATTCTTGAAAAAACGTTACGAAACAATGAAACAATCTCCAATGTTCGATAACATCGAATACACTGAAGACATTGAAGTAATGAGAAAATGGATTCCATTAATGATGCAAGGCCGCGTTGATGATGGAAAAATGGCCGCTAGTAAAATCAACGAAGGTACAGACGTAAACTTCGGTGAATTAACTCGTAAAATGGCTAGACATTTAGAACAAGATGAACATGTTGAAGTTAAATATAGCCATCAAGTTCTAGATTTCGAACGTTTATCAAACGGTAAATGGCAAGTTAAAATCAAAGACCTTAAAGCTGGTAACGTATTTGAAGAAGTTACTGACTATGTATTTATCGGTGCCGGCGGTGCTGCGATTCCATTACTACAAAAAACAGGAATCCCTGAAAGTAAACATTTAGGTGGTTTCCCTATCACTGGTCAATTCTTAGCTTGTACTAACCCACAAGTTATCGAAGAACACGAAGCGAAAGTTTACGGTAAAGAGCCACCAGGCACACCACCAATGACTGTGCCTCATCTTGATGCACGTTACATTGATGGTCAAAGAACATTATTATTCGGACCATTCGCTAATGTAGGACCTAAATTCCTTAAAAATGGTTCAAACTTAGATTTATTCAAATCTATCAAACCGTATAACCTTACTACAATGTTAGCTGCAGCGGTTAAAAACTTACCATTAATCAAATATTCATTTGATCAAATCATCATGACTAAAGAAGGTTGTATGAACCACTTACGTACATTCTATCCTGAAGCACGTGATGAAGATTGGGAATTATACACTGCAGGTAAACGTGTACAAGTTATTAAAGATACTGAAAAAGAAGGTAAAGGATTTATCCAATTCGGTACAGAAGTGGTTAACTCTGAAGACCATTCAGTAATTGCTTTACTTGGTGAATCACCAGGGGCATCTACTTCAGTATCAGTAGCATTAGAAGTTCTTGAGAAAAACTTCCCAGCACAAATCGGTGCTTGGAAAGCTAAAATCAAAGAAATGATTCCTTCATACGGTGAATCATTAATTGAAGACGTTGAATTAATGAGAAAAACACGTCGTCAAACTTCTAAAGACCTTGAATTAGGTTACTACGAAGACGCTAAATAATAATACTCGTAGACTAACGAGATTATTTTAAATAGAAGGCCCATAAATGAGTTTGTTGAAAATTCATTTATGGGCCTTTTTATGTGGCTATTTTGTATTGAATTGTTCCCTTGCCGTGGGCATGGCTTGAGCCTGTAGTCTCAAGACGCATGCTATTCCTGCAGGCGTATCGCAATCAATACGTTGTTGAAAATAATTGAAGTCACTTTTTATTTACTTTGAATAGGGATAAAGAAGTTTGCGTACTTATAATGATAAACAATATTTGAATAATCAAAAGGTTCACCTTTAGTTGTGTAGAAGGTGAGATCATGTCGCATACATGGATCATGAGACTGAAGATTTAACTTGGTTGCTTCATTTTCCAAAAGAAAATCGATATAAAAATAAATATCAGAAAAGCCTATATTAATATTTAATTGAGTTTGAAGATAATCAAATATTGAATCTTCAGCAATATGAGTATCTAAAAATGGTACAAGATCTTTATTAAAATAAGAAGTTTCAATACATAAAGGATTATTATCAAGATAGCGAATACGTTCAACTAAGTAAACTTCTGAAATATTGTCATCTAAACGCAAATGTTCTCTAATAATATCAGTGGGATGAATAGTTTGAATGTTTAAGACTTTACTGCTCACTTTATGTCCTTGTAAATTGTCGGAAAAACCTTTAGTTTTTAATAAATTTATATATCCATCTTTCTTTTTATTACGCACATAAATGCCACTGCCTCTAGTTTGATAAATAGTGCCATCTTTTTCTAGTATTTCCAAAGCTTTAATAATCGTACTTTTGCTCACTTGATAGTCAGTTTTTAATTCTTCAACGCTTGGAAGTCTATCTCCTACAATATATTCATTATTGGATATAGCGGTTGTAATTTCTTGCGCAATTCGTTCGTACTTTAACATTAATTTGCTCCCTTAACGTGTAATTTATATTTAGTATATCAGATGATACTCCTATGTTTAAAATTGTACCGGTATAATATAGAAAAAGTTATTTACAAATTATACCGGTATAATTATAATTGAATATGTAAAGGCTTTCATTTTTGATAAAAAATAGAATATAGCTCATTGGGAGGCTAAGTCATGAGTGACAAAAATAAACAGTTAGCAAGTCAAATTATTGAAGCAATAGGCGGAGAAGATAATATTGTCAATTACACACACTGTGCAACGCGACTACGTATTGTTTTAAAACGTTCAGTTCCAGATGCCAAGAAAAAAGTTTCATCATTCGATGGTGTTGTGACAGTCGTTGAAAATAATGGACAATTTCAAGTAGTTATAGGTAACGCAGTCGCCAATGTATACAGAGAGTTTGAGGACTTAATTGGAGACGATAATATACAGGCTAGCGAAGAAGAAGAGAAAGGCACGGTATTAAATAGAATTATCGCTACAATGTCAGCTGTATTCGCACCATTTATTTATGTTTTGGCAGCAGCTGGTATCTTACAAGGTATTCTTATTGTAGCAAAAATGATATTTCCTACTTTTGAAAAAACAGGAACTTATGAAGTGTTTAATTTTATATCATGGGCGCCATTTACGTTTTTACCAATCTTTATTGCATTAACAGCTTCTAAACATTTTAAAGTAAATACATATATTGCAGTGGCTTGTTGTGCGGCTCTTGTTAGTCCTGATTTAGCAGGTATTGTTGAAAGTATTGGTAGTGGTAAAATATTTACGTTCTTAGGTATTCCATTAAGTGAGACGAGTTACACATCATCTGTACTACCACCATTATTATTAGTATGGGTACTTTCTTACGTTGAAAAGTATTTAAACAAATATATTCATGAAGTAGTGCGACCATTGTTTGTACCATTTTTCAGTATTGTAATTATGGTTCCATTAACATTATTAATTATTGGTCCTCTAGCATCTGGTGCAGCTCATGGTATCGCATCAGGATTTAACTGGTTAGTAGATGTTGCGCCATGGTTAGCAGGCTTACTTATTGGTGCTTTTTGGCAAGTGTTCGTGATATTTGGTGTTCATTGGGGTATTACGCCTATGGTACTGGCGAACTTTGAACAATATAAGAGTGACGCTTTCCAAGCATTCCAAACAATTGCCGTTATATCACAATTCGGTGCAGTAATAGGTGTATTTTTGAAAACTAGAAATAAAGAGCTTAAAAAAGTATCATTATCAGCTGGTATAACAGGGATTTTCGGTATTACTGAGCCATCAATGTATGGTGTGAACTTACGTTTCAAAAAGCCATTCGTAATTGCCTGTATCAGTGGTGGAATTAGTGCATTAATTGCTAGTTTCTTTAACCCTAAATACTATGCATATGCAGGTCTTCCAGGCCCTATCACTGTTGTGAATGGTTACAGTCCTGATAATCCAACTTCCATTTGGGGAATAATAATTGGTTCACTTCTTGCAATCATTTTACCAATTATATTAATTCAACTATTTGGGTATGGAGAAGATGCGACAGAGCAAGTCGATGAAGTAGATGATATTCAAGACAATAAAGACGTGGTTCGTTCAGAAAGTAATTTAGAAAGTGATATTTATGCGCCTTTAAATGGATTAGTTATACCATTATCTGAAGTAGATGATCCGATATTTGCTGAAGAGATGATGGGTAAAGGTTTAGCCATTCAACCTGATAATTATGAAGTAGAGGCTCCGATTGATGGAGTAGTGAGCATGATAGCAGTTAGTAAACATGCTATTGGCATTACATCTCCAGAAGGTGTTGAATTACTTATTCATGTTGGTTTAGATACAGTTAAATTGAATGGTGAAGGATTTGAATTGCTTGTCTCTGAAAATGAAAAAGTAACAGTAGGACAGCCTTTATTAAAATTTGACGCTAAATATATTAAAGAGCAAGGTTACGACATCATTACACCAGTACTTGTTACAAATAGTAATGAATTTGAAGAAGTTATCGTGGATGATGTTCAACATGTTAAGGCTAAGGATAAAGTGATTACAGTAGTTAAAAAATAAAGTATAAATAAAGAGGAAAGAGGTTTTATAGTATGGCTAAATTACCACAAGACTTTTTATGGGGTGGCGCATTGGCTGCCAATCAATTTGAAGGTGGCTACGATAAAGGTGGCAAAGGGTTAAGTGTTATCGATGTGATGACGGCAGGTGCACATGGTCAAGCACGTGAGATTACCCAACAAGTTGACCCAGATAAATATTATCCAAACCATGTAGGTATTGACTTCTACAATCGCTATAAAGAAGATGTGAAATTATTTAGTGACATGGGCTTAAAATGTTTACGTACCTCTATTGCGTGGACACGTATTTTCCCTAATGGCGATGAAAGTGAACCGAATGAAGAAGGTTTACAATTCTACGATGATTTATTTGATGAATTATTAAAATATAATATTCAACCGGTCATTACATTATCACATTTTGAAATGCCATTACATTTAGCACGTGAGTATGGTGGTTTCAGAAATCGTAAAGTGGCAGATTTCTTTGCTCATTTTGCAGAAACAGTGTTTAAACGTTATAAAGATAAAGTGAAATATTGGATGACATTTAACGAAATTAATAACCAAATGGATATCAATAATCCAATCTTCTTATGGACAAATTCAGGCGTATCGCTAACCGATGAGGATAACAAACAAGAAGTGTTATATCAAGTGGCACATAATGAATTAATTGCGAGTGCCAAAGCTGTAAAAATCGGTAAAGAAATTAATCCAGATTTCGAAATTGGTGCAATGATTTCTCACGTTCCAATTTACCCATACAGTTGTAATCCTCAAGATATCATGGAAGCTGAGATTGCTAGTCGACTACGTTTCTTCTTCCCAGATGTGCATGTGCGTGGTTATTACCCAGGTTATGCGACGAAGATGTTTGAACGTGAACATATCGATATTGGTTGGCAAGAGGGCGATGATGAAATTTTACGCGAAGGTAAAGTCGATTACATTGGTTTCAGTTATTACATGTCTACAGTAGTTAAGCACGATAATGAAGTAAGCGTTGAAGATAATATTGTAAACGGTGGCTTACCTAATTCTGTCGAGAATCCTTATATTGAGAAGAGCGATTGGGGCTGGGCAATTGATCCAGTAGGCTTACGTTATACATTGAATACGCTATATAATCGTTACCAAATTCCTTTATTTATTGTTGAAAATGGCTTCGGTGCAGTAGATGAGTTTGAAGAGGATGGTACAATTCAAGATGACTACCGTATCGATTATTTACGTGAACATATTAATGCAGCAATTGAAGCGGTAGATCAAGATGGCGTAGAGTTAATGAGTTATACGCCATGGGGTATTATTGATATCGTTTCATTTACGACTGGTGAAATGAAAAAACGTTACGGTTTGATTCATGTGGATCGTGATAATGAAGGTCATGGTACGCTTGAACGTACTAAAAAAGCATCATTTGATTGGTATCGCAATGTGATTGAATCAAATGGCGAATCATTATAATTACATTATTGAATAGATTTAAATATAGACCACCAAATAATTTTATCTAAAGTTATTTGGTGTTTTTTTACAATCAGAATAAGTTTAGTTTCATCTAATAACCATTATTTGCTAGACTGAATTTTTTAAATGATACTGAGATGAGGTTAAACTATGAGTATCATATAAACGCATAGGAGATGAGATGTATGAACGCAGAAATTTTTAGTAATCAGTTTTGGGAAGAGGCATGGGAGAATGATGAGAACACGCAAGATAAGAGAATGAAGCGTGCGGGTTTAGGCAATCCAGATGCACCTGGTTTTGAAAAGTGGGCGCAGAACTTTAATGCGAACTCATTTACTGAAAAGAGCCAACAACGTACTGCCCGCATTATGAAATGGGTGGAAAAACAAACAGGGCATTTAGGTGACTTGAGTATATTAGATATAGGTGCGGCATCAGGCGTTTTTAGTATTCCTTTTGCGTAACAAGGGGCTAAAGTCACAAGTTTAGAGCCCTCGAACGTCTTACATGAGATGTTAAATGATAACGCAAAACATTACGATGTTACATTAAACACTATTAATCAATCATTTGAAGATGTAGACATTGCTATAATAGGACAACACGATTTAGTCTTTGCTTCAATGTGCCCGGTCGTAACCACTTGGCAAGCAGTGAATAAAGCAATTGAAGCGGCTAAGAAGTTTGTCTATGTGAGTTTAATGGCAGGGCCTAAAGAAAATTCCGTTGTGGATGAGATCACTGCTTTTCTAGGTTTAGAGAGCCAACCTATGACTGCGGATATGTATTATTTACTTCAATTACTATATGGCAATGACTATACGTATGAAACATTAATCGAACGTCATACGCAACATCAAGACAAATCTGTCGAAGAAGTTATGCAACAATTACCTACTTGGTTAAAAGAAGTAGAAGTTGAACTTGATGAAAGCCAACTTGAAGAAGCTCAACGCTATTTAGAAGACAAGTATGGAGAGAACGTACCAGTTGTGACAGGCGGTAAATTTGGGAAGGTCTTAATCCATTTAGAAGAAGAGGGAGAGTAATGAAACATTATATCGTTAAGTTTGAACATACAGATTTAAAGGGATGGAAGAAGAATGTTATCCCTCATGTACTCTATTTACGTAAATTAATTAAACAAGGCCGCTTAATCGTCTCAGGTCCTACGGTTGATGAGCGCAAAGATGTGAAGGAAGCTTATTTAATTTTTAAAGTTAAAGATAAAACGCAACTAATAGAATTACTAGAGAAAGATCCATATTGGTATAAAGGGTTAGTATCTCATTATACTATCGATGAATGGAAACCGTTATTTGGTAATTTAAGTCTTTTAGAAAATGAAGAATTTAATAAGTAATAGAAGATAAACACTGTTCTGACGAGGTTGTTCGGAGCAGTATTTATTTTTTTAAAAATTATTTCGATATATCGCTTATTATATCGATATATCGAAAAAGTAATTAAAAATAATACAAGAAAAGGTGATTAATATGATGTTTAGAAGAAATGCACAAGATATGAGACAAAGAATGAACCAATTTGAACAATTTGATTTTGGTAAAGGACAAAGAGGATTTGATAAATTTGAACAATTCGGTGGTCGTCGTGGCGGAGGCCGTGACAGATTTTTCAAAAAAGGAAATTTACAATTCATTATTCTAAAAATGTTAGAAGAAGAATCACGTCATGGTTATCAAATTATTAAAGACTTAGAAGAACGCTTTAGAGGATTCTACTCACCAAGTCCAGGTTCTGTATATCCAATCTTACAAATGTTAGAAGATAGAGATTTTGTTTCTATTTCAAAAGATGGTAATAAAAAAGTCTATACAATTACTGAAGAAGTTAAAACATTCTTAAAAGACAATATCGACCAAGATGAATTCACACAACGTTTGAACCAATTTGATAATGTTGATTTCGAACAAATGAAAGCAACACGTGAAAAGTTACAAGAAGTTTTCCACGGATTTATGAAAGCGAGTCAACAAGCATTACAAGATGAAGAAACTAAAAAAGAATTTGACGCATTTGTTGAAGAAACTAAAGAAAGACTAGAAAAATTCAATAAATAATTATTTGGGGGTATATGGGAATGAATATTAAAGATGTGAAACGCGTGGGTATTATCGGCGGTGGCCCTGGTGGCTTAATGTTAGGACTACTATTACAACAACAAGGGGTTGAAGTTAATATTTTTGAAAAAGCGGGCTTAGAAGTGAATGCAGACCGTGGAGGCTCTTTAGATATTCATGAAGAAAGTGGTCAATTACCTCTGAAAGAAACAGGAATTATCGATAAATTTAAAGAACTTGCGCGTTTTGAAGGCGAAGACACTCGTGTTTTAGATAAGAATGGCACAGTCTATTATGAAGAAACAGCAGATCCTGAAGTGGAAGGTGGCCGATCTGAAATTGATCGCGGCGAACTATGCGATATTGTCTCTGAACAATTGCATGATCATACAGTCATTTATGGTAAAGCATTTAAAGGCTTAACTCATTTAGATAATAACCAAATTGAAGTTGAATTTGATGATACCAGTACCATGACATTCGATTTCGTGGTGGGGGCTGATGGAGCCTTTTCAAAAGTAAGACCGTACTTAGCGAATGTAGATGTAGAATATAATGGCATTTCAATGGTGGAATTAAACGTGGAAGATGTCTTTAATCAACATCCCGACTTAGCTCAATTTAACAAAAATGGGAAAATGATGGCGTTTGGTGACCATAAAGCGATACTAGGACAAGTTAACGGCGATGGACGTATAAAAGTCTATATGTCCTATCAAATGGATTACGATGACTTTGATCAATTTAAAGCGATGAGCAAAGCAGAAATTAAAGAACAGTTATTAAACGATTTTAGTGACTGAGACGCAGATTTGAAAAAATATATTGAATACGCTGGCGATGACTTATTGTTACGTCGTATTTATAAATTGCCAATAGGATTTAAATGGGAAAACCAAGCTAATTTAACTTTAATCGGTGATGCCGCGCATTTAATGAGTCCATTTGCGGGTGAGGGCGTGAATATGGCATTTTACGATGCATATTTACTTGCTAAAGCGATTAAAGAACACGATGAGTTAAAAGATGCACTACAAGCTTATGAAGTGGCTATGTATGAAACATCTCAACAAAGTGCCAGTGAATCACAAGCAAATTTAGAAGAAATGTTTGGCGATAACGCAGCGCAAAAATTTGGTGATTTCTTTAATCAAGTAAGAGAATTATTCGAGGAACATCAAAACCAACAATAGAATAATATAGCGATGACAAAATGAGTGTTCATCGCGAACTTATATCAAATGAAAGCTAGGACACCTGTAGAAGATGTCCTAGCTTTTTAGTTCATATTTATTACTAAAAGAGTGACTCTTAGTTTTTATTTACTGAAGCGTCGTAGATTGAATCTACTGTGTCACCTAATGCTTTATCGAATTCTTCTTGTGATTGGCTAGCACGTAAGTCACTTGCTAATGCACGTGAGAAGCTTGCAATTAATGCATCGTTTTCTTTTAATAATTTGTTAGCTTCGTCTCTGCTGTAACCGCCAGATAATACAACTACGCGGACAACATTTGGATGATCTGCTAATTCTTTGTATAAGTTAGCTTTAGTAGGGATAGTTAATTTTAACATTACTAATTGATCATCGTTTAAAGCGTCTAAGCCTTTTTTAAGTTCAGCTTTTAATACTTCTTCGATTTCAGCTTTGTCTTTAGCGTTAATGTTAACTTCAGGTTCGATGATTGGTACTAAACCTTTAGCAATAATTTGTTTAGCAAATTCGAATTGTTGTTCAACAACGTCTTTGATACCTTGTTCATTTAATTCTAAGATATTAGAACGCATTTTAGTACCGAAGATATGACGTTCAACCGCACGGTCTAATGTGTCATCTAAGTCATCGATAGGTTTCATTAATTGAACACCGTTTTGTTGTTCAGCTAAACCTTTGTCGACTTTTAAGAAAGGAACAACGCCTTTATCTGCTAAATAGTCGCCAGTGTATTTGCCTTCAACTTCACGATCCATTGTTTGTTCGAAAAGGATAGCACCTAAAATTTTGTCTGGAGAGAATGAAGGTGAAGTTACTACTCTAGTACGCATATCGTGTACAAGTTGGAACATTTCATCATCGTTGCTATATTCGTCCTCGTTTACACCATATTCTTTCAATGCTTTTGGAGTACTACCGCCACTTTGGTCTAACGCTGCGATAAAACCTTTTCCATTAGTCATTTTTTCTAATTGTTCTTTATTCATTACTCTTTCCACTCCTTTAATTAACTTTCATATTTATTATGATAAAAATCATCTATATTCTCAAGCTATAAAACCTATATTTATTGAAAATTCTTATTTTACAGTTTATAGTTTCAAAAAATAGCCTTATTTATGCCATAACACACAGTTGAAAAGGTTAAACATATGATGATTTGAAGATTTAGATGTTTTTAATTTCATTCCTAAGAAAAGGTAGCATTATTTGTTATTAAAATTTAAAAGTATAAAAAAATAGTTGATTTGTTAAATAAAATCTTACAAAATCCAATATTGTTGAAGAAAATATGCTATTCTAAATGAAAGTTAGGTTCTTTTGAGTAGAATGTTTTAAATACTATAAATCGCTTACTTTTCTAATAAAAGAACCTAATTATACATATAAAAATTTTCGGAGGCTAAGGGAATGAAAAAGAACAAAATATTTGCTGTATTAACAACAAGTGCTTTGTTACTCGCTGCTTGCAGTAATGGAGATAATTCATCAGATAGCGGTCAAAAAGGGGACAGCCAGAAGAACGAACAATCTAATAGTCAAAGCGATAAGTTGAAAAAGAACAACGACAAAAACAACAATGAAAATAAAGTAGACTATCCTAAAGACGGCGTTAAAGGTATTTACGTTACAAGTAATTCAACACAAGGCGACAAGATGGATGAACTCGTTAAATTCATCAAAGATTCTAAATTGAATGCAATGGTTATCGACGTTAAAGATGACGAAGGTAACATTACTATGAAACTTAATACTGGTAACAAAAAAGTAGACAAAAACACATTAGATATTGTTGATGGTAAGAAATTATTGAAAAAATTACACGACAACAATATTTATCCAATTGCACGTATCGTAACATTTAAAGATACAAAATTAGCTAATGAACATCCTGAATGGTCATTTAAAAATAGTGATGGTTCTGTATGGACAAATGGTAAAGGGGACAGCTTCATCAATCCATTTATGAAAGAAGTTTGGGACTATGATATTGATGTTGCGAAAGCAGCCGCTAAAGCTGGATTCCAAGACATTCAATTCGACTACGTTCGTTTCCCTGAAGGCTTTGAAAATGAAGCAGACAGCTTAACTTATAATAAAGGGTCTTATAAAGATAGTAAGATGAGTTCAGGCGATCAACGTGTGGATACGATTACTAAATTCTTAGAACATGCCAATAAAGAATTAAAACCTATGGGTGTTAACGTATCAGCCGATGTATTTGGTTACTCTGCATTAGTTAAGAATGCACCAGGTATTGGTCAAAGCTTCCCTAAAATCTCTGAAAATGTAGACGCAATTTCATCAATGATTTATCCATCACACTGGAGTAATGGAGACTTTGGTTTAGACGCACCAGATACTGAACCTTATAAAACAGTTAACCGTTATATCCAAAAAGAAAATAAATTATTAGATACACTTGGTAAGAAAAAACCAATTTCTCGTCCATGGATTCAAGATTTCACTGCATCTTACTTAGGCGACGGTAATTATATTGATTACGATGCGAAAGCCGTATCAGAGCAAGTTCAAGCGCTTAAAGATAATGGCGTAAATGAATTCTTATTATGGAATGCTGGTAATGAATATACTGAAGACGCAAACTATAATCCTAAAAAAGGTAACGCAAAAGAACAAGACCCTGAAGGTGTAGAACAAGAATCTAAAGACAAAGATAAAGAAAACAAAGACAATCAAGACAAAGAGAGCCAAGATAGCTCAGAAAATAAATAAAACCTTTTATATGTTTACTTGTTGGGTTATAACACCCTAGTGCAAAGCTTTATATATGAAAATACAATCCCCTCACTGTTTTGGCGGTGAGGGGATTTTTAGTGTTAGCTATAGTCATTATTTGAATATCAGTGAGTAGGGATATGATGCATCCATTTTAAACTATTAATACTTTTTATCTCTTAATGAGTTATACTCATCTTTCTTTTTATTCTTCATTCTTTTAATAAAAATAGGATAAAAAATTATTAATAAAGTAATTAATGTTTTAGGTATCATTTCCAGTCCTCCTTACCTTTAGGTTAACATACTCTTTTCTTGGATAATTATTTAAATATATGTAATGTGAATAATCTAACAGCGGTAAGACATTTATTGGAATGGGAAAAGTAATTTTGCATATATAACTAACTCATGTTACAAAATGAGCTATAAAGTACTCTAGTAAGATAAATGTAACCAGGCTTTCATTAAATATGATGGAGTAATTTTACTTCTATATCTACAAATTAAGATAAATATAATATATTATATTTAGTCGAGTAAATAATAGTTTCAATATACATGTTGAAGCACTAAACGCCATCTGCTATGCCCATAGCAGACGGCGTTTTTTAGCAAGATTTTTTGGAAATATTTTTGGACAATTGTAAGGGGGAGATTTAATATGATTGTTAAATCATACTCATATATATATATACGCACACCTCTTAAAGATATGATAAATAAAGTTAATGATGATAATGACATAATCAAAATTACATCAAAAGGTGGAAATGCAGTTTTAATGTCGGAAGATAATTATAACGGAATAGTGGAAACATTATATTTACAACAGGAGCCTGCTAATACAAAACATTTATTAGAGTCTATTGAAAGTCTAAAAAGAAGTAATGTATAAAATATGAAACTTCTAGTATAAGTGGCTAAATTTAATGACTTGTTAAACTTGAGACAAACTAATTAATATTTAGAAAAGAGGAGAAAAGTTGTTTAAAAATATAATTTTTGATTTTGACGGTACTATTGCTAATTCAAAAAAATGTAGTCTCATCGCAACTAAGAAAGCTTTTGGAGAGTATGGTCTAGAAAGAACCTAGTGATGAACAAATTGAATATTATATGGGTATACCTATTGAAAAATCATTTAATTTAATGAGTTCAGTAGATTTAAACGAAAAAGAACTTAAGCAACTCATAAGATTATTTAGAGAAAATTATAAAGAAGTTGAAGAAGCACATTTAAATAGTTATGATGGCATGTTAAATCAACTCGAGACACTTCATAAAAAGGCTAAATTATTCGTGGTTTCTAGTAAAAAAACTGAAGTACTAAAGAGAAATTTAAAGATATTAAAGGTCGATCATTTATTCTTGGAAATCATACGGTCAGATAAAGTAAAAAATTATAAACCATCACCTGATGGTATTCTTTATATTTTAAATAAATATAACTTAAACAAAACTGAAACTATATATATCGGAGATGCTATATTTGATATTCAAATGGCAAAAAATGCAGGAGTCTCTTCATGTGCTGTAACATGGGGAAGTCATAGTGAAGAAAATTTAAAATTAGAAAATCCTGATTTCATTATTAATAGTGTAAAACAAACGAATTTTGAGAGATAAGATAGGTCGGCTAATAAATTGTAAATGTAATTAGATTTTTAATGGTGTTTCTGATTTAATTATTTATTCTCTACGTACTAAGTAATCATTTCCTCCATCTAAATTCCACTCCTAATATAGTGAATTAAATCTTAATTTGTAACTTTTTATCTTAATTGATATACTAAAGCCATAATTGAATATCATCGGATATCAATTAATATTTGCTAGGGGTGCTTTTAAGTGCTGAGAGAGGAATATTTCTCAACCCTTTGGACTTGAACTAGATAATACTAGCGTAGGGAAGCAAATGGATAAAGTAAATTTAAAATAAAATATATTCAATACATATAAAAAGACAGGATACGATTATGGTTGTCTCTATCAACCATCATTTTATTCTGTTTAATAATGTATTTTATTATTAATGATCGCTTTTTTCTAACAAATATATTCCTTTTTTGTGTGCTTAAAATTCTCTTAGCGTCATGATTATAGGAGGATTTTATGAAACAAGAAAACATTGAATTGAAAAAAGGTTTTCCAGCAAGTGAACGTGTATTTAAGCAAGGTGTAGATGAAGATATTCAGGTGCCATTTAGAAAGATTGAGTTATCTGATACACTATTCGACAATGAAAAGCGCCACAATGACCCTTTGTATGTATACGACACAGCAGGCCCTTACCATGAAGATGATTATAAAGTAGACATTTTCAAAGGTATTCCAAAAACCCGTCATCATTGGATAGAGGAGCGAAACGATACTGAGACTTATATTGGACGTCGTATACAATCTATTGATAATGGTTTTAAAAAAGAGGGGCATAAAAATCTTGTTGAACAATCTTTTGACTACCAACCGCGAAAAGCAAGTAAAGCCCATGCCATTACACAAATGTACTATGCTAAAAAAGGCATAATTACTAAAGAAATGAAATATGTGGCATGCCGAGAAGACGTGGACCCAGAATTTGTCCGTGAAGAAATTGCTAGAGGACGCGCCATTATTCCTAACAATGTAAATCACCCTGAATCTGAGCCAATGATTATTGGTAAGAATTTCCAAGTTAAAATTAATGCTAATATTGGTAACTCTATTGTCTCATCATCTATTGAAGTTGAAATAGAAAAGCTTGTATGGGCTATCCATTGGGGCGCAGATACAATCATGGATTTATCGACAGGCAAGAATATTCACTCTACTCGAGAATATTTATTGCGTAATTCTCCAGTGCCAGTGGGTACCGTGCCTATCTATCAAGCTTTGGAAAAGGTTGGTGGTGTAGCAGAGGATCTCACTTGGGAAATTTATCGAGATACGCTTATCGAACAAGCGGAACAAGGCGTTGATTATTTCACAATTCATGCGGGTGTGCGTCTACATCATGTACCACTTACTGTAGACCGCCTCACTGGCATTGTTTCTCGAGGCGGCTCAATTATGGCGCAATGGTGTTTAGCACATCACGAAGAAAGCTTTTTATACGAACATTTTGATGATATTTGTGAGATATTAGCGCAATATGATATTGCTGTCTCATTAGGTGATGGCTTACGACCAGGCTCAATTTATGATGCAAATGATGAAAGTCAAATTGCAGAATTGAAAACACTTGGAGAACTAACTGATATCGCTTGGAAACATGATGTACAAGTAATGATTGAAGGTCCTGGCCATATTCCTATGCATAAAATTAAAGAAAACCAAGAGTTAGCAGATTTCTATTGTAAAGAAGCGCCGTTCTACACACTTGGACCACTGACAACTGATATTGCACCAGCTTATGACCATATTACTTCAGCTATCGGGGGCAGCTAACATTGCAAGCTATGGTACAGCAATGTTATGTTACGTAACACCTAAAGAACATCTTGGTTTACCAGATAAAGATGACGTGCGTGAAGGCGTGGTTACTTATAAGATTGCGGCCCATGCTGCCGATCTAGCAAAAGATCTAAAAAATGCAGAAGAACGTGACAATGCGATAAGTAAAGCCCGTTTCGAGTTTAGATGGATTGATCAATTTAACTTGTCGTTAGACCCAGATAGAGCACGTGAGTATCATGATCAAACGTTACCGACTGAAGCGGCTAAAGTCGCACACTTCTGTAGTATGTGTGGCCCTAAATTCTGTTCAATGAAAATTTCGCATAATATCAGAGAAGAACATCGAGAGAAATTAGAAGGAATGAAAGAAAAAGCCGAAGAATTCAAAGAACAAGGTAGTAAAATTTATCATTAATATAAGATACTGTTACACAATTAAATTATAAAGTATCACATAAAATGCACCCTTAAAAGTTGGACTAAACAATCCCACTTCTAGGGGTGCAATATTTTTTCTAAATTATTATTACTTATCTTTTCTGTTCTTTCTATGTTCTTGACGACGTTGTTCTTCTTTAGATAGAAAATTAGGATACTTGCCAGGATTTTTAGAGCCATCTATGAATCCATATATCAATGGAAAGCCGACAACGCCTATTAGTAAGATGACGCATATACCTAATAACGTATAAACCATATAGTTTAACCTCCTTACATAAAAAGAGAGCAACACAGAAATCTAATGTGATTTCTAAGATTTCATTGTCTCACTCTAGCAAGGTTGACCAGTAATGAAGAAAGTACAGTTACAGTGAGTCTTCAACTCAATCAACTATTGCCAAAACAAAAATGGAGACATCTATGATATAAATGTCTCACTCTCACTAAAAACATTCAAGCTATTATGCAGTTTTTCTAGTTGTGAGATTGATTAAAATTAAACTACCTAGTAGAAATAATGAACTACCTAAAGCTTGAATAGGTTGATGATGATTGGCATCACCAGTTTGAGGCAATGTTTTGTTTGAAGTAGATTGATGTGTATTAGTTTTAGATGATGGGACTTCTGTAGAAGCTACATTTCCTACATAATACGTATTCAATTCACGAGCATTATCTACGGAAGAAGCGTCTGAAGTAGTTGGAGATGGGTTATCTAATTCAGCAGCTTTTGCGATGCCGTGTTCCGCATGTGTGTCTTCACTTGCTAATTGATTAAAATCACTAAATTTATCATTCTTATATTCTACTTCGCCAGTTTTATAAACTCTGTAGACACCTACACCAGAATTTGCTTTATTATGACTTTCAATTTCGAAATAGTTACCTTTATCTATGGCTTTGCCGAAGTTTTGTAAATTCCACTATTAGACATTGCTTCTTGTGCAACTTGTTGTGCATTGTCCTTCGTAACCATTTCTGCAGCTAATGCATGGTTTGAGTTTAAACATAATATTACCGTGCCTATTAGAACAGTTAACACCAATAGAGAAACCTTCTTCACAATGCAAACCCCATTTCATTTATTATCGATTACAGCCTTAGTGTAACACTCAGAATTGAATTAAATAGGGCTTTAAAACGAACGATATCGAAACTTTAACCTAGCTTAAAGAACTCACCTTTTGTAAATTTAGCTTAACAATATTAAAGGTTATTTAAAGTTTATAATTTCTGTGAATTTAGTATTTCTTTTTTGAAAAGTAGGGTATAGCCCATGCCATTAAACAAATGAAGATAATGTGCGCAACCATCCATAAACCATACTCAAGCCAACTGAATTGGAATATCTCACGTCGTGCTAACATAATTAAGAGTGGATAGAGTACGATGAATATCAACATAAGTAACACATAACTTAAGTTATAAAGTGGCTTAGATATATGATAAATAAACAAGAAAACAATATATATAATAAAACCTATCAATACATGAATCAGTAATTCTACTACTAATGGTACTTTACTTGGGTCAGCTAAGAAGTCAATGTTGATAAGTAATAAAGTAAGATGCGTGGATTGTGCAAAGACATCCATAATGGCCATGGTAATAAGCAAGACTATACTTATTATTAAGGCGCTTAATAGGTGATAGCCGTAACGTAACATTGTTAGCCTCCTTTAATCTTGATTATATTACTATTCCCTTGGTGCCAAAGAATAACACGTGTTAACTTTTCGGAATATTTAAAAAATATATTGACCGGTTATAGAGCGAATGCTAAGATAATATCAATTCAATAAAACGTGTTAACTCTTATCGAGAGTGGTGGAGGGATGTGCCCTATGAAGCCCAGCAACCGTCGTTTAACGAAATGGTGCTAATTCACATAAAGTAGACAATACTTTAAGAGATAAGAGAGAGTGTATCGATGCTTTCTCTTAAATAGATAGAAAGTATTTTTTTGTGTCTTCTAATCATTTAAGAGTGCTCATTTTATTGGAAAATATAAATAAAGGTGTCGATACATATGAAAAAGTGGATAAGTATTATAAGTGTTTTAGTCTTGATCTTAGTATTATCAGCATGTGGCAAAGATAAGGAAGAGAATAAGAAGATTACAGTAGCTGCATCTCCTGCACCACACGGAGATGTACTGAAGAAAGCAAAAGCACAATTGAAAAAGAAAGGCTATGACTTAGAAGTAAAAGAAGTAAATGACTATAAAGTGCCTAATAAATTGTTAGATAAAGGCGATGTCGATGCGAACTTCTTCCAACATGTACCTTATTTGAAAGCAGAGAAGAAGAGTCATGGATATAAAATAGAAGAACTTGGTAAAGTATTTACAACCCCAATGGGCGTGTATAGTAAAAAATATAAACACCTTAAAGATATTCCGGAGGGCTCAACGATATACGTCTCTAATAACCCAGCTGAAGAAGGACGTTTCTTGTCATTCTTTGTTAATGAAAGTTTAGTTAAATTGAAAAAAGGTGTAAAAATAGAAGATGCCAAATTTGAAGACGTTGTGGAAAATAAAAAGAATTTAAAATTTAATCATCAACAAGGTGCTGAATTCTTACCTAAAACATATAAAAATGGAGAAGGCGCTGCGGTTATTATGAACTCTAACTATGCTATCGATAACGGCTTAAAACCTTCAAGAGATGCGATTGTTATGGAAGGTAAATCATCACCATTCGCCAATATTCTTGCAGTTCAAGAAGGACATAAAAACGATAAAAAATTCCAAGAACTATTAAAAGTAATGCAATCAAAAGAAATTAAAGATTACATTAAGAAAGAATACGGGGATGATGTAATCCCGTACGAAAGTAAATAATAAATAGAGAAGGGTAAGGGAGAAATCTTGTTCAAAGGTTTCAACCTTACCTTTATTTATTTTGTTTGAGAATTTATATTTTTTAATTTTTCTGAAAATATTTACAAATCTGACAATTATTAGTATATTGATAAATATTACTTAACAATGTTTTGGGCGAAAGCCGAGAGAAACCTGGATAAATGGCCACTATACTTGGCCATCATCCTATTCAACTACATATCCAGGTGTCTCTCTTGGGAGGATGGATACGAATGACAAAGTCAGAGCAACTTATAAATGAAGATGGGAAATATTTTGCAGCGTCAGGAAGAATTAAATACTATCCATTAGCGATTGATCACGGCTATGGGGCAACGTTGGTTGATGTAGATGGAAAAGAGTATATTGACTTGTTATCAAGTGCAAGCTCACAGAATGTAGGCCATGCACCAAAACGCGTAACAGAAGCGATTAAAAAGCAAGTTGATAAATTTATCCATTATACGCCTGCCTATATGTATCATGAACCAGCTGTGAAATTATCTAAAAAGCTGTGCGATATTGCGCCAGGGGATTTTGAAAAGCGCGTAACCTTTGGATTAAGTGGTTCAGATGCCAATGATGGTGTAATTAAATTTGCGCGAGCGTATACAGGGCGACCATACATTATCAGTTTTACAAATGCTTATCATGGGTCAACATTTGGTTCATTATCCATGTCAGCAATCAGTTTGAATATGCGTAAACATTATGGTCCTTTATTAAGTGGGTTCTACCATATTCCATTCCCTGATAAATATAGAGGAATGTATGAACAACCGACACCAAATACAGTAGAAGAATACTTAGCACCGCTTAAAGAGATGTTCGCGAAATATGTACCCGCTGAAGAAGTGGCCTGTATCATGGTTGAAACGATTCAAGGAGACGATGGCTTATTAGAACCGGTAGAAGGCTACTTTGAAGCGTTAGAGGCGTTATGTCATGAACATGGTATTTTAATTGCCGTAGATGATATTCAACAAGGCCTTGGCCGTACTGGTACTTGGAGTTCAATTGATCACTTCAACTTTACTCCAGATTTAATTACATTCGGTAAATCACTAGCTGGCGGCTTGCCTATGTCAGCAATCGTGGGGCGTAAAGAAATTATCGAAAGCCTAGAAGCACCTGCGCATCTGTTCACTACAGGAGCGAATCCAGTAAGTTGTGAAGCGGCTCTCGCAACATTAGAAATGATTGAAGAAGACGACTTATTAACTGCTAGCTCTGAAAAGGGGAACTACGTACGTCAACGAATGGACCAATGGGTAACTAAATATGACTATGTCGGGGATGTACGAGGTATCGGTTTATCGATTGGTATAGATATAGTGTCTGATAAAGAAACTAAGACAAGAGCGTCACAAGAAGCATTGAAAATTTGTAACTACTGCTTTGAACATGGCTTGGTAATTATTGCGGTAGCTGGTAATGTCTTACGTTTCCAACCACCACTTGTTATTACCTATGAACAACTTGATTATGCACTAGATACACTAGAAGACGCATTACAAGCCTTACAAGAAGGACGCTTAGACCAATATGACATTAACGGCCAAGGCTGGTAAGAAGTACAACAGATATCCCATTAATTTAGTTTAGGGATGTTTATTAAAATAACTGAAATCAACGTAGTATTAAATAAAAAAGGAGTAGGGATGATTCTTATTGAATCACCTCTACTCCTATTTAGCATGTTACGCTTTTTGATTGTATATTAATCTTTAGGAACGATATAGTCTTTTTCTTCATTTTTCTTAGAATGTTTAATGCCATAGAAAACATAAATGATAATACCAACTAAGAACCAAATTAAAGTATAAAGTTTCGCTTCAAAGCTTAAGCCCCAGAATACTAATAATACTAAAACGAAAGTAACGATTGGTAATACTGGGAAGAATGGCACTTTAAATGCTGGTACCGGTAAGTCTTTGCCTTCACGTTTTCTTAAGCGATACATTGCTAATGACACAAACATAAATGCTACCAATGTTCCGGCTGAAATAAGTTGCGCTAAGAATGCGAATGGGAACATTGAACCAATTAACACACCAATAATAGTAAGAATGACAAGCGCTCTATTAGGTAAATGCTTTCCATTTAAGTGTGCTAACCATGATGGTAATAAGCCGTCACGACCAAATGAATACAGTAGACGTGAACCTGCTAACATCATACCGATTAAAGCAGTAAACATACCAACAACTGAAATTGCCTGTACGATTGCGGCTACTACACCGTGACCACTTTGACGTAATGCCCAACCCACAGGTTCTGCATTTCCAGCATATTTAGAATAGTGGAACATACCTACTAATACTAGTGCTACGGCTACGAATAATACGATAGCGACGATTAAAGAACCTAAGATACCACGTGGCATTGTTTTTTGTGGATTGATTGCTTCAGCTGAGTTAGCTGCGATAGAGTCAAAGCCAATGTAAGCTAAGAAAATCATTGATACGCCGGCATAGATACCTTGCCAACCACCGAAGTCACCATTTGCTGTCACTTTATGTTCTGGAATAAATGGAACATAATTTGATGCTTGAATCGCAGTTAAACCTACGATAACGAATAAGATAATAGCTAAAACTTTTAAAATAACTAAAATATTCTCAATACGTGCAGCTTCTGTCATACCACGAGATAGTAACAAAGCAGTAAGAATGATTACCACGGCTGCAATGATATCGATAATACCACCATCTGCACCAAAAGGATTGGATAGGGCTTTAGGTAACGCGATACCTAGGGGTGATACTAATCCCCGTAAGTTGGCGGAGAAACCGGAAGCCACAAAGGCTACGGCAATGAAGTATTCGGCTAAGAGCGCCCAACCGGCTACCCAACCAAAGAATTCTCCAAATAATACGTTAATCCAGGAATAAGCTGAACCGGCAAATGGCATAGTTGACGCCATTTCCGCATATGAGAAAGCGACTAATCCCGCTACGATAGCAGCCAATAGGAATGATAAAGCTACCGCTGGACCTGCATGCTCAGCTGCAACTACTCCAGGTAATGTAAAGATTGAAGTTGATACGATTGTCCCTACACCTAATGCAAGAAAGTCTCGGACACGCAATGTGCGTTTTAAATGTCCGTCTTTATTTTGATAGATAGTGGGATCTTCTTTTCTAGTGAAATTATTGAAAAAACTGGACATAATGTTGAACCTCCACTGTTGTTTTTAAAACTTCTATAAGATTAGCTTGTCATTAATTTAATATTTATTATCATAGCATAAAATTTTAGATTTTTGTCTAAAATTTCTGAAAATTTAAAGTTTTCTTACTTTTTGAGAAAAGGATATATGTGACAAGAAAATTCAAAATGATAAAATTGATTATAGCAGATATAAAGAAAATAAAAACAACTAAAAAGAGTAAAAATATACTTTAAATATAAAAAGTGGGCTTAATGTCGCGAATCGCACTATAAATATAGGAGATAAGTCAAGTGATAATACCTATTTATTTGAAAGATTTTGTCAAAAATGAAACAAAGTTGACCTATTCCAAAATGGAATGGGTTCTATCGAAAATATGTATTTTATTAATAGTTCAACGCATACTATAATGAAACACGTAATAAAGTTACAACATATTCAAATGAATTTATAAAGTGTGTGTTTAATCATTCCCCTTAAATTGTAGCAGGACATATGCACTGCACAATTATGATTTATTACACAATCTTGACATAAATAGAAGACTCCCATCTCACATTTGAATATGCTTTATTAACTGAGATTACAATGCAACAATGATAAATAAAGCAACTTTAAATATAAGAAGCCACGACAAACATGTAACAAAGTCTTTCCCTCTTTTTCCCTTAAAAAATAGGCATGTATGTGGCTTCTTTTTAATACTAAAATTAAAAATAATAATAAAAATATAAAATAATATTTGATTTGAAAGGATATGAATTTAGATGGCTAAAGAAAATTATTCTGCAGCAGATATGGTCATTGATACTTTAAAAAATAATAATGTGGAGTACGTGTTTGGTATTCCTGGAGCGAAAATAGACTATCTATTTGACGCGTTAGAAGATGATGGTCCTGAACTTATCGTTACACGTCACGAACAAAACGCAGCGATGATGGCACAAGGCGTTGGTCGTTTAACTGGTAACCCAGGTGTAGCTTTAGTAACAAGTGGCCCAGGGGTGAGTAACCTAACAACAGGCCTATTAACTGCCACATCAGAAGGTGACCCAGTCTTAGCCATTGGTGGTCAAGTTAAACGTAACGACTTATTACGTCTTACACACCAAGCTGTAGACAATGCTTCTCTTTTAAGATCATCTACAAAATATAGCGCTGAAGTCCAAGACCCTGAATCATTATCTGAAGTGATGACAAACGCAATCCGTACAGCTACTTCAGGTAAAAACGGGGCAAGCTTCATCAGTATCCCACAAGACGTTATTTCAGCACCTGTTCAATCTAAAGCAATCAATTTATGCGAACGTCCTCAATTAGGCGTACCATCAGTTGATGAAATTAAAGAAGTCATTCATGAAATTCAACAAGCTAAATTCCCGGTACTTCTTGCAGGTATGAGAAGTTCAAGTGAAAAAGAAACAGAAGCAATTCGCCAATTAGTCGCTAAAACAAACTTACCAGTAGTTGAAACATTCCAAGGTGCTGGCGTGCTTAACCGTGAATTAGAAAATCATTTCTTCGGACGTGTCGGTTTATTCCGTAACCAAGTTGGTGACGAATTATTAAGAAAAGCTGACTTAGTAGTTACTATCGGTTATGACCCAATCGAATACGAAGCAAGTAACTGGAATAAAGAATTAGATACTGAAATTATTGCGATTGACGAAGTACAAGCAGAAATTACAAACTATCTACGTCCTAAAAAAGAAATCGTAGGTAATATCGCAGGTACAATTCATTTATTATCTGAAAATGTGACTGAACCTATCATTAATGAAGAACGTTTAAATGATTTAGAACAATTAAGAGCAGATATTATAGAAGCAACTGGTGTTAAATACACTCATGAAGATGGCGTGATGCACCCATTAGAAATTATTGAAACAATGCAAAACAATTTAACTGACGATACAACTGTTACTGTCGATGTAGGTAGTCACTACATTTGGATGGCACGTAAATTCAGAAGTTATAATCCAAGACACCTATTATTTAGTAATGGTATGCAAACACTAGGTGTAGCATTACCATGGGCAATTGCTGCGGCGTTAGTACGTCCAAATACACAAGTTGTGTCAGTAGCCGGTGACGGTGGTTTCTTATTCTCAGCTCAAGATCTTGAAACTGCAGTTCGTAAAAAATTAAACATCATCCAATTAATCTGGAACGATGGTAAATATAATATGGTAGAATTCCAAGAAGAAATGAAATATAAACGTTCATCTGGTGTCGACTTTGGACCAGTAGATTACGTAAAATATGCTGAAGCATTTGGTGCTAAAGGTCTTCGTGTCACTAGCCAAGAAGAACTTGAAGCTGCTATCAAAGAAGGATATGAAACTGAAGGACCAGTTGTTATCGATATCCCAGTTAACTATAAAGATAATATTAAATTATCAACAAACATGTTACCAGATTCTTTAAACTAATTTTCAATAATTATAGGAGTGAATATTAAAATGAGTCACGTATTATATCAACACGGTACATTAGGTACATTAATGGCAGGCTTATTAGAAGGTACTGCAACAATCGATGAACTATTAGAACACGGTGATTCAGGGCTAGCAACATTAACTGGTTCTAATGGGGAAGTCATCTTCCTTAACGGTGAAGCGTTTCATGCGAATGAGCACAAAGAATTTACTAAGCTTAAAGGTGACGAAATGACACCGTACGCAACAATTACTAAATTTGAAGCGGATGAGTCATACCAAACTACTGATAAAGATTCTGAAAAGGTTCTAAATGAAGTGAAAGAACATATGTTGAGTGATAATTTATTCTCTGCAGTAAAAATCAGTGGTACTTTCAAAAAAATGCATGTGCGTATGATGCCTAAACAAGAACCACCATACACACGATTAATTGATTCTGCACGTAGACAACCTGAAGAAACACGTGAAGATATTAAAGGTACAGTGATTGGTTTCTTCACACCAGAATTATTCCATGGTATTGGGTCATCAGGTTTCCATATTCACTTTGCTAATGATGATCGTAATTTTGGTGGTCACGTATTAGACTTTGAAGTGGATGATGTGACAGTTGAAATTCAAAACTTTGAAACATTCCAACAACATTTCCCAGTAAATAATAAAACATTTACTGAAACTGAAATTGACTACGCAGACGTAGCCGATGAAATCAGAGAAGCGGAATAATTTTTAAATAAGAGGCTCGGCATGGTTGATTTCTAATCGAATTAACCACGCCGAGTCTTTTTGTTTTATATAGTACTACGTATTGTTGACTTTGCTTTCCTGGGTGGACTGGCTAAGCCAAGGTCTTAGCCTAGCCCTGTTCCCCTAGGATTTTCGCCAACAATACTTCGTGATAATAAATAGTGATATTTTTAAAGAGAAGCATAGAAATATAAAGTAATTTCAAATGTTTGTTCGCTCTTTTTAGTTTCTAAATGCAAAATTTAAGGCTAAGACATTTTATATAAACGTCTTAGCCTCTTTCCTACGATTAGTCAAGGTATCTTATTTAATTACTGGGATGATGAGGTGTGAATCATAATCGTTACCAGTATAAATAAGGTGTTTGCCTTTATTAACTGTTTCTTCGTGTTCATAACGTGTTTTCATGTTAGGTAGTGGTGTACTGTTGCCTTTAACGATTTCATTGCCTTTAACAACAACTACTAAAGATTCGCCTTTTTTGAATAATGTACCAGAAGGTAAGAGTTCAATTTTGACAGGTACAATTTCACCAGGTTCGAATTTTAATTCTTGTTCATGTGTATGCCATGGTTGTGCAATTGTTGATTTTGTTTCATCTAATTCGCGATGAGATGCACGTAACCAACCTGTTGCAACTTGACCATTTTCAATATGGTTAAAGTCAGGGAAATGAACTTCATTGCCTCGGCGATCTAATTTTTTAATACCGGCAAATAAATCTAAATCATTCGTTTCTTCTGCAGCTACCCATAATTTCAATTTCATGTTACCAGTTAATTCTGTATCTTCTTCAAATGTGTATGTGTAACGTGCTTCATCGTTGTTACTTTCAGAATCATACGTTGCTACGGCTTTATCTGAAGGTTGTTGCACATTTAATGACATATTGTCACTATCTAAATATAAAGCTTGATAATCAGTGTTTGTTAATGGGAAGTTATCCGCAGTTTTAAATGTTCCACGGTAGAATTTATCTCTTACTTCATAAATCACATGTGGTGTATCTAACCAGTCATTATCTTCTTCTTTTAGATAATAATCGAAGAATTCTTTTTGACGTTCAAGGTTTTCGCGTGAATAATAGCTTTCCCATTCTTTTCGACCGTGTACGTATAACCATTTATTGTCTGAGCTAGCTTGTTTAAAGCCTTCAAAGGTTCCTCTGTTGTGTAAGCCTTGAGTAGACCAGCTTGCGCAAGTTAATAATGGTGTAGTGATATTAGCTAGTGGTGCTTGACGTTGTTTCCAGAATGAATCAAATAATGGGTGATCTTTTTGAGCTTGGATTAAATCTTCAATGTTTGGATTATCTGTCCATCTTGCAAAGATACCTTGAATCCAGAAGCGATAGAAACCAGTATCTGGAATACCACCATGGAAGGCTATTTCACGATACATATCATTTAAGCCTTCCCAAGGGATCATTGCTTTAAGGTGTGGAGGATTTAGGGAAGCAACCCACCATTGTGTAACAGCTAAATAAGACACGCCATTTGTACCAATATTGCCGTTACTCCAATCTTGTTGAGCAGCCCATTCAATTACTTCATAGTAATCTTCAGCTTCACGTTTAGACCATGGAGATAATACGCCATTAGAACCAACGCTACCTCTTAAAGCGACTTTAACTACAACATAATCATTGGGTACCCAGAAACCTGGATCAGGTGATTCTTCAGGTGTGAAACTTGAAGTTGGGATTGCACCGAGTGTTGGCCAAGCTGCGCCCATATTAGTAATTTTAGGTTTATTATCTTTACCATAAGTATCTGCAGACATAACTACTGGGAAGTTGCCTGATTTATTTGGACGGAAAATGTTAACGTATAATACTTCGCCATCTTTCATTGGTACTGCTACGTCTTTTTCCATAATCATTTCTTGATTACCATATTGAATACTATCTACTACAATATGATTAACGCCTTCTTTAACGTCTTCAACATTTGTTACTTCTAATTGTGGATTACCTAAGAATTTATTTGTCATACTAGTTCATCCTTTCATTAAACATTCTTTTCGAATACAACTTCATAGTAAGAGATCTTTACTTTATCTACAACAATCAATGTATTGTCAGTTGTACGAAAACCAACAAAATAGATATAATTGTGTAATAACATGTAGTTTAAAGAGAGGTTTGAACAATGGTTCAAGATAGAAGAATTAGAAAATCACAAAATGCCATTAAAAGCGCATTTCTTGAATTACTGCAACAACAGTATTTTAATGATATTACTGTGCAACAAATTACAGATTTAGCTGATATTAATCGTGGGACGTTTTACACCCACTATTTAGATAAATACGATTTATTGGAAAAATTAGAAGATGAACATGTTGATATCGTACGTACTTTTATTAATGAGAGTAAAACGAGTAGTGGAGGTCAATTCTCAACTGAAGACTTACGTCAAATTATGGAATTTCTTATATCTCACATCGAAGAGAATATAGGATTTTACCGTTTAATGTTTAAAGTGGGTAAAGAATCGATGCTACATGAAAAATTATATAGCTTATTAAATAGTTATCTTAATAGCTTTACAAGTGAAGAAGGTAAAATTAGTGGTATTCCATTCTCCTATTTTATGAGTTATGTATCTGGAGCTGGATTATCATTTTTACGTCATTGGGTAGAAGACGACCAACGTGTTCCTAAAGAAGATTTAATTCAATACTTCTACGACATTGTCAACAATGGTCCTGCAACCATTTTACAAAGAGAAATAGAAAAATAAACAGCTAAGGTTCTAGTGTGAAATGTCATTTATATTTGACATAACCTCTGATGTTTTTTATAGTGAAGATAACGTAGCTATCAAATTTATGAGGTGAGTGGCGATAATGAGCACTAGAGATAAAATCATCAATCGTATCATTGGCGTAAGAGGCGAACGAGACGAAAGAGAGAAGATTGAACTTTATTCAAAATTTACTACCGCTTTCTTAGTAGCTTATTTAGGAATATTTATTATAGCGACAATCAGTTTAATTAATGATTATGTAACCCGGCAGGTCAACATACCAACGATAGGCATCTTTGCTGTTTTTCTAGCAGTGAATGTAACATTAATGATTACTGTTCGGAAAAATAAGTTAGATACAGAACGTGTTTATACTGAGGAAGAATACGAAGAATTATTGAGAAAAAATAAAATGAATTGTCTAGGGGCTGCGCTTTTCTTTTCTATAGTAATGCTTTTATTTGATTTAGTTTGGCTTTATATGTGGAAAGAATCTTTAAACCTAGCCTTCCTACTTATTAAAGATGGGTTAGCTGGAGTTTTCTTTGGTGTAATGATTTATTTTGCATCTAAAAGAAAAATAGCAAAAGAATATAAAATTGAATAGCATAAAATTATAATTCATTATCCTAATACTCCTTAAATATTATATAATTAATACATATAATATTTGAGGAGCGTTTTTATGTTAAAAGCAGATCCAATCATTGCGAAAATGAAGAATCAAAAGATTAATTATGACAAAGTGCTAAAAAAATTAATTAATCAGTGGGAGCGAGAAGATATACGCCCTAAAATTTTACTTCATAGTTGTTGTGCGCCTTGTAGCACGTATACTCTAGAGTATTTAACTCAATATGCAGATATTGCTATCTATTTTGCAAATCCTAATATTCATCCGAAAAATGAATATTTGCGACGTGCTAAAGTCCAAGAACAATTTGTGAAAGATTTTAATGAACGCACGGGACAGAATGTTAAATATATTGAGACACCGTATCAACCTCATGAGTTTATGAAAATGGCTAAATCACGTGGTTTAACTGAAGAACCAGAAGGGGGATTACGTTGTACTGCGTGTTTCGAGATGAGACTAGAATTAGTTGCTAAAGCAGCAGTTGAGTATGGCTATGATTACTTTGGTAGTGCACTCACGTTATCTCCAAAGAAAAATGCACAGTTAATTAATGAACTAGGCATGGAAGTTCAAAATTTATATGACGTCAGTTATTTGCCTAGTGATTTCAAGAAAAATAAAGGTTACGAACGTTCAATTGAAATGTGTAACGACTACAATATTTTTAGACAATGTTACTGTGGTTGCGTATTTGCAGCAATGGCTCAAGGTATTGATTTTAAAAAGATTAATCAAGAAGCCAAAGCCTTTTTAGAACAACATTAGTACTACTTTTTTAGTTAAATAGTTAAATAGCTAACAGCCCCTCACTACAACATGTAATAAGGGGCTGTTAGCTATTAATAAAGTAATTGAATAATATTTTTTAAAATAATAAGACTTACAATAAAGACAATTATGCTTGAAAGTTTATTCAAAGCGATGATGTATTTACCGGTTTTATCTATACTGCCTAACAATTTACCTAATATAGCTAATAAAATAAACCAAAACCAAGATACGGATATGGTAGCTATAGCGAAAGCTATTTTTTCATAACCAGTATATATAGAAGCACTCGTTCCTATCACGCCTACAGTATCCATAATCGCATGAGGGTTCAGCAATGATACAGATAAGGCAAAGCCAATTTGTTTCTTGATACTCATAGGTGCCATATCTCTAACATTTGAAGGCTTTTCTTTCCATAAAGACCATGCCATATATAAAAGAAATACAAATCCTATAATGTATATAATAAGTTGTAAAATAGGGAGCGACATTAATATTAATGACACACCTAATATAGCAATGACTATGAGGAAAGTATCACAAAAACCTGCCGTTATGATTACAGGAAGTGCTTTAGTAAGCTTCTTCTGATTGGCCCCTTGATTAAATACAAATACATTTTGCGCCCCTAAAGGCAGGATTAGACCTAAGGCTAATAAAATCCCGTGTATAGTTGCTTGTAACATTAGTTAACTCACTTTCTACATAATATGAGGAGGCATTCTTTAAAGTATTAGAGAATAGATACTTTCACGATAGGTCATTTATTAATTTATATTCTGCTATTTATACAAACTCGCTATAATAAAGACGTTTAATTTTTCTTTTTAAACAAACCTATAATACAAAGCTATGGCAGCTAATATTAAACCTACAGTAATTCCAGAACTCATTTAATCGTCCTTCCTATATAAGATAATTAAATACAGAATAACTTTTAGTAGACAAAAATCCCAACTTCAATGGCAATTCATCAAGTTGGGATCATTCATTTATAACGTGCGATTGATAAAACGTATAATTGCTAGAACTGCTATGACTAAAGTTGAAAGGAGAGCGGCTATTTTCCAACCTTTTTTCTGTTTTTCAGGTTCTGGGTCTTCATTCTCCATCATTTCTAATAATTCACGTTCGATTTCAAGATCTAATTCTGTTTTTTTCTCACCATTATAACCAATGCTATTATCATCTTTGGCTTGTTTTTGTTGAGATGTCGCAGATTGCTCTTCATTTGTTGACGTTTGATTTGTCTCTTTAGTTTTGTTCTCTACCGTCATAGAAATAATCCTCCGATAAACTTGCGTATCTTTGGTTTTAGTATAGTACAATATTTCATTAAGTAAAGTATTTTATTATTAAATTGTAGACAAAGTCTTTTTGTTAGTTCGCAACCAATATAACGACATTTTTAAGCTTAACTATTCCGGAAAACTACTTAGCATCTAATCCGATAATGTCGCTTACGTTGTTATAGTTATGTTGTTTTAAATATTTAGCAATATCTTTGTTGATTTTTTTAGTTAAACCTGGGCCTTCAATAACTAGAGATGAATAAATTTGAACGAGTGAAGCACCATTTCTCATCATTTGAATAGCATCTTGAGCGCTAAAGATACCACCAGTTCCAATAATTAAGAATTCACCGTTAGTTTGTTGATAAGCCCATTTCACTAATTCTAGATTTCTTTTGAAAAGGGGTTGCCCACTTAATCCGCCGTCTTCTACTTTATTTGGCGATGTTAAACCATCACGTTTACGTGTAGTATTGGCAAGAATCATACCGTCGAATGTTTCAGTAATTGCCGGCAAGATATTTTTAAATCCTTCTAATTCTAAGTCAGATGTTAATTTTAAGAAAATAGGAACATTGATTTCTGTAGAAGCTTTGAAATCTTTTAATGCCTGGCATAGCATTGAGAACTCATCTTTATCATGGAAACTTTGTAAATTCTCAGTATTTGGTGAACTAATGTTGACGGTAAAGAATGACACGTCTGCTTTAAACGTATCGATGACTTTAATGTAGTCTTGATAACGCTCGTTATAAGCCGTTGTTTTATTAACACCCACATTTAAGCCAACCGGGATGTTATAGGCATGGCGACGTAAGTTACTTAACGCTTTGTTCATTCCGCTATTATTAAAGCCCATGCGATTGATTAACGCATTATCTTCAATTAAACGATACATACGTGGTTTAGGATTGCCGTCTTGAGGTTTAGGTGTAATTCCACCTAATTCAAGTGCGCCGAAGCCAGCATTTTCAAGGGCTTTAGGAACTTCACAAGATTTATCGAAGCCTGCTGCTAAAACGACTGGATTATTAAATTGAATACCTTTGATTGTTTGAGATAATGAAGGATCTTCGTAAGTAAATAATTTGTGGATAATTGGTAATAAGAAAGGGCGTTTTTGTGCGACTTTTAACGCATCAATGGTCATGCCATGTGCTTTCTCTGGGTCGAATTTAAATAATAGAGGTTTGATTAGTTTGTACATAATAATGCTCCTATTTCATTGTATTTGAGGCTTACTATCCTCATTTAATATCATTGAAAAACATTTCTATATTAGACTAGCATGTTCATTACTAATTTCCTAGTCTATTTATCTAATGTTTGAAAATTCACCTCAAATTTGGGAGATAAGACAAATTCATGATAAAGATTAAAGTACACATTTTCAGGAAATATAGTAATAATAAGGATAATCAATTAAAGGAGGATGCCTTTATGAATCAAGAATGGCAAGACCAATTACCATTGGATAATATACAAGAGATTACCCCGGTAAGTGGAGGCGATGTGAATGAAGCGTTTAAAGTAACGACAAAAGACGATGTCTATTTCTTATTAGTGCAACGTCATCGTGATAAATCATTCTATGCCAATGAAATTGCAGGGCTAGAAGCGTTTGAAGAAGCGGGAGTTACTGCACCACGTGTGATCGCTAACGGGGAAATTAAAGATGATGCCTTCCTAATCTTAAGTTATTTAGATGAAGGAACGAGTGGTAGCCAACGTGAATTAGGGCAATTAGTAGCTAAAATGCATAGCCAACAACAACCTGAAGGTAAATTTGGCTTTGAATTACCACACGAAGGCAGTGACATTTCATTTGATAATTCATGGTCAGATTCATGGATAGAAATATTTGTCGAACGTCGGATGGACCATTTGAGAGATGAATTAATGCGCAAAGGTTTATGGAACGAAGAAGATAATAAAGTGTACCAACAAGTGCGTACGGTCATGGTTAACACTCTAGAAGAGCATAAGAGTAAACCCTCACTGTTACACGGTGACTTATGGGGTGGTAACTACATGTTCTTAACAGATGGCAGTCCGGCACTATTCGACCCAGCACCATTCTATGGCGATAGAGAATTTGACTTAGGGATTACGACCGTATTTGGAGGCTTTACTCAAGAATTCTATGATGAATATGAGAAACATTATCCTTCTGGAAAAGGATCACGTAAACGCTTAGAATTTTATAGATTATATCTCTTCATGGTTCACTTACTTAAATTTGGTGGAATGTACGCAAGCAGCGTCAACCGCTCAATGAACGAAATCCTAGCATAAATATCGAACCATACAATATAAGAAAAACCTGAGAAATAAATATCTTGGTTTAAAAATTACACGCAAATAATGTAGTATTGATAAAAAGAGCGTAGAGATGATTTTTATTTAATCACCTCTACGCTCATACTTTTGGATTTAAGTCCTAGTCGCTTTTTATTTATAGTGTTTTTAATAATTGTTGCCCATTATCATACAACATCTTTTCAAGTTCATGACGTGAAATTAACTCAGTAGATTCAAGTTCATCCGCTAACATCGTCACTACTTGATCCGTCGTATACGGTGCATCAGAACCATAGACAATCTTATTCATATCCACACATTGTGCAATGTTAGGTAACTGGTACGGTAAAACTTTTCCAGCTAAATCAAAGTAAAGTTCTTTCATCACCTGTTCTAAATCATCAGGTTGACGCTCGCTACCAAACATCTTATTACCCATCGCCACACGTTGCGCAATTACAGGTAATAAAGCACCGCAATGTGGCACAATCCATTTAATATTCGGATATTTACTAAACACGTTATTTTGACTCATATAAATAATCGTACGTGTTGTATCAAAAATAAATTCCATTAATGGTGCAGGAACTACTTCACTCATAGCTTCAATATTAGGTTTCGGTTCATTAGGGTGCAATGCAACTAATGCATGGCGCTCGTTCAATTTAGCCAATACGTCATCTAAACGCGCATCACCAATATAAATACCACGTGCATTAGTAGGCAACGTAAAGCCTAACGCGCCTTGTTGATCTAACGCCTTATCAATTGTCGCAATGCTTTCTTCCACTAAAGGTAGTGGTAATGTCGCAAAGAAACCTAATTGTTCAGGGTATTTATGCACCATTTCAGACGCATAGTCATTTACTTCTTTAGCTAAATCAACCATCTCATCATCAGACGCAGCACTAATGTGCGGACTCGAAATAGACAACACACCATACTCAATTTCCATACGATTCATCAAATCTAGATAACCCTCAGGAGAGAAGGCAGGCGTCGCTACACCATCGCCTTTCCCATCAAAGTATTTATCTAGAAAATGTGAAAATCCAGGTGAAATATAATGCGCATGCAAATCAATCTTCTTCATAGTTATTTACGCTTCCTTTTCTTTAAAAGTTAACCAACTATCGATTTCATTATAATAGTTACTTACTTCAGCTGGTCGATCGATACCTTGGAGTTCACTGTTAACCTCATAACCAATTTCATTTAACGCATATGACAAGCACGTGTAACTTTCACGATAGCCTACAAAATCTTGCTTTGGAAGATTAATGGTCGTAGGTTTAACTGGTGTTAAGCTATCTTTTTCAGACGCGTGATGTACCAAACGCCTTGCTCATCTTGTTCGACACAGTAAACCAATTTAGCATCTGATTGTAATTCCATTTCAACATTTTGCATTGGTAAGCGTGTTTGAATTGTCGCTTGCATAATAGCTACTGCACGCGTGTCATTAATCCAAATTTGAGAATTATGGATTTGATGAGGCGCATAACGATTCATCTCTTTTGAAGAAGTTACAAATTCACTTCCTGTGCCTTTAAACCAAGAGATATTGACGTAAGAATCTTTAGCGAAACATGTGGCCATGCTATCCCATAATGCATTATCACGACAAAAACGTTCAAATTGTATGAGTTCCAAGATATCTTCTTTAGCTAATAATGTTTCCTGTGTATAGGGTTTGTTTCTAGTGAATAGCACAGTGCGGACACTCCTTTGAGTCAATTATCCCCATAATTCAAGTAAGACATTAGCGAAACCTTCTGGCTCTTGAACATAACCTAAATGGCCACCTGGAATATCAACAATATCGATACCAGTTTGTTCAGAGATGTAGAAGTTAACTTCATGAGGGAATGAACCTTTTGAAGCTGTACCATTCAATAAAGTGATAATGTCTTTGTGTTTGTTGAAATCATCAATTGAAATATCAGATTCAGTATATTGACGAATTTCATATTTGAACCAACCTAACATTTCGTCAAAGCGTTTTTTACTTTCTGCATCGTTTTCAGCTTGTGCAGGTTTAGACATAGATTGTTGGTCGATTTTACTTATTTTAAGTGTTTCACCGAATAATTTCATTGCTTGAGGCATACCTTCATTGACTGCAATATCAATAATTTCGGCATTTTTGTCTTGCCAATATTTTGCATCTGGTAAGAATGTGTTGATTGGTGGTTCATGGAAAGCAATTTTTTTCACAACATCTGGGTGGTCTTTTAATACGTGCATTGCAACGATTGAACCAGAACTTGAACCTAATACATATACAGGTTCATCACTAAGTGATTTAGCTAATTCAGCGATGTCTTGGGCATCACGTTTAACACGATAACGGCTATCTGGACTAGCGACTTCGTCAGGAAGTGGCTCAGTTAATTCACTTTGTCCATAACCACGACGGTCTACAGCTACTACTGTGAATTTATCTTTTAATTGTTGTGCAAGTGGCATAAAAATGTCACCTGTACCGTTCGCACCAGGAATTAAGATAAGTACAGGACCATTGCCTACTTTGTTATAACGTAATTTAGCATCTTGTAATTCTAAAGTTTCCATATTAAAAAACCTCCATTTAAATCAGTCTATTTTTAAAATTTTTACTTAAAATGTATCTATTATTTATTTATCGAGGCCTAATAATTTAGCGCCATTTTTATAACTAATTTTTTCTTGTTCTTCTTCTGTTAAGCCTAAGTCGCTTAGGAATGTACCTAATTTTTCAGGTTCAACATAAGGATAGTCGGCTGCGTATAAAATTCTATCAATACCAACTTCAGCTTTAACTAAATCAAATTGTGGTTTAGTTAACATACCACTTGGCGTAATATAGAAATTATTTTTGAAATAATAACTAATTTCGTGTTCTAAATGATCTGCGAAGAGGATATCGTCCATACGTTCTAAGAAGAATGGTACAAATTCGCCCCAGTGACCAATAATTAAGTTTAAGTTAGGGTGACGATCGAAGACACCTGATAATACAAGGTGAATCGCATGAATGCCTACATCGACATGCCAACCATAACCGAAGCAAGCGAATGTAGCAGCAGTTACATCTGGATAGTTACCTTTGTAATAAGCTTGATAAACATCGCTTTGTACTGGAGAAGGGTGCAAGTAAATTGGCACATTCAATTCTTCAGCTGTTGCGAATAAGTCATCGTATTCATCTTGATCTAAGAAACCATCGTTAGGATGGCCCATGATTAATGCACCTTTGAAACCAAGCTCATTGATACAACGTTTGAATTCTTCAACTGAAGCTTGTGGTTCATTAATTGGTAATGTGGCAAAGCCAACAAAGCGGTCAGGATGTTCTTTGATGTAGTCGGCTAATGTGTCATTCGCTTGTTGACACAATTCAATCGCACGTTCACCTTTTAAGTTTGAAGGTGCGCCATTACCGTATGATAATACTTGTTTTTCTACATCATGTTTATCCATAAATTTAATACGGGCATCATGATGCTTAATTTCATCAGCATCAGTGAAACCTGATTTTTGTTCAAGTCCTTTAAGCATCGTTTGCATAGGAACGCCTTTAGGGTCTGATGACATATGTTTCATCGTTTCTTGTTGAATTTCGTCTACGACATAGTGTTCTTCAAAGTTAATACTTTTCATTGAAAAGCCTCCTCATAAAATAGAAATAAATGATTGATTACCAAGGTAATGTGCCATTAGCGTCAATAAATGTACCAGTAGGGCCGTCTTTATCGATTGTCGCAAGTTTCACAATTGAAATAACGCCTTCAGAAGCAGGTTTAGAGTTATTGCTAAAGTCGCCAACTAAGTCAGTGTTTGTTGAACCTGGATCTGCTGCGTTAATTTGAATATGTGGTAAACTTTTCGCGTATTGAACGGTCATCATCGTTACGGCAGATTTAGAAGAACAATAAGCTAATGAATTCACTTTAGATTCTTGTGTTTCAGGATTAGTCACCATGCCGAATGAACCTAGACCACTACTTACATTAACCACAACCGGTTGTTCAGATTGTTCAAGCAGTGGGATGAATGTATTCATCATTCGTACTATACCGAAGACATTTGTATTATAAACATCTTGAACATCGTTCGCCGTTAAATCAGCAGGTTTTTTAAAGCCACCTGAAATACCCGCATTGTTAATTAAGACATCTAAATGTCCTTCATTTTCTTTAATTGTGTTAAAAGCTTTTTCTACGGAAGCGTCATCTGTCACGTCGAGTTGTACAACTTCAACGCCAAGTTGTTCTGCAGCTTCACGGCCACGTTCTTCATTACGAGAACCAATATATACTTTATGTCCTTGTTGTTTTAATTCTTTCGCTGCTTCAAAGCCTAAACCTTTATTTCCGCCAGTAATTAATGTGACTTTTTCCATTATTACTCCTCCTCATTAGGTAAATAGAGTTTTATTAAATTATCTCTAAATATTTCATTAGATAGTTGTCGTTCATTTTTTTGGAATGTAAATGTTGTTGTAGTTAAAGATTTTAATAACATGTCTGTTTTAAATATTGCCCATGATTCATCTTCATCATCATTAAATAAATCAAAGTAGTATTGATTTAAATTTTGAAAGAAATCACTAGAACGGAATAATTTAACGTTATCTTCACCTTCAATACAATTAAGTAAATCGCTATTATCCGTTTTAAATTTTAAAAATATATCAAGTGAATGACTCATAATTTCTTTCTTAGAAGAATAACGTTCTTTAACGCTTAACATTTGGTTCATGATAGTATCAAAATCATGTTCAATAATGTGGTAACATAAATCGCCCTTGTCTTTAAAATGACGGTAGAGGGTTCCCATACCGATATTTAATTCTTTAGAAATTCGATTCATACTCACATTTTTAACGCCTTCCGAATTGAATAATTCGAGCGCCTTTTCTTCTATACGTTGTCGGTTTTCGCGTGCATCTTTACGCATCATATCACCCCTTTAAAATTTATATTATTGACAAACGGATAATGATCCGTTTGTTATAAATCGTTTTAATTAGTAATTCAAATATTAAGCATTATTAATCATTTTATTTTAGAAAAGAGTTGTTAGTTGATGTCATTAAATAAAGAACAAAGACGTGTGACGAGTGAAGAACTTAAAGCACATTTTCATGAATCTACATTAAGTATTGAAAAGATTGCAGAAGAAATGAATATTTCTGTTACAGAAGTGGAAAAGGTGTTAAACATGGACGCTCCCAATGGATTCTTTGGCAATAAATTACAAAAATTCATACACTTAGTATGGGATGTCCGTGATTTAATCAATGACAACATTAAATTAAACGGAGATCAACCTGAAGAATATACGTATTTAAAAGGCGATAAAGAAGATTATTGGTTCTTACAATAGGAGAGATAAATTATGAGTAAAAGTATATTAGTAATAGGCGCTACAGGTAAACAAGGTAACGCAGTCGTTAAACAGCTATTAAAAAATAACTGGAAAGTCCGTGCTTTTACACGTAATAAAAATAATGAAAAATTAACATCAATCAATGACAGTAACCTAGAAATATTTGAAGGTGACTTGAGTAGTCAAGAAAGCTTAACTGAAGCAATGAATGGCCAGTATGGTGTATATAGCGTGCAACCGATTATCGTTGATGATGTGGAAGAAGAATTACGCCAAGGTAAAATGATTATCCATACTGCAGAACAACAAGATATTCAACCTATTGTTTATAGTACGGCAGGTGGCGTGAATCGCGATCGTATTGGTCCACATTTTGAAGCGTTAGCTGATATTGAGAATGAGCTTAAAGCAAGTTCACTAAATTATACAATTATTAAACCATCCTTCTTTATGGATAATTTCTTAAGAATTACAACAGTAGAAAATGGGGAAATAAGTATTCCAGAATTTATTGATAGAGATGTTAAATTTGCGATGATTTCTTCTATAGATATCGCTAAAATTGCAGCTAATATTTTCGCGTCTCGAGAAGACTATAATCATCAAGCTATAGAAATTGCCTCTGACGAATTGACATTAAAAGAGGTAGTAAAAGCGTTTGCCACAGTAACTGGTAAACCAACAGAAATTAAAGGAACGTTCTCTAGTGGTACGGCAGAACGTGGTTGGTTAGAAGAAAAAGGTTATGTAGTCGATTTCAATCAAATGGACCGTATTAACCCAACACGTTTAACCTTAGAACAATGGATTAGTAAAGTAAGCTTTTAATTTATAGTTAAAATGGGGCGATGATTTTGATTCAATCGATGTGGTTTAATTTACACGTAGAGAATTTAGAACGTAGTGAACAATTCTACAAAAACTTAGGTTTTGAAATCAATAAAAACCCAGATATGTTAGATAAAATGATAGGAATTAAAATCGGTCAAACTATCGTTATTTTGATTGAAAATAATCATTTTGAACAGGTCACTCATGAAGAAACTACTTCTCAACCTAATGAATTAATTATTTCATTAGGAGTAAAAACAAATGACGAAGTAGATAAGCTAACTTCACAAGTTAAAGAAGCTGGTGGTACGATTATCGATGAACCTGGTATTTATCAGGGCTATTACGGTGCTACATTTGCTGATTTAGATGGCCATAAATTTAACTTTTTAGTCTGTTAAATAAAAGAAGCGGCGCTAGAAATCTTTGAATGACATTAGATTTCTGGCGCCGTTTCTATTTAAATATTACCGTATTGTTCTCTCAAGTCGTACACTTTATCAGGTGTGACATCTTGGCCAAGTGGGTCCAACACTTTCATAGTTGAGAAAGTATTTAATACTTGTCCTCTAATCATACCTAAGTACTCTTGTCTAAGTTGTTGTTGTTCTTGTTTTTCTTCGATAGTTAAACCGCTCATTTTTTCTTTATTTGCTAAGTGATTAATTCTTGTTAATAATTCTCTCATTATTGATCCTCCTAATTATCTTGATTATGCGATACGTTCAAGATTAGGTGAAAGGGAAGTTATGACGTTAATTTCAGGGCTTTCCCACATCCACCACGTGATTGATACGTATATAAATTTGATAGGGTTTATTATTTTTTCTAGAAAAGTGGCACCACTTTGTAGCAACTTGTAATGCTCGTGATCGTCGGAATCTGACATCTTAACTCCTCCTTTCATACGGATATTAAAAAAACACTTATTATTTAACTAACACTTGTTGTATAAATGTACTATACTCCCATTATTTAGATAGTACAACTGACATATATCAATATTTGTCGTATAGGCAACATATAAAGAAATAAGTTGTTTAGTTGGGGAATATTAACTAGTTAAAGAGGGACAACACTATTCATTATCGAGATGACATTAACGTGTTGTCCCGTTCCTAAGGATATTTAAAGATGGGTAATATGGTGGAGTAAGAACGGCAAATTCTTTTCAATAAATGCTTCAGCGGTGAGAGAACTTGTATTAAGCCAGTGACGCGCAAGATCACTGAGTCCCGTTGATAAAAAGCTCGCACTACTTACTAGAATGTCAATATCATGTTCTGGGTAGCTATTGCGTAGCATGATAGTGAAAATATCTTCTAATTCATTGTTAATACGCTTGTGCGCTTGATTACAAAAGGTTTCACTATTCATCTCGCAAGAGTGGTGCACTTCGGCCATATAGTGCGCGATAGAAATAAATAATGTCGACATAACTTCTTCATTAATTACTTCGGAAATGACGAGTGAATCATTTAAATCTTTTAAAATAGTAACAGACAAGGTGTAGTCTAAAATATCGTATTTATCGGTAAAGTGAGCGTAAAACGTAGCGCGATTGACTGTCGCACGTTCGGTAATATCTTTGACAGTAATTTGTGACATCTTCTTCTCACGTGACACTTCTTGAAATGCTTCGACGAGTAATTTTTTAGTGCGTATAATACGCGGATCAACTTTGGTAGTGGACACTATAGTGGCCTCCTTTTTTGACAATAAGCTTATTCAAATTATCTGTCGAATTATCGACGTTGTCAAAAAGTGAGATTATAAGCACTCTAGAATAATGTTGATTCATTCCAATTCATCAACCTATAGTAGTGCTCTCATCTTTTAGTCTGATTGTGAGCTAAATACATTTGTCATATTTAGTATTTTGTTAATATGTGAGTATCATTTTACTGTTTTGGGAGGGCGATGTTTGAAGAAGATTATAATGAATCTAATTACGTTAGCTATAGTTGTGGGCTTGGGAGTATTGGCCCTTAACTTAATTAATCGCATTGATTTTAGCGATATAGATAATCAGAGTACGAACGAGTCGACGTTTGATTGGGAAGACCGTAGCCGGCTCACACATGGTTTTGGGACTTATAATCATGATTTAGAATTTAATGGGAAGAATGCCCATTACGGTAACGATTATGACTTACCTGAAGATACTGAAGTATTAGCAGCTACAGATGGTACGGTTACACGTATTTTTAAAGATAAATTAGGTGGAAAAGTTTTACAAATCTCAGAAACTAATGGTCAATATTACCAATGGTATATGCATTTGAATGAGATTAAAGTCGAACAAGGGGAACAAGTAAAAGCGGGTGACGTTATCGCATTATCAGGTAATACAGGTAAGCAAACAACAGGGCCACATCTTCATTTTCAAAGAATGAAAGGTGGCATTGGAAATCAATTTGCGGAAGACCCACAAGATTTTATAGATAACTTACCAGAAGGCGAGAATAGTTTATTTAATATATAAAAGAAGCTTGAAGCGGATTTGATTCTTACGTAAAATCAGTCCACTTCAAGCTATTTTTATTTTAGAAGATTTTGTCACAAAAGTGTTTAGAATTTGAGTAAAAAAAGGATAGTATCTCTTAATCCATTATTAGGCAGTAGTTGTCTGAAATGAAGATGCGTTCGAGCCTCACTTTCTTCATTTCTAGTCAACCTTGTCGGGGCGGGACTACGAAATCTTTGAAATTACATTAGATTTCTGTCCCGCTCCCTAGATTTCAGTTTCGCTCCCTATCTTTTATTGTTCGGTTATCTTCAATAATGTGTTTGATATTACTGATGACTTCTTTTTGTTCTGGAATTGGCATAATAGCGTAATCGTGGAATAGGTTATGACCAATAATTAAATTATGGCTAATACCTTTGCCGTCTAACGTTTTTGATAAATCTACTACGTCTGGGTAGAAGATTTCATCGGTACCTATCACGAATGTTACTTTTCCTAAATCTTCAAAGTTACCATATTTAGGAGAAACTTTATAATGACCATCTGGTAGACCATTCGCCCATAATTCTAAAAATCTGCGTAAACTTTTCTGAGTAAGGAATGCATCGCGTGGTTGTATAGCGTAAATATCTGGGTGGTTAAGACGTGATTCAACACATGGTGAAAGTGCGATAATATCTTTAGGTTGAGCGAGATTTAGCTCATTAAGATACTGCGCAAAACTTAAAGCAATATGACCACCAGCAGAATCGCCCATTAATGTAATTTGGTTCGCGGCATTCGTATCATTTAAGATGTCTTTATAAATTGAAGCTAATAAATTAAATGCAGCATGATGATCATGTGTTGGTATCTTTGGATAGTTAGGTGCTACAACTTTAGCATCGAAAGTCTCGGCTAACGTATCGATTAATTTGTAGTGTTCTTTAAATGGACCTTCAATCCATGCACCACCGTGAACATATAGAATCACACGTTGGTCTCTGTCTTGCTTATCATTAATTGTATAAATGATGCTATTGTCTTGAGTTTCGGCATCGAAACGATGTTTGAAACGATAGTCTGTAGGCGTAGGTGTTTCCATTTGTTCATCGCGTTTAAGTGCTATCATTTTATCGATTTTTTGATCAGTATTTAGAAAACGTTTCGGTCCAAACGCTTTAGTCATCGCATTAGTTAGAAAACTTCTATAACTACGCTTTTTAACTTTAGTTTCATAAAGGTATGAACTTAAAGCAGCTGTACCTATTCCAGCAATTGCACCATATATAAATGCTTTTTTCATGGAAAATCCTCCTCTTTCTTACATTAAGGTATTCAACTATCTTAATACATTGAATACAAGAAGTTAAATAAAATAGGCTATAACCTCATTAAAATGGACGGTCAATCTCTCGAATAACCCTATGAGTCCACGTATTTATAAATATCTGAAGAAAAATCAAAAATAATATTCTGAAAATTTAGAATTTGTGGTATAGTAAATTCTATCATTAATTAAGCACATGTTCATCTTAAGTGTGAATGTAAACACCGTGGGAGGTTTTAGAATGACAACAGAACTTAGAAATATGGGCGTTAAAGAGTTTACCTTTAAGGTACTATCCGGGGTAGCAATTGGTATCGTTGTAGGTTTAGTACCTAATGCGATTTTAGGTGAAATCTTTAAAGCGCTCATGCATCATCACCCATTTTTTGGAACATTATTACATGTGGTACAAGCAATGCAATTTACTGTACCAGCCTTAATCGGAGCATTAATTGCTTTGAAATTTGAAATGACACCGCTCGCTATAGCCGTAGTGGCTAGTGCGTCGTATGTGGGTAGTGGCGCGGCTCAATTTAAAGACGGAGCATGGATTATTGCAGGTATTGGGGATTTAATCAATACCATGATTACGGCCACTATCGCAGTATTATTTATCTTATTAATTGAAAAACGTGTAGGAAGCATGGCGCTTATAGTTTATCCTACAATCGTAGGTGGTGCATCTGCCACAATTGGCGTGTTAATTCTTCCTTATGTACATATGATTACAACTGGAATTGGTAATATTGTTAATAGCTTTACTGAATTACAACCTGTCTTAATGTGTATGTTAATTTCGATGGTCTTCAGTTTCATCATTATTTCACCACTTTCAACCGTGGCAATCGCGATTGCGATAGGGATTGCAGGACTTGCTGCCGGTTCAGCATCGATTGGAATCTCTGCTACTGAGGCCGTGTTGCTTATCGGTACAAGTAAAGTAAACCGTGTTGCTGTACCAATTTCAATTTTCTTTGGTGGCGTGAAGATGATGATGCCGAATATGGTTAGATACCCAATTATTATGTTGCCAATCTTAATTACGGCAGGTGTCTCAGGAATCGTCGGAAGTTTAATCGGTATTGCCGGTACTAAAGAATCAGCAGGCTTCGGTTTTATCGGAATGATTGGACCTATCAGCGCATTCAAGTTTTTACATGTTGATTCTACAGTCCTTAGCATTATATTAATCGTCTTAGGATTCTTTGTTGTGCCATTATTAACAGCTTATATACTAGATATCATCTTCCGTAAAGTTTTACGTCTATATACAAACGATATCTATAAATTCATGGGTTAAACACGTTTCAAATGTGGAGTTGGTAAATTGCTATTTATAAGCAGTTTATCAACTCCTTTTTTCCTTAGAAAAATTAAAAATAAACTAAATTATATAATTGTGTATCAATGAATAATGTTACAATGTAAATGAGTAATATGATAAATAAAGGGTGAATCGTATATGACGACTAAAATTGAAAAATTAGCATTAAAAACTGCAGAGCTTACACGACAAACACATGACTTAGGTATTCCGGTTATGATTTTATTTGAAGGGGTCCCAGCATCAGGTAAAACACGCTTAGCAAATGAACTATTGTTAAATTTTGATGCGAAGTATACTCACTTTATTGCGACACAATCACCACAAGGCGATGATTTGAGATATTAATTTTTACAAAAATATTGGAATACATTACCTAAAAAAGGTGATATTAATATTTACTTTAGAAGTTGGTATTCTCACTATTTAGATTATCGTGAAAATGAAATCAAACATGACAGATATAAAAACTATGGTGTATTAAAAGAACAAATCGATTCGTTTGAAGGTATGTTAGAACAAGATAATTATGAAATTATCAAGTTTTTCATCGATATTAATGAAGAAAAGCGTCAAGAACATATTAAACAAACGAAGGCTAATCCGTTAACACGTTGGAAAGTTCAAGAATATACTAATGTATTATCGACACAAACCTATTTAGATGATATGCATGGATTCATTAAAAATGATAAAACATGGCAAATTATCGATTATACAGAGCGTCAAAGTGCAACTGAAAAGATGTATGAACATATTATTAAACGTTTAGAGAAAGCCATCGAACAACATAATAAAACAAAAGATAAACGTGATGGTAAATTCACGCCAAACTTTACTACTGATTTATTTGATATTGATGTTGATAAAGTTTCCAAAGGTCAGTACAAAGCATTGATTACGGAATTACAAAACCGTATGCGTGAAATCCAGTTCGCATTATATGAAAGAAAAATTCCATTAATCTTAGTATTTGAAGGTATGGATGCAGCAGGTAAGGGCGGTAATATCAAACGTATTAGAGAGAAACTTGACCCTACAGGCTATGAAGTCAACGGTATTAGTGCGCCAACAGATGTAGAACTAAATCATCATTACTTATGGCGCTTTGCGAAAGATATGCCTAGAAGCGGTCATATCGAAATGTTTGATAGAAGTTGGTACGGTCGTGTACTTGTAGAACGTATCGAAGGATTTGCGACGGTTAAAGAATGGCAACGTGCCTATGAAGAGATTAATGCTTTTGAAAAAATGTGGACTGATGAAGGCGCAATTATATTAAAATTCTTCCTTACATTAGATACAGAAGAACAATTAAAACGCTTTAAAGAACGCCAAGTCAACGTTCATAAACAATGGAAGATTACGGATGAAGACTGGCGTAACCGTGAAAAATGGGATTTATATGTCGAAGCCAGCCATGACATGATTGAAAAAACACATACAGATTACGCACCATGGCTCGTAGTACCTGCTGATCATAAGAAAACATCACGCATTGAAATATTAAAATACATTATTCGTGAATGTGAAAAAGTCCTCTGGGGCGTAAAAGATTATTAATACTATTAATATAGAAGAAAGACGATTCAAATAAGAAATTAAATATTTAGAAATACATCATTAAAGTATCGATTGAATTATTAAAATTTAGTCGATGCTTTATTTTTTACACATTCTAAAATGAAATATGCATATCTATACGAAGTATTGTAGCGAGACTCCTTGACAAGCAATGTTAATCGAAGGCTAAAAGATAAAACTGGCAGTAGTTGTCTGAAATGAAGATGCGTTCAAGCCTCACTTTCTTCATTTCTAGTCAACTTTGCCGGGGCGGGACTACGAAATCTTAGAAATTTCATTAGATTTCTGTCCCGCTCCCCTAAGAACGCGAGCCAAACAATACGGAGTTTATAAAGTTATTCAAGTCTGGCATGGTGGTGTTTCCATCCATAATTTATAGAATGATTTCATAAATTTTAACCAAATTATCAAGAAAATAAATGACGTCTAAATTATAAGAAATATTACGGTATTGTAACAAAACGGAAATTTGTAATATTACGAGCGTTGTAAAACGATTGTAAATTTCCCAAGAAAATAATGTAAAATCATGGTTCATGATGAAATATTAAACAAAATACCCAGGAAATCATTGTTACAGAAGACAACAACAATATTTCAATGTTACAAAATCAATTCCTTATTGTAATTTTTTGTAAGATAAGCGTAATACTATTGGCATTTTTTTATGATATAGTACTTATTGTCAAAAGTTAAACAACAGAGCAAAACACTATAACTAAAAAATTAACATTACGAAAAATATAAATTACATTTTTGGAGGAATTATTTATTATGAAAAAGACAGTTATCGCTTCGTCATTAGCAGTAGCATTAGGAGTAACAGGTTACGCATTAACTACAGACAACAGTGCACACGCATCTGAGTCAACATCTAGCTATGATCAATTAGCTAACTTAGCTCAAAACAACCCATCAGAATTAAACGCTCACCCAGTACAAGCTGGTGCGTACAACATCACATTCGTTAAAGACGGTTTCCAATACAACTTCACTTCAAACGGTAAAACTTGGTCTTGGAACTACACTTACGTTGGTGGCGCTGACACAGCTTCAACAACTACACAAGCTGCTCAACCAGCTCACACAACTCAAGCAGCTCCAGCAACTGATTACTCAGCTTCATACAACAACCAAGCTTCAACTCAATCAGTAAGCTCAAACCAACAAGCTAGCCACACTAACGTGAAAGCTGTATCTGCACCATCTACAAGCAAAACAACTAGCTACAGTGCACAAACAACTTCATACTCAGCACCTGCAGCATCAACTTCATCAGCTTCAACTGGTGGTTCAGTTAAAGCTCAATTCTTAGCTAACGGTGGTACTGAAGCAGCTTGGAACACTATCGTAATGCCAGAATCAGGCGGTAACCCTAACGCAGTTAACTCATTAGGTTACAGAGGTTTAGGTCAAACTAAAGAATCTTGGGGTACAGGTTCAGTAGCTTCACAAACTAAAGGTTTAATCAACTACGCTAACAGCCGTTACGGTTCATTAAGCAACGCTATTGCTTTCCGTTCTAGCCATAACTGGTGGTAAGATTTACAGAAATAACTGGATAGTACATCGAGTTATTGAAGAGAGAGGTCGACTTATGTCGGCCTCTTTTTTTAGTTATTTAATATACACTGTCGTTTAAAGTTTACTGATACGCGTTATAGGGAAATATTAAAGACTAATAATTAGAAAGCGTTGACGATATATGCCATTAAAAAAGATTCTAGCACTTGGAATATTTCATAGTATGTATTGGTTTTCTACCCAAATGACCATTTCTTACCTTTTCGCGAAGTTACCACTCACTTTTTTTGAAAAGTACGAACGTCTATTTAAGCCCTTATCATGGGAAGAAAATGGTAAGTTATGGAACACGTTGTTTCAAATTAATAAATGGAAGAAATATATACCGGAAGGCAACAAACTAAATCCAGAAATATACAATAAGAAACAATTAACGTCATTCAAATTACCCAATATACATAGAATGATATTAGAAATGCGACGTGCAGAGTTGGTACATTGGTTATCCATCTTACCCGTCATAGTATTTGTAAAAGCACCTCGATATATTAAAATAATCAATCTTTGCTATGCATTATTAGCTAATATTCCAATCATTGTGGCACAACGCTATAATCGTCCAAGATTAGAACGCTATTATCAATTGAAAAAGAAACGAGGCGAGCACGATGTCTAAAAAAAGTATCATAGTGATTGGCGGAGGTTTAGGCGGTATCTCAGCAGCCATTCGACTAGCTCAAAGTGGTTACGACGTCACATTATATGAGAAAAATAATCATATAGGTGGTAAGGTGAATCGTCTTGAAACACAAGGCTTTGGCTTTGACTTAGGCCCATCTATTTTAACGATGCCTTACATCTTTGAGAATTTATTCCGTTATAGTCACAAAAATATGGCAGATTACGTCACGATTGAACGTTTATCATTACAATGGCGTAGTTTCTTTACGAATGGTGAGACGATTGATTTATATGAAGATTTAAATCAAATGTTGGAAGCTAACGACAATTTAAATGAAGAAGATATTCAACAAGTACATGATTTTCTTAACTATGCAGAGAAAGTACACCGCTTTACAGAAGAAGGGTATTTTGCGTTAGGGCTTGATACGGTTTCTGAAATCATTAAATATCAAGGCCCTTTTACTGCGTTAAAAGGCGTCGATTACTTTTCAACGATGCAACAAGCCATTAATCGCTATGTTAAAAAACAAGAATTAAGAGATATGTTGGGTTACTTCATTAAATATGTCGGTTCTTCTTCATATGATGCGCCAGCTGTATTGACATTGTTAATACATATGCAATATGAACAAGGGCTATGGTACGTTAAAGGAGGTATTCATCTTCTTGCGCAAGCACTAGAACGTTTAGCACGTGAAGAAGGTGTAGATATTCATACTGGCGTAGACATTAAAAGTATTGATACCTATTTCAATCATGTCTCGGGTGTAAGGTTAGATGATGGCACGCATGTTGAGGCTGACTACATTGTAGCGAATAGGGAAGTGATTCCAACATACCGTGATTTGCTTCATTTTTCAGAGGGAAAATTGGCTAAGTTAGAGAAAACGTATGAGCCAGCTAGTTCTGGATATGTGATGCACTTAGGCGTGGACAAGCAGTACCCACAACTGGCGCATCATAATTTCTTATTCTCAAGTGATTCTAAACGTAATTATCACGAAGTCTTTCACGACAAGGTTCTACCACAAGATCCAACGATTTATTTAGTCAATTCTAATAAAACTGATGAGACACAAGCACCTACAGGTTATGAGAATTTGAAGGTCTTACCGCATATTCCATATATTCAAAATGAACCGTTTACCGAAGTACAATATGCTCAATTTCGTGAACGTGTCTTAGATAAATTAGAGCGCATGGGGCTAACAGATTTACGTCAACATATTGTATATGAAGACGTGTGGACGCCTCATGATATAGAGCGCCATTACGCTTCTAATAAAGGTGCGATATATGGCGTCGTCGCTGATAGAAAGAAAAATAAAGGCTTTAAGTTTCCTAAACAAAGTCAATACTTCGATAACTTGTTCTTTGTTGGTGGTTCTGTCAATCCAGGTGGCGGTATGCCAATGGTGACGTTAAGTGGTCAACAAGTCGCTGATAAAATTAACCAACTTGAACGAGATAATCATCAAGTGTAGATCTAATGAGGTGAAGGATAGATGAAAGGGTTAGAGATATTGCTTCATAGCGTTATAGGCGTTTCATCATTATGTGGTCACTTCATGTATGATAAACGGCATTTGCTACATTTTCAAAAGTCAAAAATTGATAATAAAGATATGACTGTAAGTATTATTATTCCGGCGCGAGATGAAGCGCAACGACTGCCCAAATTATTGAAAAGTATAGCCCAACAATCGGTGAAATCTGAAGTCATTGTCATGGATGATGATTCTCACGATGGTACGGTTGCAGTGGCCCGTGAATTTGGAGCGCATGTGCATCGAGTCGGAGAGAATGTAGACAATAAACGATGGTATGGTAAATCCTATGCGTGTTATGAAGGCGTCAAACATGCAACATCTGAAATAATCATATTTATGGATGCAGATGTCGTATTAATGAACGAACAGGCGTTAGAAGCGATAATGCAAACATATGCTAAACAAGCGTATCGCGGTTTATTAAGCATCCAACCTTATCACATTGTACAACGACCGTATGAACAAGCCTCGGCCTTATTTAATTTAATGACGGTAGTAGGTATGAACCAATCGTCAACTTTAGCTCAAGCTCAAACGCAATCATTGGCATTTGGTCCAGTTACAGTTATGAATCAAACAGATTATGCTTTAACGGAAGGTCATAAAAATGCGCAAACACATATTATTGAAGGGTTCGCGCTAGGTCGAGCCTTTCAACAGCACCATCTACCGGTGACGGCTTACGAAGGACAAGGGTATGTTGGCTTTAGAATGTATGAAGAAGGTCCTAAATCGTTAGTCGAAGGTTGGACGAAACATTTAGCAGTAGGCGCCTCGGCAACGCAAGGACGTCTCATGGCAATGATTATAATCTGGATGATAGGCACGATGACCTCGACTTTAGCTTTAATTCTAGGATTATTAGTGAAATCATTGTCATTTAAGCGTATATGTGTATCATATGGAATATACACAATACAATTTGTGAAATTACATAAAAGAGTAGGTAGCTTTTCACTCCTATTTTTAATAATGAATCCACTTTTATTTTGGATATTTATTTTAATTTTTATGAACTCATATCGTCACATTTATTTTACGAAAACTGTAAAATGGAAGGGACGTACTTTTAATATTAATGATTAATGCATAACAGGGGGCTCTCCATGAGAACATTAGAAGAAAGTTATCAATATTGTCATCAAATTATGAAAGATTATTCTAAAAGTTTTTCATATGCATTTGATATGTTACCAGAGCAGCAACGACAAGCTATTTGGGCTATCTATGCCGTATGTCGAATCGTTGATGATAGTATCGATATACATCAAGATGTGGACTATTTACATAAAATACGACGTGACGTTCAATCTGTTGAACAGCACGCGACAATACCTGAAACATTTGAAAGTGATGCGGCTATTATGACGGCATTTGCCGATACTGCAACACATTTTCAAATGAATTATCAAGCCCTTTATGACCTGATAGATGCAGTAGAAGCAGACCAAGATTTCGAAATGTTCGAGACAGATCAAGGGTTACTAGATTATTGTTATGGTGTTGCAGGCACGGTAGGCGTATTATTGATTCCAATTTTAGCGACACCACCAACAGATAAAGCGTATGAATATGGTAAGCAACTAGGCGAAGCATTGCAGTTAACTAATATTTTACGCGATGTAGATGAAGATTTTGAAAATGGACGCGTCTACTTTAGCGTAGAACGTTTAAAAGCATATGATGTGTCAATCGCACAGGAAGTAGAACGTGCTAAACCTTCAGAAGCCTATAAAAAATTATGGGAAAGCTATGCTAAACTTGCGGATGATAATTATAACGAAGTCTTAAACCATCTAGAAGTGTACAACGAAGAAGCACGTATGATTATTGAGTTAGCTGCTGAAGTATATCGAGGCATTTTAACTGAAGTCAGAAAAGCGGACTACACGCTAAAAGACCGTGTCTATGTATCAACATGGAAGAAAAATAAGATCTACCGTAAATTAAAGAAAAAATATAAAGCTTAGGTGGGAAAGATATGAAGATAGCCGTCGTTGGCGCAGGAGTAACAGGCTTATCAGCAGCCGCTAGATTAGCTGCACATGGACATCAAGTAACAATCTTCGAGAAGAATGAACAAGTAGGTGGGCGTATGAGTCAATTTAAAAAAGATGGCTTTACGTTCGATATGGGACCTACGATTGTAATGGTTCCAGATGTATACAGAGCAGTATTTGAGGAAAGTGGTAAACGCTTTGAAGATTACATAGATATGAGACAACTAACGCATATCTTTGATATCTATTTCTCGGATAAAGATAAAGTGAGTGTGTCGACTGATTTAGCGCAGTTAAGCCAAGCGTTAGAAGCTATCGAACCGGGGTCAACACCAGGATTTATGCAGTTCTTAACCGACGTATATAGACGTTATGAAGTTGCACGTAAATATTTCTTAGAACGTACCTTCCGTAAGCCGAGTGAGTTTTACAATCCACTGACATTATATCGTGGTCTTAAACTAAGAACGTTTAGCAAAGCGAATCAACTTATTGACGATTACGTTTCTAATGAAAAGATTCGTAAATTACTCGCATTCCAAACGTTGTATATAGGTATCGACCCTAAACAAGGTCCGTCTATTTATTCAATTATTCCAATGATTGAAATGGTCCATGGCGTGCACTATATTAAAGGCGGAATGTATGGCTTAGCACAAGGCTTATTGAAACTTGGCCAAGATTTAGGTATTGAAGTTCGATTAAATGCAGATGTACAAGAAATCATTATCGATCCTAAATTTAAACGTGCAGATGGTTTACGTGTGAATGATGAAATCCATCGCTTTGATAAAGTGTTATGTACTGCAGATTTCCCGTATGTCGCACAACACTTGATGCCATCCCATGCACCACTGAAGAAATATTCTCCTGAAAAGGTAGACAACATGGACTACTCATGTTCAGCTTTCCTTGTCTATGCCGGCATAAACAGAGAACTACGCGATAAAGTTCATGTTCATAATGTTGTATTCGCCAAAGACTTTAGAGGCAATATTGATGATATCTTTAGTGGTAGAATGCCAGATGATCCTTCTTTATATCTTTATTTTCCAGCGGTAGAAGATGATGAGCTAGCGCCAAAAGGCCAAACTGGAATGTACGTGCTTATGCCTGTCCCTGAATTGAAAACAGGCGAAATAGATTGGAATGATCCAAATGAAATCGAACGCGCCAAAGAAGTTGTTTATAGCAAAATAGAAACAATTGAAGAACTTAAAGATGTGCGCAAAGATGTGATTTCAGAAACAATCTTTACACCATTAGACTTTGAAAGTCGTTATAACGCAAAATTTGGTACGGCATTCGGCTTAATGCCTACATTGACGCAAAGTAACTATTATCGTCCGGCTAATGTGTCGAAAGATTATAAAGATTTATACTTTGCAGGTGCAAGTACACATCCTGGTGCAGGTGTTCCAATTGTCTTAACGAGCGCTAAAATTACGGCAGAAGCCATGTTAGAAGATATTAATAAAGGGATTTAAATACTGAATAGTTAGATTAAATCTGAAAATTATAAATATTGACAATATTTTTCGTCCTGATAAAATAAATAGTAATTCGAAAGAACTTATCCAGAGAAGTGAAGGGATTTGGCCCGATGAAACTTCAGCAACAGGCTTCACATATAAAACAGCACTGTGCTAATTCCAAAGAGGTAACGCCTCACAGATAAGTGTCGTGTACAAAATAACGCTATATGCCACTTGGAAAAGTGGTGTATAGCGTTACTTTTATATCTAAAGGAGGATGAAGATGGTCATTTCAAAGAGATTAGCCGCTATACCGGAAAGTTACTTTGGCAAAACGATGGGACGCAAAGTTGAACATGGATCTTTACCACTGATAAATATGGCAGTGGGCATTCCTGATGGCGAAACGCCTAAAGGTATCGTTGATCATTTTGCAGAAGCAGTGCGTATACCCGAGAATCAAAAGTATGGAGCGTTTCATGGCAAAGAATCATTTAAAGAAGCTATTGTGAATTTCTATCAACGTCAATATAACGTAGATTTACATAAAGATGATGAAGTGTGTATCCTATATGGCACGAAGAATGGACTCGTCGCTTTACCGACGTGTGTCGTTAACTCAGGAGAGAACGTGCTATTACCTGACCCGGGTTATACGGATTATCTAGCAGGCGTGATGCTTTCCGACGCGAACCCCGTACCACTCAATTTATCGCCTCCTGACTATCTACCAGATTGGGACAGTGTTGATAAAGAGACTTTAGCGCATACGTCACTGATTTACCTTACATATCCAAACAATCCAACCGGGTCTACTGCTACGTCAGAAGTGTTTGATGAAACCATTAAGCGTTTTAAAGGAACGCAAACGAAGATTGTGCACGACTTTGCCTATAGCGTATTTGGCTTTGATGCGAAGAACCCAAGCATTCTTGCTTCTGAACATGGGAAAGACGTCGCAATCGAAATCTTCTCCTTATCAAAAGGCTATAATATGTCAGGTTTCCGTGTCGGATTTGCAGTAGGAAACAAAGAGATGATTCAAGCGCTTAAAAAATATCAAACCCATACCAATGCAGGAATGTTTGGTGCCTTACAAGATGCGGCAACGTATGCATTAAATAATTATGATGATTTTTTAGAACAACAAAATGCTACGTTTAAACGTCGTCGTGATGCTTTTGAAGCACGCCTAGCTGAAGCACACTTACCTTTTGTACATTCAAAAGGAGGCATTTATTCATGGCTACAAACCCCTCCAGGATATGACAGTGAAACGTTTGAACAGTATTTATTAAAAGAGAAATCCATTTTAGTCGCACCAGGTATTCCATTTGGAGAAAATGGCCGTCATTACGTTAGAATCTCCTTAGCATTAAATGATAACGATTTAGCAGAAGCGGCCGAGAGATTAGCGTCATTAGCACATTTATACGACAACTAAGAAGACAAGAAAGGATGATGCATAATGTTAAAAATTAAAATGATGAGTGTAAGAGATGAAGATATACCTTTCATCGAACAATGGGCACAAGACAATCAAGTTGAGATAGAGATGAATAAAGAACTATTAAACGATGATAATGTAGACAGTGTGAAAGGATTTGACGGTTTATCATTGTCTCAACAACATCCTCTTTCAGAACAGGTATTTGCTAAATTACATGACTTTGGCATTAAACATATCGCACAACGTAGTGCAGGTTTCGATATGTACGACTTAGACTTAGCGACCAAGTATGACATTGTTGTTTCCAATGTACCTTCATATTCACCAAGTTCAATTGCAGAATTTGCCGTGATACAAGCGATTAATATCGTAAGAAATCAGAATGATATTCAACGTAAAGTGCGTGATTATGATTTTCGTTGGGAACCTTCTATATTATCACGTTCGATTAGTGATTTGACGGTAGCGGTCATTGGTACAGGCCGTATTGGTTCTGTAGCGGCTAAGATCTTTGCGAAAGGCTATGATAGTAAAGTGATTGCGTATGATCCTTTTCCAAATGAGCATGTAGCAGAATATGTCGAGTATAAAGATACGTTAGAAGAAGCAGTGGCAGAAGCGGATATTGTAACGGTTCATATCCCAGCTACACATTATAACGGACACTTATTTGATGAAAAAGTATTTTCGAAATTTAAAAAAGGGGCAGTATTCGTTAATGCGGCGAGAGGTTCAATGGTGGATACTAAAGCCTTACTCGCTGCGCTAGATAGTGGCCATCTTAAAGGTGCAGCTTTAGATACTTATGAATATGAACGTGGCTTATTCCCTGGTGACTATCGAGGTAAAGAGATTAATGATGAGCTGTTGGATACGCTTATTGAACGAGAAGATATTCTGTTAACTCCACATATTGCTTTCTATACGGAAGCGGCTGTTAAGAATTTAGTGGTAGATGCATTAGATGCCATTATTGAATTACGTAATACAGGAACTACGAAATTAAGAGTTAACTAAATAAAGAGAATCCTGGCAGTATTTTAATATGGTCTATAACTCTCGTGGTCTCGACCTAGAAAAAAAGGCGTAAAGATGATTGACTCACCTTTACGCCTATAATATTTGGGTTCTGGGAAGTGATAAACGGTGTCCCAAAAGTAGGATTCTCGGCAGATACCGTCACGATTCGATAAAATTTGAAGAACAATTTTGCTCATCGTTCGGTTCTGCTCAAATCCTAAACACTTTTGTCCCAACCTCACTCTCATATATTCAAGATTATTTTACGTCGTAACCTTGGTCTTCAATGGCTTGTTTCATTTGATCAACTGAGACTCTGTTTTCATCATAATCGACTCTAACTTCGTTTTTATCTAAATTGACTTCGGCAGTTGTTACGCCGTTTAATTTAGCTAAGGCAGATTCGATAGCGTTTCTGCAATGATCACAGCTCATGCCGTCTACTTTAATTGTTTCATTAATCATCTGTGTCACCTCCAAAGAATTACATTACTGTATACCCTTATTCTACTCCTTTATATATATCAAAGAAAAGAAAACGCGACGAAATCCTAAATTAAAGTCATTTTTAAGGTAAAATGCGTATAATTTTAACGTATAGTTAAATGCTTATTATAATTTCATACGTTTTAGACGTAGGGCATTGCTTACTACACTGACAGAACTTAAAGCCATGGCTGCACCGGCAATCCATGGTGCCAATAATCCCATAGCAGCAATTGGAATACCAGCTACGTTATAACCAAAGGCCCAGAATAAGTTTTGTTTAATATTGCGAATGGTTTGGTCACTTGCATGAATAGCTTTAGGGACTAAGTGAATGTCGCCACCTAAAATCGTAATATCGGCCGCTTCAATCGCTACTTCTGTACCTGTGCCCATCGCAATACCAATATCTGCTTTCACAAGTGCAGGGGCATCATTAATGCCATCGCCGACCATTGCTACTTTATGTCCTTTGTCTTGTAATTGTGTTATATGTTGCGCTTTATCTTCAGGCAACACGCCTGCGATAACTTGGTCGATTCCTACTTCTGAAGCAATCGCTTGTGCCGTACGCTGATTGTCACCAGTTAACATAACGGTATGAATATCCATATCCGTTAACTGTTGAATCGCTTCTTTAGCGGAATCTTTTACCGTATCAGCCACAGCGACCATACCACGCAGTTCACCAGCGTATGCGATTAACATTACAGTATGACCATCTGCTTCCATACGTTCCATTTGCGCTTGATAATCTGTGACATCAATACCGTTATCTTGCATCAATTTTTGATTACCCACGAATAAGTGTTGGCCTTCAATAACGGCTTGTATCCCATGTCCTGGTAAGGTTTTATAATCCTCTACATCTACTTGAGAAACTCCTTGTTCATCTGCATATTGCACTATCGCAGTAGCTAACGGATGTTCTGAATTACTTTCAGCCGATGCCACGTACGCTAATATATCGTTTTCTCCTTGAAAATGAGTTACCTCAGGATTGCCATGTGTGAGTGTACCCGTCTTATCAAACACTATAGTATCAATTTGATGTGTTCGTTCCACATATTCGCCACCCTTGAATAAAATACCATTTTCAGCAGCGCGTCCAGTACCTACCATGATAGACGTAGGAGTTGCGAGGCCTAATGCACAAGGGCAAGCTATAACTAATACTGAAATCATTGCGACTAAGGCGTCTTCAAATTGTCCAGGGTGTACGAGTGTGATCCAAATTAAAAATGTGAGTAAAGCGAGTCCAATAACGATAGGCACAAAATAACCAGAAATGATATCGGCAAGACGTTGAATAGGGGCCTTGGAACTTTGTGCTTCTTCAACTACTTTGATGATATTAGATAACGCACTATCTTTACCCACATTAGTGGCTTTGATAGTAATGACACCATTTGAATTCATGGTTGAACCTATCACATTATCATCGACCTGTTTATCTACAGGCATTGACTCACCCGTTAACATCGATTCATCAACGGCCGTTTCACCTTTAATGATTTGGCCATCGACTGGTATTTTTTCACCTGGTTTAATTAATAATGTATCATCAACATCGACTTGGCTTAACGGCACCATGCGTTCGGTACCATCTTCAGTAATAATCCGTGCTTCTTTCGCTTGTAAATTTAAAAGTTCACTTAAGGCGTTAGTCGTTTGTGACTTAGCACGAGCTTCTAAATATTTTCCGAAAAGAATTAACGTAATTAATACGGCACTCGTTTCAAAATATAAATGGGGCGTCGTAGTTGTACCAATGAGCCATTTAACCATTTGATAAATACTATAAAAATAGGCGGCACTAGTACCCAACACTACTAGCACGTCCATGTTGGCACCACCATTACGCATATTCTTATATGCGCCTACATAGAATTGCCAACCAATAATAAATTGAATGGGTGTAGCTAGTACTAATTGAAACCAAGGGTTCATTAAAATGTGTGGTAAATTCATATTGAATAAATGAACTAACATGGTCATTAATAAAGGAAGTGCTAGAACGGCAGACACAATTAATTTATTGCGTTTATGCTTTAATTCTTTCTCTTTACGTGAGGCTTGTTGTTCTTCGGTTTGTTTAGGTTGAGCGTTATAACCTAAATTTTGAATACGTCCGATTAGTGTATCTACGTCAGTTTGACTAGGGTAGTAATCAATCGCTGCTTGTTCGGTAGTTAAGTTGACGCTAGCTTGTTTAACGCCAGATGTTTTATTTAAGACCTTTTCAATACGGTTAGAGCATGCCGCGCATGTCATACCTGTGATATCGAGTTCCGTTTTATCAGTAGCCACATCATAACCGAGCTTTTGAATGGTAGAAACGAAGTCGCTTACGGTATAGGTGTTGGCATCATATTCGATATTCGCTTTTTCAGTTGTTAAGTTTACTTGTGCGTCGACATGGTCCATTTTATTCAAGCGTTTCTCGATACGATTTGAGCAAGCGGCGCATGTCATACCCGTCACATCCAAGGTCACTTTGCTAGTTTGGCTCATCATTCTACCTCCAATTCATTTCAATACCAGTATACCCCCTAAGGGTATTATAGTCAATCATTTCGCTTGATTTACGAACATAAAAGCCTAGAACACTTGGTTAAAAATGTTCTAGGCTTATTTGGGAAAAATAACGATGTTAAGCTATTTATTAAAAAGTCGGATTAGATGTGCGTTGTGCACCTTAAAACGATTAGTTAAATTGTAGTATTTTAGGCTTGTATAGTAAGAGGTGAAAATGAAATATAATTATTTTACTTATTAATTAGAAAAAGTCAGATGGTTTGAAGTCTTCTAAGTTTAAGTCTTTAAAGTTATTGAAATTATAGTTGGAAATGGTTTGAACTAATTCACCATTTTTTGCCTCATCATAGTATTTGTTTACGTCATTCACAATATCATGGTCTTGAAATGTTTTAACAAGGCCTAAAATGACAAGTAGTGTAATGACTCCCTTTAATAATACTCTCATTTGTAATCGCACTCCTTTTCTCTATATAAAATGTGATTCGTGATTGATCTAATTGAAAGTTAAATTTAATTATAAAGCCCTACCGTTTTAATTTCATGCGTCTATAGTATTGATGTTGAGTGGTTCTAAAGTAGTAAATAACTTACTCGTAGAATTTAACTGGTGTGTAATTCAATTTAAGTATAAATTAATTTGTTGTTTTGAAAAACCATTAAATGGGAACGATTAAGTAAATGGAAAAGGAGTGTGTATAAATGAACTTATTAGATTTTCATAAACAAATTAAAGGTTATACTCAAAGTAAACAACCGGGTACTGAAAAAGATATGAATCCTAAACCGGTAGCAGAATTAGACGAATATAAAGCTGGTGGTAAGTTAAAAGGTAAAGTAGCATTGATTACTGGTGGAGATTCAGGTATCGGTCGTTCAGTAGCTATTTTATTCGCTAAAGAAGGCGCGAATGTTGCGATTGGTTATTATAATGAACATGAAGATGCTGAAGAAACAGTTAATCGCCTAAAAGAAATTGGCGTTGAAGCTAAAGCATATGCGCACGATTTAAAAGACGCTGATCAATCTAAACAATTAGTCGAAGATGTAGTAAAAGACTTTGGTGGATTAAATATCTTAGTAAATAATGGGGCCGTACAATTCCCTCAAGATGATTTCTTAGATATTACACCCGCTCAATTTAAAGAAACGTTTGAGACAAATATCTTTGGCATGTTCTTCTTATCACAAGCAGCAGTTTCGCATTTAAGTGAAAATGATACAATTATTAACACGACAAGCGTGACAGCATATCGTGGTTCAGGCCACTTAATTGATTATGCTGCAACTAAAGGTGCCATCGTGTCATTCACTCGTTCATTAGCTACTACATTAATGGAGAAAAATATTCGCGTAAACGGTGTAGCACCAGGACCAATTTATACACCATTAATTCCAGCTACATTTGATGAAGATAAAGTGGAAAATCAAGGTGACGACACACTAATGGGTAGACGTGGCCAACCAGCCGAACTTGCCCCTGCCTATGTCTTCTTAGCTACAAATGCGGATAGTTCTTATATAACTGGCCAAATTATTCACGTTAACGGCGGAGATTTTATTACTTCATAATATATTATTACCGATTATGGTCTAAGACATTATTACTTTATTGGTGTCTTAGACTTTTTTTATTTAGATGATTTATATTTTGTTCCACTGTTTTTAAGTAATTAAAATAATTTGTAAAATATTGTTTATACGTGAATTAAATGGGAATAATGAAATTGCACCTAGAGTTCGTGGTAATTATGACACCTTATGATAAGTATTTTTAAAAAAAATATTTTTAAGGAGGAATTTTTAATGTCAGAAGAGAAAAAAATGACGCACGAAGAAGCAGGCCAAAAAGGTGGAGAAACAACTTCATCAAATCATGGTGAAAAGTTCTACCAAGAAATTGGTGAAAAAGGTGGAGAAGCTACATCGTCAAATCATAATAAAGAATTTTATGAAGAAATTGGCGAAAAAGGCGGCAAGTCTCAATCAAGTAACAACAAATAAAATCAACCATTAAAAACGCACAAAAGTAGCTATGAAGAAATCGAGGCATGATGTGATAGATTTTTTCATAGCTATTTTTATGTGTATTTTTCATATATAAAGGTTAAAATTCAAGGAGAAGATTAGAAAGAAATAGGTGAAGCATATGACGGAAAAAGAAAAGATGTTAGCCCATGAGTGGTATGATGCAAACTTTGATGAAGAGTTAAGCGATGATCGTAAGCGCGCAAAAGATTTGTGCTTTGAATTTAATCAAACGCGTCCTAGTCATACTAACAAGCGCTTTGAAATTTTAACCGATTTATTTGGTTATCCTTTGGAAAATGTGGAGATTAACAGTCCATTTGATACGGATTACGGTTGGAATGTTAAGTTAGGCCGTAATGTGTTTGTAAATAGTAATTGTTATTTTATGGACGGAGGTGGCATTACTATTGGTAATGATGTCTTTATAGGTCCATCATGTGGGTTCTATACGGCGCATCATCCACTGACGTATCCAGAACGTAATAAAGGTTTAGAATTAGCTCAACCGATTATTATTGGAAATAATATTTGGTTTGGAGGTAATGTGGTCGTCACACCAGGCGTAACAATTAGCGACGGTTCAGTCATTGCTGCCGGTAGTGTAGTAACTAAAGACATTCCTTCTCATAGTTTAGTAGCTGGCGTTCCTGCGAAAGTCGTTAGAACCATTGATGAGAATGATGCACCAAATTTTCAGGAAAATAAATAGAAAGATAAGTGTTTTTAGTGTAATACTATTTTAAAACTTTTCAGATAATATAGTGTAAGCGATTGCAAAACATGAGGATTACATAGTAGAATGAAATTAATGATACAAATTATCATTTTTATGTAAGACAATATTTTACTAACTTTAAAATATTTAAAAATAAATAGGGGGTAATTAAGAATGGTAGTACCTTTCAAAAATGAACCTGGGATTGATTTTTCAGTACAAGAAAATGTGGAAAGATTTCAAAAAACGTTAGAACAAGTAAAAAGTGAACTTGGTCAAACACTTCCAATAGTGATTGACGGTGAACACATTACTAAAGATGATACATTTGATTCAATTAATCCAGCTAATACATCTGAAGTAGTTGCGAAAGTATCTAAAGCAACAAAAGAAGATGTAGAAAAAGCATTTGAATCTTCAAATAAAGCATATAAAGAGTGGAGCAGATGGTCACACAGAGACCGTGCTGAACTCTTACTTCGTGTAGCGGCAATTATCCGTCGTCGTAAAGAAGAAATTTCTGCAGTGATGGTTTACGAAGCAGGTAAACCATGGGATGAAGCGGTTGGCGATGCTGCTGAAGGTATCGATTTCATCGAATACTATGCACGTTCAATGATGGAATTATCTGATGGTAAACCAGTATTAGATCGTGAAGGTGAACACAACAGATACTTCTACAAATCAATTGGTACAGGTGTTACAATTCCACCTTGGAACTTCCCATTCGCAATTATGTCTGGTACAACATTAGCACCAGTCGTAGCGGGTAACACAGTATTATTAAAACCAGCTGAAGATACTGTATTAACTGCATATAAATTAATCGAAATCTTAGAAGAAGCGGGTCTTCCTAAAGGCGTAGTTAACTTCTTACCTGGTGATCCGAAAGAAATTGGTGACTACTTAGTTGACTCTGTTCATACACACTTCGTAACATTTACAGGCTCACGTGCAACAGGTACACGTATTTATGAACGTAGTGCCGTAGTTCAAGAAGGTCAAACATTCTTGAAACGTGTAATTGCCGAAATGGGCGGTAAAGATGCGATTGTTGTAGATGAAAATACAGATACTGACCTAGCAGCAGAATCTATCGTTAATTCAGCATTTGGCTTCTCTGGTCAAAAATGTTCAGCTTGTTCTCGTGCCATCGTACACAGTTCAGTGTATGACGAAGTATTAGAAAAAGCAGTTGAACTAACTAAAGAATTAACAGTAGGCGATACTGTAAATAACACTTACATGGGTCCAGTTATTAATAAAAAACAATTTGATAAAATTAAAAAATATATCGAAATCGGTGGTAAAGAAGGTAAAATTGAAATTGGTGGCGACACTGATGATTCAAAAGGTTACTTCATCAACCCTACTATCATTTCAGGCTTAAAATCTTCTGACCAAGTTATGAAACAAGAAATCTTCGGTCCAGTTGTTGGGTTCACTAAATTCGATAACTTTGACGAAGCAATTGATATTGCCAATGATACAGATTACGGCTTAACAGGCGCTGTCATCACGAATAATCGTGAACACTGGATTAAAGCAGTCAACGAATTCGATGTAGGTAACTTATACCTTAACCGTGGATGTACTGCAGCAGTTGTAGGTTACCATCCATTCGGTGGTTTCAAAATGTCAGGTACTGACGCAAAAACAGGTAGCCCTGACTATCTATTAAACTTCTTAGAACAAAAAGTCGTATCAGAAATGTTCTAAGCTATAGCTCCATGATAAAAGGCTAGAAGGTGATTGTTTAAAATCATCTTCTAGCCTTTTTGTATATTATTTAATATCTAAAGAAAATCGTCTTATTTCAAATAGCTTGAGTATTGTTCTCTCAAAATTAATTTAGTTTAGTATAATCTTGACCGTGTAACATCCAACGCACGCCATATTTATCAGTAAAGGCGCCCATTTGTCCGCCCCAGAATTGTTCTTCAAGAGGCATTTCAATATTTAAAGATTCATGGTCTTTTATTTTATTATAAAATTGATGAACTCTTTCAGTGTCTTCTTTATTATTGATATCAAAATCAATAAGTAAAGAAATACCATTATTGATGTTTTCCACTCGACCAAACGAATCAGAACATAAAATTTTCACACCTAATACTTCAAACTCTGCATGCATAGTAGATTCTAAAGCTTGTTCTTTTGTCATACCGAAATGTTCAGCTTGAGATTCCCCAACCTGTAATCTATGAATGTTAGTCGCTCCAAATACTTCTTCATAATAAGATAAGGCATCTCTCGCTTTTTCAAATGATAAATATGGATGTAATTGAGTCATTTTTAAATCCCCTTTATAGTTGATTATCTGTTTCTAGCGCAATTATATAATGAAAGGGCATAGAAAACGAATGATAAACGATTAATTGTGTGAGCGCATGTTAGAAACTATTCGCGTGCTTTAACATTAATAAGTTTATGGAATATTTGATCCATTTGTTGGGGGTTAGTCGTTGGATGCTCATTCATTTTCCATTCTATAAATGCTGCTAACACTGAACCGAAAACATAAGAAATTAAACTTTTAGGGACAGTAGGATCGACCACGATACAATGCATATTATTATTGAAATCGTTTTGGATGATGTTGATTAAATAATCATTATATAGTTTTTCGAATTCTTTATCGCCTTGCTGTTGTGCTTCGATGCGATAGAGTTTTTCTTTATTGAATGATTTGGCAAGCACTTGAAAAGGACTATTTAATCTTTCTTTAATATCAACTGAAAAGTAGTCATCACCAGTTAACTTTAATAAATAAATTAATAATTCCTTTTTATCGTAAAAGTGTTTATAAAACGTGGTGCGATGAACATTAGCGTTCTCGCAAATCTTATTTACGGTTATAGTAGAGTACATTTCTTCCTCAAGTAAAAAGTATAGGCTGTCAGTTAAAGCCTTTTTAGTCTTGATGACTCTTATGTCTTCATTATTCACGTTTATTCTCTCCCAACATGTATGCAGTAGTGAAATAAAATAAGAAATACATTTTAAATAAGTATAAAATAGATAAATACATAAATAAACATGTAATTACAATTAATATGTTATTCAAGTATAAAAATTAAACTAAAGATTTTTTATAAAGTGAGGGTTGAGCTCAAGATAACGCAATTTTAGTTTCAAAGAAGCTATAAGGGGTATATTACTTAAAATAAATATTTGAAAATAGAAGCATTAGTTAACTATTTTTAAAAATAACAGTGTTTTTATAAAGTAAGTTTATAAAATACTAAGATAAATAGGGATAAACAATAGGGGAGGAAGATGAATAATGAAAGGTAGTAAAAGATTAGAACAGATTAAAGAAGATAACAAAAAGCAATTAAAGAAATTATTTAAGTATGAGAAAGACAATGCGTTATCTTTTAGTAAAGAAGATCGTGAAAAAGTTCAAGATAAATATGGAGTTTATGTAATCTTTGATAAAAAGAAACCAATATTTGTAGGCCAAACTGGTGGTTACTCAACTGGCTATCAACCGATCACTAAAGATTTATTTAATAAGTTAGGTCAATATAATCTAAAATCTGGTGTCGGCACTACAAAATTTAAAAAAGCTTTAGCACAAGAAAAAGGCTTAAACGAAGACGATATTAAAACAATTACAGCTGAAGATTATAATTTAAAATTCCAATATGTAAATGTTAAAGATGAACCAGCATTCATTAATGTTTTAGAAATTTTAGCGCTAGAATACGCTAAAGATAAAGGTTACGAATTATATAACTTTAGCTAATAATAATATAAATAAATTTAACAGGGCGGGACGACGAAATCTGTGGGGTAACATTAGATTTCTGTTCCGCTCATTTTAAGTTCTAAGGTAGTCAACGTTAAATATGCTTATAATAGTTTTAAAAGAACTTCAAGAGTTAGGAGGAAGTCGATGCCTTATTCCATGCTTTATAAATCACCGGTAAAGAATTTAGAAATTATTAGTGATGGCTCTACAATTACTCATGTATTGTATAAATACGATACAACAACTTTAAGTTATCCTGAAAAACCTGATTTAGAAATATTTCAAAGTGTTTCACAGTGGTTAGATGACTATTTCTTAGGAAATAATCCTACGATAGATTTTCCTCTCAGCCCGCCAGGAACTGATTTTCAACAAAGAGTTTGGAAAGTTTTACAAACTATTGAATATGGAGATTTAAACACGTATGGAGACCTTGCACAAGAAGTCGGTCGGCAGCTCAACAAACCTAAAATGTCGGCACAAGCAGTAGGTGGCGCAGTTGGAAGAAATCCCATCTCAATTATTATCCCGTGTCATCGTGTTGTGGGAAAAGACGGCAGCTTAACAGGGTATGGTGGAACGATTGATAATAAAATTAAACTCCTTGAATTAGAAAAAGTAGATATGACCCAACTTTACAGACCCACCCACACTACAAAACCATAAGAAAGTATTTAGTTATAAAACTACATGGTAAACGGAGTATTGTTGACGAGACTCCTAGGGGAGCAGGATGAGCGTCGAGATCGTGGCTCGGTCTGGCAGTAGTTGTCTGAAATGAAGATGCGTTCGAGCCTCACTTTCTTCATTTTTAGTCAACCTTGCCGGGGCGGAACTACGAAATCTTAGAAATTGCATTAGATTTCTGTTCCGCTCCCCCCCAGGAAAGCTTCGTCAAACAATATAGAATATTAAAAAAGCATAGAGATGATTCATAAATGAATCATCTCTATGCTCTACATTTTGTGGTTTATACCTAGCATCTCAATTTATCATTTGTAATTATTCTGGTCTATGATATTGACGAATATCATCTTCAATTGTTTCTAAGTAGAAGATGTTTTTATCTTCGTCAGATTTTTCAGTAGTATGGTCGAATTCTAAGTCGTCAAAACGTTTAAAGAACGTTTCGTATTCATCAACGGATACTTCTGTACGATGATTTAATAACGCTTTATGACCGTCGATATCTAAATGACGTTCATAACCATCAACTAAAGTAGCGCTAAAGAACTCGCCGACTGATCCAGAGCCATAACTAAATAATCCAATAGTTTGACCACCTTTTAGGCTTCTATTTTCAAGTAGAGAAATTAAACTTAAATATAAAGAACCTGTATAGATATTACCTACATAACGATTGTAGTATACGGCGTCTTCATAACCAGATGTTAAACGCTCTTGAGTTGTTTCATCAGCATCATTAATGATTGAATCCAACGCTTTTTTACCCATTTTAGTGAATGGTACGTGGAAACAAAGTGATTCAAAGTCAGATAGTGATTTACCTTGGCGTCGAGCATACTCATTCCAGCTTTCTTGGAACGATTTGATATATGCATCTTTAGATAAAGCACCGGCAACAAGTGGATATTTATGGCCAGTTGGACGCCAGAAATCATACACATTTTCAGTATATGCTACGGCATCGTCATTTAATTCTAAAATGCTAGGGTTGTGTGAAATAACCATCGCTACAGCACCGGCACCTTGAGTAGGTTCGCCACCAGATTGAATACCATAACGTGCAGTATCACTTGCGATAACTAATACTTTTTCCTCAGGGCGTTGAGCAAGGTAATCTTTAGCAAGTTGAATGCCTGGTGTAGCTGCATAACATGCTTCTTTCATTTCAAAACAACGTGCGAAAGGCTGAATGCCTAGTAAATTGTGAATTTGAACGGCTGCTGCTTTTGCGTTATCAATAGCTGATTCAGTCGCTACGATAACCATTCCAATATGTTTTTTATCATCTTCTGTTATAATATCTTTAGCAGCATTAGCCCCCATAGATACAATATCTTGTGATACTGGACTTACAGCCATTTGGGTCTGTCCAATCCCAATTAAAAATTTATTTGGATCAACTTGGCGCGCTTCTGCAAGCTTAGCCATATCTACATAGTATTTAGGGACGTAAAAATTAATTTTATCGATACCTATACTCACGGGCATTACATCCTTTCGAAATTCTAATATTTTAATCATATTAATAGTAGCTTTATTTTGAAAATTAATCTAAAATTCAGACTAATAGAAAGCGTTTTCATCTTATGTGTTGTATTTTGTACTAAATTATAGTTAAATGCTATTAAATATGCTATAAGACATGAAGAAACACTAAGTTGCAACGTTTCTAAGGCTATTATTAACAATCATATTAGTAATCATTTTACCAAAATAAATAACTAAATTACAATTATATAGAAACTAGATACAAGGAGATAAAGAATGAAAAAAATCGCTATTGTAAGTGCTAAAAGAACACCAATCGGTAGATATAAAGGGAAATTAAGAAATTATTCAGCAGTTGAACTAGGAACAACTGCATTAAAAGGTGCAATCGATGCAATTGATATTGACCCTAGTACCATCCAACAAGTTATCTTTGGTAACGTGCTTCAAAGTGGCATTGGCCAAAATCCAGCACGCCAAATTGCTATTAAAGCAGGCGTACCTGATGCAACACCAGCCATGACAATCAATGAAGTGTGTGGTTCAGGTCTTAAAGCCATTATCTTAGGTAAACAACTGATTCAATTAGGCGAAGCAAATGTAGTTGCAGTAGGTGGCGTTGAAAGTATGACAAACGCACCTCAACTTATTTTAAAAGAAGGCGAAGAACCAGTCGAAAGCTTTATGCACGATGGCTTAACAGATGCGTTCCACTATGTGCCAATGGGTGTAACTGCTGAAAATATCGCTGAAAAATATAACATCACACGTGAAATGCAGGACGAGTTTGCCAATCATTCACAAACTAAAGCAGCGAAAGCCACACAAGATGGTAAATTCGATAATGAAATTATCGGCATGACAGACGCTGAAGGTGAATTAATGACTTCAGATGAAGGTGTACGTCCAAATAGTAGCATTGAAAAGCTTGCGACATTAAAGACCATTTTCAAAGAAGATGGAACAGTTACGGGTGGTAATGCCTCAAGTATTAACGACGGGTCATCAGCCTTAATCCTTATGGAAGAAACATATGCTAAAGAACATGATTTCGATATTCTAGGCATTATCGGTGACTATGCAGAAGTTGGCTGTGATCCACAATTTATGGGATATGCACCATTCTACGCCGTTGAAAAGTTATTAGAAAAAACAGAGAGCAAGATTGATGATGTAGATGTGGTAGAAATGACAGAAGCATTTGCCGCACAAAGTATCCCTGTTAAAGACAACTTACACATTCCTGATGAAAAATTAAATATCTACGGTGGTGCAATTGCTTTAGGTCACCCGATTGGGGCAAGTGGTGCACGCTTAGTCACTACATTAGTTAACGCCTTAGAACAAGAAGAGAAGCAAACGGGTATTGCGACAGCTTGTATCGGTGGGGGACTTGGCATCGCTCTAATGATTGATAAAGGGGAATAATAAGATGAAAAGTTTAGACAAAGCGTTTCGTCATTTATCACGTGAAGATAAATTGAAACAGTTGGTTGAATACGGTTGGTTAGATAATGATAATTATGAAATACTATTAAATCATCCATTAATTGACGAAGAAGTAGCCAATAGTTTAATCGAGAATGTGATTGGACAAGGTACACTTCCGGTAGGTTTACTGCCTAAAATTATTGTTGATGACAAAGAATACGTGGTACCAATGATGGTAGAAGAGCCATCAGTCGTTGCTGCAGCGAGTTTCGGAGCTAAACTTGTTAATCAAACAGGTGGCTTTAAAACAGTTAAAAGTGAGCGCTTAATGATTGGCCAAATCGTCTTTGATGATGTGCATGACACTGAAGCACTTGCACAGCGTATCAACGAATTAGAACCACAAATTAAACAGATTGCTGCAGAAGCGTACCCATCTATTATTGAACGTGGTGGAGGCTATCGTCGTATTGAGATCGATACTTTCCCAGAACACCATTTATTATCATTAAAAGTTTTTGTTGATACGAAAGATGCAATGGGTGCGAATATGCTTAACACGATCTTAGAAGCGATTACTGCCCATTTGAAAAATGAGTTCATAGACCGCGACGTGTTAATGAGCATTCTATCAAATCATGCTACGGCGTCAGTCGTACGTATCCAAGGTGAGATAGATGTTGCCGATTTAAATAGAGGTGAACGTTCAGGAGAAGACGTTGCTTCTCGTATGGAACGTGCCTCTGTATTAGCACAAGTGGATATCCATCGTGCCGCTACACATAATAAAGGGGTAATGAATGGTATCCATGCAGTGGTATTAGCAACAGGAAATGATACACGTGGTGCAGAAGCCAGTGCACATGCGTATGCTAGCCGTGATGGTCAATATAGAGGTATCGCAACATGGAAATACGACAAAGAACGTGGTCGTTTAATTGGAACTATTGAGGTACCTATGACGTTAGCGATTGTAGGTGGAGGAACTAAAGTATTGCCGATTGCCAAAGCATCGTTAGATTTATTGAATGTAGAATCTGCTCAAGAGCTAGGACAAGTCGTTGCTGCAGTAGGATTAGCACAGAACTTTTCAGCATGTAGAGCGCTAGTATCGGAAGGCATTCAACAGGGCCATATGAGCTTACAATATAAGTCTTTAGCTATCGTAGTCGGTGCGAAAGGTGAAGAAATTGCGCAAGTTGCCGATGCCTTGAAACAAGCACCTAAAGCTAATACAGCGACAGCGCAACAAATTTTAGAAGAATTACGTTCAAAATAATAATATATTTAGAAAAAGCCACTAATGAAAGAAGGGATGCTCCCTCAATCATTAGTGGCTTATTATTTATGTAAAAAATATTAGTAAATGTAGTTATAGTAACGGGCAGCTGATTTACTTAAATAGCGTACGCCGTAACCTCTAGGTACGTTGTAGTTATATTCAGATACTTTGATACTACCATTATTATAGACGCGTTCCACAACAGCAACGTGACCATAGTAACCTGCAGTTGATTGCATCACTGCGTAGCGTTTAGGTTTATGACCCGTTCTATATCCAGAACGTTGTGCATTGTAGTACCAATTCTTCGCATTTCCCCATCTGTTAGAAACAGGTTTGCCTAATTGTGCTCGACGTTGATAAGCCCACCAAGTACATTGCTTTTTAGCGTAATAGTTGTATGAAGCGGCTTCTGACACGTGTGTATGTTCAATGTTTTGATATGTAAATGTCCCAGCAAACATGATTCCAGTAGCTAATATAAGACGTGAAATAATTTTTTTAAGTTTCATTTTGTTCCCCTCAAAATATACAAGAATTAAAAACTGTATTAATCATATTCTTTAAAAAGGTGTAATACAATATAAGAAACGAATAATACAAGTAACTGTAATATAGATGAAACATAACTGCATATTTTTGTAATTATTTTTACAAAAAAGTGATTTTAATCTGATAAAGGGGTATAAGGATAAAAGTGAAAAGGGAGCCGGACAGAAATCTAGGGAGCGGTGACAGAAATCTAATGCAATTTCAAAGATTTCGTCGTCCCGCCCCGGCAAGGTTGACTAGAGATGAAGAAAGTCCAGGTTGGACGCATCTTCATCTCAGTCAACTACTGCCTAAACAAAAAGCTGAGCCATTTTTTAATGACCCAGCCTTTTCTGTGAGATGATACTTCCATGAATGTACAATTACATAACTAGAAATCATACATTTGTGAATTGGTTAAAAACAGCCAATGCTCTTTTAACTAAAGACACAGGTATGTTTTCAGGACATAGATTATTTCGAAAATATGACAATATTTCAACTTGGCTCTTCACTTCTCTAGGAAAATTGCTATCTTGATTCATCCAATTTACCAATTCACCTAATGGTGTGTCATCACCAACAAAATTTTGCATAAATTCATAAAAGCTCAATGCCTCACCTCATTAATCAAATTGAGCCTATGTGATTATAACATTTTTTGCAAAATAAAAATATAGGTGGAATTGTTTTATAATGAAATAATTTAATCATGGAAGTCATCTTATTTTTGAAGAAATTCTGAATGAGCGATTGAGATGAGATGGGGACACTATTTATACGTTTTTTAACATATAAATGATGAATGTCTCGCACTCTAACCAATCTCTGATTTGAAATTTCTTCTTTTTATTCCACATAAGTGCAATCCCTTTAAATTCATACTTTAATTAAAAAATACTTTTTTTATTTTCCGAAAATAAATCGTGTATAATGAAAACGTAATAATTAAAAGAGAAGGTGAGCATTTGGATATCAAACATATGAAATATTTTATGGAAGTAGTCAATCAAGGTGGTATGACAAATGCTTCGAAATCATTATTTATAGCCCAGCCTACGATTAGTAAAGCGATTAAAGATATAGAGAATGAACTGCATATGACATTATTCGATCGTCAAAAGCGTTATCTTGTATTAACCGATGCAGGGAAGGTCTTTTATAAAAAGTGTGAGGAAATCATCGCGCTATATGATAATATTCCATTCGAAATTAATGGCTTGCTCGGATTAGAAACTGGCCACATTAATATTGGAATGTCAGCCGTTATGGATATGCAACAATTCATCTACATTCTAGGAGAATTTCATAAATTGTATCCTAATGTAACATATAGCTTGAATGAAAGTGGCGGTAAGTCGATTGAAACACGATTGATTAATGACCAAATCGACATAGGCATCACAACCATTCCTATTGATGAGAATACCTTCGACTACCTTTCATTATATAGCGAAGATTTAAGATTAGTAGTGAGTGAAGAACATGAACTTGCCACTCGTGATTCCGTAAGTATGGCCGATTTAAAAAATGAGGACTTCATACTATTTAATGAAGACTTTTATTTAAATGATAAAATTATTGCCGCAGCGAAAAATGCCGGTTTCATCCCAAATACGGTATCGAATGTTTCCCAATGGAATTTTATTGAATATTTATTACTTGCGCACTTAGGTGTTAGCATACTTCCTGAACATATCGCTAATATGCTTAAAGATAATATTAAAAGTATAAAAATCGAAGACACAGGAATGAGCTGGGAATTAGGTGCGATTTGGAAGAAAGATAAATTGTTAAGCCACGCTACTTCTAAATGGATTGATTTTATGAGCGAACGCTTAAACTATGACTAAACAATATTTTCATTATTAACGACAATAATAAAATCCCTCACTTTATTTGTTGAAACGGTTACATAGAAAAAAACTATAGATGGTATTTAAAAAGAGTATTTTTCTATTTTATTAACCAAGAGTATAATTATGAACGTAGGTTTTTAAATAACTGTAACAATTTCGACATATTTATTGGAGGCTCATTCATCTTGGAACACGCGTTAATATTTGCTAAAATTATCATTCAAATAGCCATTATTTTAGTCATTAGTTTAATCGGTGGTTTTATACAGAAAAGTTTACACATCCCATTAGCCGGGAGCATTGTTGGGATGATATTACTTTATATCTTATTAGAATTAAAAATCATACGTATGAACTGGATATCAGAAGGCGCAGAGTTCTTATTAGCAACGATGGTCTTCTTCTTTATTCCTTCAGTTGTAGGTATTATGGATGTTATTTCTAATATTACGAGAAGCTACATTGTCTTTTTCCTATTAATAATAGTAGGAACAAGTTGTGTAGCACTTGTTTCAGGTTATATTGCTGAAAAGATGGTCAAGCAGCCTGATACAAAGAAAGGCCAGTAATAATATGAATAGTTTACAAGCTGTTTTAATGATATTGTTGACCATCGTAATGTATATTGTAGCTAGAAAATTACAACAGAAATACGATAACCCGCTTTTAAATCCAGCATTAGTTGGTTCGATTGGCGTTATCATTGTACTTCTTCTTACCCATCAAAATTATCATGACTATATGGTTGGTGGTAAATGGATTAACCATCTATTAAACGCTACCGTCGTCTGTTTGGCATATCCACTATATAAGAATCGACATAAAATTTTTGGGAATTTAAGTATTATTTTCTCAAGCGTGATGGCTGGCGTCATACTTAATTTTGTGTTAGTGTTTACCTCGTTAAAGTTATTAGGTTACTCTGAAGAAACAATTGTAACCATCTTACCAAGATCGATAACCGCTGCAGTAGGAATAGAAGTCTCTCATGAATTGGGAGGCACTGATACGATTACAGTATTATTTATTATTACGACAGGGTTAATCGGCAGTATGATGGGTTCATTGTTATTGAAAGTAGGTAATTTTCAAACTTCGATAGCCAGAGGATTAATGTACGGTAACGCATCACACGCTTTTGGTACTTCAAAAGCGTTAGAACATGACATAGAATCTGGCGCATTTAGTTCAATTGGAATGATTTTAACGGCTGTAATTAGTTCAATTCTCATTCCAATTATGATTATTTTATTTTACTAAAGGGAATATATACTAAGTACTTGTTAAGTTAAGAAAGGAGCTATTGTAATAATGGCGAAGATCAAAGCAAATGAAGCATTAGTTAAAGCATTAGAAGCATGGGACATTGATCATCTTTATGGTATTCCAGGTGACTCAATTGACGCAGTAGTAGATAGTTTACGTACAGTGAGAGATTCATTCAAATTCTATCACGTACGTCATGAAGAAGTAGCAAGTTTAGCAGCTGCTTCATATACAAAAATGACAGGTAAAATTGGTGTAGCATTAAGTATCGGTGGTCCTGGTATTGTCCACTTATTAAACGGTATGTATGATGCTAAAATGGACCGAGTTCCTCAATTAATTTTAGCTGGTCAAACTAACAGCACATTATTAGGAACTAAAGCATTCCAAGAAACTAATATTACTGACATGGTAGCAGACGTTTCTGTATTTAATCACCAAATCCAAAAAGGCGACAACGTGTTTGAAGTAGTTAACGAAGCAATTCGGACTGCATATGAAAAACGCGGTGTAGCAGTAGTTGTATGTCCAAATGATTTATTAACTCAAAAAATCAAAGACACTACTAATCGTGCAATCGATACTACTAAACCTAAAGCACAAGCTCCAACTTTACGTAGTATTAAAAAAGCATCTAAATTAATCGATAAAAGTAAAAAACCAGTTATGATTGTTGGTGTAGGTGCACAAAATGCTAAAGATGAATTACGTGAATTCATCGAAGCAGCAAAAATTCCAGTTATCCATACGTTACCAGCGAAAACTATCATCCCAGATGATCATCCATATAGCATTGGTAACTTAGGTAAAATTGGTACAAAAACATCTTACCAAACAATCCAAGATGCAGACTTATTAATCATGGCAGGTACTAACTATCCATACGTTGACTACCTACCTAAGAAAAATATCAAAGCAATTCAAATCGACACTAACCCAGCTGTTATTGGACACCGTTTCAATGTAAACGTTGGCGTAGTTGGCGATGCTAAACTTGCTTTCCATCAATTAACTGACAGTATTAAACACGTTCCAAAACGTGCGTTCTTAGACAAAACATTAGAACGTAAAGCTGTTTGGGATAAATGGATGGAACAAGATATGAAACAAGAAAGTTCACCAATTCGTCCAGAACGCTTAATGAAAGCTATTAGTGAATATAGTACTGATGACGCTGTATTCTCAGTTGACGTTGGTACTTCAACAGTTTGGTCTACACGTTACTTAAACCTTTCTGTTAATAATAAATTCATTATTTCATCATGGTTAGGTACTATGGGTTGCGGTCTTCCAGGAGCAATTGCTTCTAAAATTGCATTCCCTAAACGTCAAGCTATCTCAATCACTGGTGACGGTGCATTCCAAATGGTAATGCAAGACTTTGCAACTGCTGTTCAATATGACTTACCAATGACAATCTTTGTTATGAACAACAAACAATTATCATTCATTAAATATGAACAACAAGCTGCTGGTGAATTAGAATATGCCATTGATTTCTCTGATATGGACCATGCTAAATTCGCAGAAGCTGCTGGCGGTAAAGGTTATGTCTTAAAAGACCCTAGCCGTATTGATGAAGTTGTAGAAGCAGCATTAAATGAAAATGTACCAACAATCGTTGACGTACATGTTGACCCTAACGCTGCTCCATTACCAGGTAAAATTGTAAACGAAGAAGCAATTAACTATGGTAAATGGGCTTACAGATCAATCACTGAAGATAAAAAATTAGACTTCGACGAAATTCCACCACTTTCAGTTGCAGCTAAACGTTTCTTATAATATAGATTCAATATTCTACCAACAAGGCCTTAGCTTTGTTGGTAGTTTTTTTATTAAATTATTAAACAAATATAATCATTTTCCATAAAAAAAGGTATTGAAAACGGTTTTACAAATGTATATAATTGAAATTAATTAAAAAGAACTGCGTGTTACTATTAAATTAGGCATAAGCAAATTAAGAGATTAAGACACGAAAGGTGTCTTGATTAGAATATAAATTAAATGAAGTTAGCAAGAGATGAAGGTGAGACGCCGATAACTGGTGTTATAGTCTATGAATGACTCGTAGGCTAATCATTCATACTTGTAAATATTAATTTATATTCTTAAAAGTAGACTAGGAATTATTGGGATAGGTGTATACTCATTGATCTAATGAGTGGCACTAAACAATTCCTTAAACGTACTTTTCTCTTTTTGCTTATGTCTTTTTTATTGTCATAAAGTTCAATACATAAGGAAGGGAATAAGATTATGTTTAAGAAATTTTTCGGTCAATTGCAACGTATCGGTAAAGCCTTAATGTTACCAGTTGCGATTTTACCAGCTTCAGGGATTTTACTCGCATTTGGTAATGCGATGCATAATGAACAATTAGTTGGTCTTGCACCATGGCTAAAAATGGATGTCTTTGTCATGATTTCATCTGTCATGGAAGCTTCTGGACAAATTATATTTGATAACTTGCCGTTACTATTTGCAGTCGGTACAGCATTAGGATTAGCAGGTGGCGATGGCGTAGCCGCTTTAGCCGCATTAGTTGGTTACTTAATTATGAACGCAACTATGGGTAAAGTAATGGATATTTCTATTGATGATATTTATAGTTACGCTAATGGCGCGAAAGAACTAAGTCAAGCCAATAAATTACCAGCCAATGCTTTAATTTTAGGAATACCAACCCTACAAACTGGGGTGTTTGGTGGTATCATCATGGGGGCAATCGCCGCATGGTGTTATAACAAGTATTATAATATTACATTGCCGGCTTTCTTAGGTTTCTTTGCTGGTAAACGTTTTGTACCAATCGCAACAGCAGTCGCAGCGATTATTGCAGGGATTCTATTAAGTTTTATTTGGCCTCCAATTCAAGACGGGTTAAATAGCTTATCTAACTTCTTATTAAATAAAAACTTAACATTAACAACGTTTATCTTCGGTGTAATTGAACGTTCATTAATTCCATTTGGTTTACACCATATTTTCTATGCACCATTCTGGTTTGAATTTGGAGAATATACAAACCATGCCGGAGACTTAATTCGTGGGGACCAACGTATTTGGATGTCTCAATTAAAAGACGGCGTTCAATTCACAGCTGGTACGTTTACAACAGGTAAATATCCATTCATGATGTTTGGTCTTCCAGCTGCTGCATTAGCAATTTATAGAAATGCGCGCCCTGAACGTAAAAAAGTTGTTGGTGGTTTAATGTTATCAGCTGCCTTAACTTCATTCTTAACAGGTATTACAGAACCATTAGAATTCTCATTCTTATTTGTAGCACCGTTATTATATGTTATTCACGTATTATTAGCAGGTACTTCATTCTTAGTAATGCACTTATTAGACGTTAAAATCGTTATGACATTCTCAGGTGGATTTATTGATTACATTCTTTACGGATTATTAAACTGGGATCGTACACATGCATTATTAGTTATTCCAATAGGTTTAGTATACGCAGTTGTTTACTACTTCCTATTCAGTTTCACAATTAAGAAATTTAACTTGAAAACACCTGGTCGTGAAGACACTAAACAAGAAGTTCGTAACTCTAGCGTAGCGAAATTACCATTCGATGTATTAGATGCCATGGGTGGTAAAGAAAACATCAAACATTTAGATGCATGTATTACACGTTTACGTGTTGAAGTAAATGATAAATCTAAAGTAGATGTACCAGGATTAAAAGCATTAGGTGCTTCAGGTGTACTTGAAGTAGGTAATAACATGCAAGCAATCTTTGGACCTAAGTCAGATCAAATTAAACACGACATGGCTAAAATTATGAGCGGAGAAATTACAAAAGCGAGCGAAACAACAGTTACTGAAGAAGAATCAAATGAACCAGTACATGTTGAAGATATTAAGGAAACTGAAATTTATGCGCCAGGTACTGGACATATCATTCCATTATCAGAAGTTCCAGACAAAGTATTCTCTGAAAAAATGATGGCGATGGCGTAGGCTTTGTTCCTGAAAGTGGAGAAATCGTAGCACCATTCGATGGTACAATTAAAACAATTTTCCCAACGAAACATGCGATCGGTTTAGAATCAGATAGTGGTGTCGAAGTGCTTATTCACATTGGTATCGATACAGTTAAATTAAGCGGGGAAGGCTTCGAAAGCTTAGTCAATGCTGATGAAACAGTGACTCAAGGCCAACCATTAATGAAGATTAATTTAGCATACTTAAAAGAACATGCACCAAGTACAGTCACACCAGTAATTATTACAAACCTAGGAGACAAAACATTAACAGTAGAAGATGTAACATCTGTTGACCCAGGAAAAGTAATTATGACAATTAAATAAGAGAGCGAACAAAACTAAAGGCTGCGTCATTATTATATTAATGGCGCAGCCCTTTCTTTTTAATTACCATAATTCTATGGTGCTAATTAATAATAAAATAGCGATAATTACATTGATTATTTTATAATACTGGTGATATAAACGATTCATTGTGACCATAACAATGTTCCAGCTATACCAATCACGATAAGTAAAGTGGAACGTATATATGTATGTTCAAAGTCGGGTGGGAGAGTGAAAGTTGTTAAACCAGTTAGAAAGTACAACATTGCTTTTATATTTGTGACTTGAATAAGCACACCTTTTAATATTGGTCGGTCTAGTGCTTCATCGACGCTATCAGGTTTAGAGATTAAAACATGATAAGCTAAATACAATAAGTAGATAGTGCCTAATAATTTCATAATGAAGATAAACGTAGGTGAAGCTTTTAAAGGTTCTGAAAAGAGCAAAGTCACAACTAACGTCAATAATATCCCAATTAAAACGCCAAAGTTAAAAGGTAATGAACGTATAAATCCTTTACGCTGACCTTCTGACAACGCCATAATCGTATTTGGACCAGGAGTAAATGACATGGTAAATAGAAATAACAAATAAGGTAACATAACCTTCACCACCTAAGAAGAATAATCTCATTTTATCACTTAGAATTTAAGTTACAATCATTTTTTTGATAATTCTGAAATTAACAGAAAGAAATATATCTAAATATTTATTAATAAAAGACTATAAAATAGCACTTTCTCGATATAAGAGATTAGAGCAATTAAAGAATTTTAAAAGATATGAAATAATACATTAAAAAATAATAGGGTTAAAATAGAAGTTTCTATTGGTAGTGTAAGGTGAGTTATATAATAATTTTTGTACATAAGACACCTCGTTAATTTAGTTTAGTGATATTTATTAAATTATACGAAAATGTCTTAATTTTTTTAAGTATTTTGATGTAAAATTACATGTATATAATGTAGTATTGTTGGCGAGACTCCTGAGGGAATATTCTCAATAGCTAAGCTTGGCAGTAATTGACTGTGATGAAGATGCGTCCAACCCGGACTTTCTTCATTTCTAGTCATCCTTGCCGGGGCGCGACTACGAAATCTTTGAAATTGCATTAGATTTCTGTCCCGCTCCCAAACAATACGAAGTATTGATAAAAGAAGCGTAGAGACGATTCATGATTGAATTGTCTCTACGCTATCATGTTTAGGTTTATATCCCGGACTCGTTATAACATTAGAAATTAAATAGGTTAGTATTTCTTATTTAGTGATATCATTTTCAATTAATAATTTAATAGCTTTATGATCAGTAGCATTTCTGAATAAATCATATGCTTCTTCAATTTCACTTAATTTGCTATAGTGTGTAACCAATTGTTCTGGTTGAATTGTTTTACTTTTTAGTGCTTCTAAAAGTTCTTCAGTTGTGTTACCTGAAACTAATCCAGTTGTTACATTGATATTTTTAATCCATAATTTATCAATATCAAATTGAACAGGTAAACCGTGTACACCAACGTTTGCGATTGTACCGTCAACGCCGATAAGTTTTTGACATAAGTCAAATGTTTGTGGAATACCTACGGCTTCGATAGCTACATCTACGCCACGGTGATTTAATTCTTTAACTTTTGCGATAGCTTCTTCAACATTACTTGAATTAATTGTATGTGTAGTGCCTAAGCCTTTCGCAGTTGCTAAACGGTTGTCATCTAAATCTAACATGATGATCTTAGATGGAGAGAAGAATTGTGCAGTAAGTAATGTAGCTAATCCTACTGGGCCAGCACCTACGATAGCAACCGTGCTACCAGGTTTAACTTTACCTTTTAATACACCAATTTCATAACCAGTTGGTAAAATATCAGATAGCATAACAAGTGCTTCGTCTGGTAAAGATTTAGGTGCATGGTATAAAGAGTTATCCGCAAAAGGAACTTTAACGTATTCTGCTTGTGTACCATTGATTAAGTGACCTAAAATCCAACCACCATCGTTTTCACAGTGAGCATAGATACCTTTTTTACAGTAGTAACATTTACCACATGATGAAACGGCAGAAACGATAACTTTGTCGCCAACTTTGAAGTTGTTTACGTTTGAACCAACAGATTCTACGATACCGATACCTTCATGACCAAGTGTTGTGTTTTCAGGAACTTCTGGTGTGTCTCCTTTAATAATGTGTAAGTCCGTACCACAAATTGTCGTTTTAACCATTCTAATAATAGCGTCAGTACTTTCAGTAACGACTGGTTTCTCTTTCTCGATTAATTGTGCTACTCCAGGTTTTTCATAGTTATAGGCTTTCATAATATACCCTCCAAAACTTTGTGAATTTATTCACATACAGTATACCACGTTTTATTCTATTTGTGTCTATTTACACACAACTAAATACAAAAATAAATCGATAAATTTTTCATAAAAAATATTTGATGCTATACATTAGATATTTCCAAATTACATTTAAAGGATAATATATTTTATCTTTAAAAGAGTTAAGAAGATGCAAAACCTGAATGAACGGCGTAAAATAGAGTTGTATACTGATTTAAAGGAGATTATAAATATGGCTGAAGAAGGTCTATTAGTAGCTGAGAAAGACATAGAGGTTAATAATTACGACATCGATGCTATGGGTATAGTAAGCAATATCGTTTATGTGCGTTGGTTTGAAGATTTACGTACAGTATTTATTAATAAATATATGACATTTTCCGAAATGATGAATCAACATATATCACCAATTTTAATGAAAACAGAAATTGAATACAAGGTACCTATTACGATTCACGATCAACCCGTGGGACGTTGTTGGTATGTCCAAGGTGGACGCATGAAATGGGTCTTTAAATTTGAAATTGCTTCAGGCGATAAAATACATTGTATTGGTCAACAAACTGGAGGCTTTTTCGATTTAGAAAGACAAAGAATCACTAAAATGCCAACCATCTTCCAAGATATTTTAAAATAAAATTTCGATAAACGACAAGTGTAGGTGAACATAATGACTGAGCAATTAACAAGTATTGAACACTTTCATCAATTCATAGACACACATGAATTAGCTGTGATACATGTGATGCGCAATAACTGCTCAGTGTGTCACGCTGTATTACCTCAAATTAAAGACATGCTCAAAGATTATCCACGTGTGCCACTTGGTGTGATAAATCAATCTGAAGTCGAAGCAATTGCTGGAGAGCTATCTATCTTTACTGTACCAGTAGATTTAATCTACATGGATGGTAAGGAGATGCATCGTCAGGCACGTTTTATAGACATGCAAGGCTTTGAATATCAATTGCAGCGTATGTATGAGAGCTTAGAATTATAAAAGCAGACATAAATAAATCTAATAAAAGTTAAGCCAACTATACTAAAGCGGGACACCAATATCTTTAAAGGTTAATGAGATATTTGTCCCGCTTTCTTCATATTAAATAATTAATTAAGAAGCTTTTCAATGATTCCATCAGCACGTTGTTGGTAATCCTTAATGACATTAGCAGACTGTTTGAAACGTGCTAGCTCATCCTCTTCCAATGCCAACTCGATAACTCTATCGGCGCCGTTTCCATTAATTACGGTTGGTGTACCTATATATAACCCATTTAGACCATATTCGCCTTCGAGGTAGCTTGATACATTCATAATAATATTTTTGTTGAAAAGGATGGCTTCAACAATTCGGACTAAACTTAACGATATACCAAAGTTGGTCGTGCCTTTTCGAACATAAATATCATAGCCCACCTGGGTCGTTTGAGTTGAAATAGATTGTATGAATGATGTCTTATCAATATCAGGGCTTAATAAGTCTAATACGGGCTCACCAGCAACTTGTGCGTGAGACCATACTTGAACTTGTGAATCTCCGTGCTCACCAATGACTGGAGCATAAACACTTTGAGGAGCGATATTCAATGCGCGACTAAGAAAGAATTCGAAGCGGGCAGTATCGAGTGAAGTTCCTGAGCCGATGATTTTATTTTTAGGAAAATGCGATACCCGTTTAATCACATAACTCATAATATCCACGGGATTAGAAGGCAGTACGAAATAGCCATTAAAGCCATGATTAATCACTTGTTGAATCATAGGTACAAAAATCTCTACATTATCTTCTAATAATTGAAGACGTGTCGCTCCCTTAGCTAATGTCGCACTCGCACAAATAACAACGATATCAGCATCAGCACAATCTTGGTAAGTCCCAACATGTACGTCTACAAAGTTTTCACTAAAAGGCGTAGCATGATTTAAATCCCAAACATCCGCTTTAGCTTTATCCTCATCAATATCTATAATTGCCAGCTCATCTACAAGACCTTTCGCAACAATAGCATGCGCAAACGCAGAGCCGACATAACCACTTCCGATTAACACAATCTTATGACGTGACATATATATAACCTACTTTCTATTAATATTGAAAATTCTGATAATTATATTATATATTAATATTTTCAATAAAAGTATAGAAATAGCCTTATAATGTGGTTTACTAAAATTTAAGAGCGATTAGGTTTATAATTAAGTATTGTATAGGAGGCCATGATATAAAATGAAAAAGAGAATGTTTACAGTTGCAACTTCAGCTTTATTAGGCACGTTAGCGTTTGTAAAAGTAAAAGAAAAACGTAGCTATAAAAGTGTCTTAATGGAAAGCTATATTCGTATGTCTGGAATGAAGAAACCATTTGAAAATGTTGAAGATGCTAAGAAGGCTTTACAAGAAACAAAAGAAATCACTGCTGGTAAATATGAAGGCACAGATTATGAGTTTAAACATGATGTTAAAACTAAAAGTTGGAATGGGTCAGTGACCTACGTGGTGAATGCACAACGTAACCGCCAACAAAAAGTCGTTCTGTACATCCATGGTGGCGCATGGTTCCAAGACCCACTAGATGAGCACTTTGAATTTATCGATCAGCTTGCAGGGCAACTAGATGCGCGCATCATTATGCCGATTTATCCTAAAGTGCCACACCGTGATTACCGCACAACCTTTGAACTATTGAAAAGTATATATGAAAAACAATTGACTGAAGTTGAAAGTTCAGACCAACTCATTATTATGGGTGATTCAGCCGGTGGACAAATCGCGTTATCTTTCGCTGAATATTTAAATGAAGCGACACAATTACAACAACCGGGGCACATCGTCATGTTATCGCCAGTCCTAGACGGTACACTAAGTAATCCTGACGCGAAAGAATATGAAAAAATTGATCCAATGCTGGGTATTGACGGCAGTAAATACTTTATTGAATTATGGGCAGGAGATTTACCAGTTGAGGATTATAAAATCTCTCCAATTAATGGTAATTTAGAAGGCTTAGGACGTATTTCAATCTTTATCGGTACAAAAGAAACATTGTATCCAGATGCTTTAAAATTATCTCAAATGTTAAACGAGAAGGGCATAGAACATGACTTTACGCCGGGATATAACTTATTCCATATTTATCCGATATTCCCATTACCAGAAAGACAGAAATTCTTTGCGCAACTTAAGAATATCATTCAGTAATATCTATTAAATAAAATAAGAAGTTAAAGTTAAATCAAACAGGTGCTAACTACCGTCACTGGATGAGTTAGCACCTGCTTTTTTATCGTTAGAATTGATTGTTTTATAATCAGTTGTTGATGTCGTCTCGTCCTTTGCTACTTCAGAAGTGGCTGCTGACGCTTTATTTAACTCTGTATTACTTATATTCTCAGTTGAGTCTTTAGTCACGCTATTAATATGACGGTGATCAGAATCTAATACTGAGTTACTCATATCATTGCCTTGCAAACTGCCTACAAGAATAAGTACTAAATAACTTGAACACATAAGTAATACAATTGCTAGATAAATACCCACTGCTATTTTAACAGGTGTAGCCATTGGTTTATTCATCAATACCCTCCTAAAGTTGTAGCTCTATTTATCTATAAAGTAACACGAGAACTTTAAGTTAATGTAAATAAGAGGTAAATATTTCGTGATTTAACAACTGTGTTTGATTAAATATTAAGTTTTGGAAAACATTTCTAAAAAATTTTATTATATTAATGATTTTATTATTTATAATTTCTTAAAAAATTTATATTTGTTAGTATTTTTTTACATTATATTTACATTGTTAAAACTGACTCAACACATAAATGATAGCATACCCTTATTAGAAGTAATAAAAGGGTCGGACATTAATCGTTTGAACTTTGGAAATTTACCAATATGTTTGTCATGACCTTATTATCATTCATTTCTTCTATATAGAGTGTTTCACTCGAACATATTCACTATACATACTTATTTTAGAAAGCGCTTTACTAAAAACTTCATATTAAAACATTTAAAGAGAGGGACAATATTGTGATTCTCATTATAATTTGTATCGCCTTGATTTTATGGCTTGGAATTAAAGAGAAAAACCGCCATACAAATCGACTAAACAAGATTCCTTTAAGAATCAATATTAATGGTATACGTGGTAAATCCACGATAACTAGAATGATTTATAGCGTATTAAGAGAGGATCATTATCGCGTAATAGGTAAGACGACGGGGACAGATGCACGGATGTTGTATTGGTTTACTGACAAAGAGTATCCAGTTATTAGAAAACCTCAAGGAGCAAACATTGGGGAGCAACGTGACATTATTCGTAAAGTCGTTAAACAAGATGCTAAAGCTTTAGTCAACGAATGTATGGCCGTAAATCCAGACTACCAAATTACTTTTCAAAAAGATTTAGTAAAAGCGAATATTGGGGTCATTGTCAATGTGATGGAAGACCATATGGATGTTTTAGGCCCTACATTAAAGGATGTAGCGCAAGCCTTTACCGCTACAATTCCTTATAAAGGTAAGCTTGTCGTCATGAAAGATGAGTATACGAAATTTTTTGCGAAAGAAGCGAAAAAGCGTAAAACACAAATCATCGTGGTGGATAAAGATGAGATACCTGAATCTTATTTAAGGAAATTTAGCTATCTCGTATTTCCAGATAATGTGGCAATTACATTAGGCGTGGCGCAAGCAGTAGGCATTGATAAAGAAACTGCGTTAGAAGGTATGTTAAACGCACCACCTGACCCTGGTGCTGTGGAAATTAAATACTTTAATGCGAATCATTCACGTAATGTGTTTGTTAATGCCTTTGCAGCAAATGAACCGCAATCGACGAAAGCTATCTTGAATAAAGTTGAATCGTATAACTATCCATATACTAAAAAGGTCGTTATTTTAAATTGTCGTTCAGATAGGGTCGATAGAACGCGTCAATTTGCGGAAAACTTTATTGAGGATGTTGATTATGACACATTAATTTGTACCGGTAAAAGTACGCAACAGGTGACAGAAGTTATGCAACACTTACCTGAGAAAAAGTATCTTAACTTCGAAAACAAAGACTTTGTAGAAATTGAAAAAGCTATTATGAGAGAATCGCAGAATGCGCTTATTTTCTGTGTCGGTAATATTCACGGACCAGGTGGTAGAATAGCAGAATTCATAGAAGGGATAGAATAAAATGATAGGTTCAGAATTATACTTTTCCCTATTTGTCGGTATTGTATTGAGTTTAATCTTTGCAGAAAAATTTGGGATTAATCCAGCAGGACTCGTAGTACCTGGTTACTTAGCACTTATATTCGATCAACCTATTATGTTGTTGTCAGTGTTAGTAATTAGTTGTTTAACATTCTTCATTGTTACATATGGAATTAGCAGATGGGTGATTTTATACGGAAGACGGAAGTTTGCAGCTATGATTTTAACAGGCATGGTGCTCAAATTTATCTTCGACTTACTTTATCCACTGACGCCTTTTGAAATGGTAGAAGTATCAGGCATCGGTGTAGTTATTCCCGGCATCATTGCGAATACAATTCAAAAGCAAGGTGTCGTGATTACGTTATCAACGACTATGTTATTAACTTGTATCACATATGTCATCTTATTCTTATACAGCTTTATTAATTAATCGCGAGCAAGGAGCGCATAATAATGAAAAAGAAAAAACGGTTATCAGCGAGCGAATGGTTACTTAAGCAATCTAAACGACATAAACGTCGAAACTTTATTTATACGCTTATCGTTTTAATTATTGCATTAGTGCTTTTAGTCTTCGCTATTCGAGCAGTTAAAGTCGAACCAGTAGAAGCGATGCCAAGTTCGAATAGCAATAATATTCGTAGTACATATCTAGGTAACGTTACTTTAAACAAACATATTAGAAAAATGAATCTAAATAAGGTGTTCGGAATTTTGAGAGAACCCCTTCAACATAGTGACTTTTCAACAGCGTCCTTGTTGGTGAGTAACTTTTCAAATAATCAACAAGATAATATTAAAAAGAATTTAGAGAATATTATGTTTCTAAGAAAACAAAACATCAAAAGCGTTAATTTAATTAACAACACAATTGATAACGTACAAGCACAAGAATTGAGTAAACAAGTAGAAGCACAAACGGATTATAACTTTATGACGGGCAACGGCTCTAACTTGATTAATAGTAAAACGGTTCAACAACAAGTTAAAGGTAAAAAAATTGCCAATGTTTCATTTACAGATGTGGGTTCGAATTATGAAGACTCGTTAAAAAATACGACATCTATCAGTTTAGATCCAAGTATTTTTGTGCCTTTAATCAAAAATTTAAAAGAGAATAATGATATGGTCGTAGTCAATGTAGACTGGGGGATTACGAATGAACGTAATGTCACTGACCGCCAACAAGAGTATGCGCATGCATTAGTGGATGCGGGTGCTGATGTGATTATTGGTCATAATTCGGTCGTCCAAAAAGTTGAAAAGTATAAAAACGCCAGCATCTTTTATAGCTTGGGTAACCTTACTTCTGATTCCTTCCTATCTAAGAACCAAAAAGGAATGGTCGTTCAACACGATTGGGATGGCCAACATAACCGATTTAGTATCACCCCGGTACGCTCAGCAGACGGAAAGATTACGAAAGATCGTATGACTAAAATGGAAGCGCAACGTTATTACAATAATATTGAAGATCAATCGATTCATCTAAAAGAGAAGAATGGAGGGTATACCTTTGAATATTAAAAAACATTGGTTAGGTATTGTAACTACGCTCATTATCATTGCTATTCTGTTAATGGTAACGTTTGCTAAAGCGAATGAAGGCCTAGATAACTATGAGAAGGAAGAGCTAAAAAATGTAACGGAGCAATATTTATCTAAAGGGGCCAGTTAGTATGAATATTTACAATAAAGGGACGCTATCCGTCATTTTAATAATGACCATTTTGATCTCATTCACGTTCTATTATTTCAACAAAGAAGATAAACCAGATAAAGATACATTATTTGAAAATAAAATTGCCAACCATAAAGCATCAGGCAGTAAGAAAAAATATGGTGTAGCTTCTAACAATACCATTGCCACACGTGTAGGTAACAAGATTATTGAAGATGGCGGTAACGCTGTAGATGCGGCAATGGGTGTTTCTTACGCGCTAGCAGTAACAGAGCCACATTCCTCAGGTATAGGTGGCGGGGGTGCTACACTAACGTATAACGGCAAAGATGACGAAGAACCAAAAATGTATGAATATAAAACTATGTCATCATTTAATTATAAAAAAGGTGATGAAATAGGCACTCCAGGTTTTGTGCAAGGCCTACATGATATGCATCAACGTGAAGGTAAAATGGATGAGAAGAAGATTTTAAACTATGTTATTCCGCTAGCGAAAAATGGCTTTGAAGTAGATTCAGAATTAGAGCGTAGTATGAAATTATTCGGTTCAGACATTGATCGTGATTCCCCATTTTTCAAAGGGAAGCGGACGGTGCGTGAAGGTGATGTCGTTAAACAAGAAGCACTAGCTAAAACATTAGAGAACATCCGTGATAAAGGCCCTTCTTATTTCTATAAAGATATCGCTAAAAGTGTATCCAAACAAATTGACGATGAACTCACTGAAGAGGACTTTAAAGCTGTTAAGACAGAAGAGAAGCAACCAGTGTCTACAAACTATTTGAATAATAAAATCTATTCAGCCTCTAACCCACTCGGTGGTACATTAATGTTACAAGGGTTGAAAATCGATGAAAGCGTCAATTCTGGTGGTAACACAAGTGAAGCACGAAACGATTATATTTCAGGCATCATTAAATCTCGTGACGTGATGTATCGTAATAGAGATATCGTTAACGGCCAAGAACCTAGTAGTGATACATATCTTTCACAAGACTATTTATTAGATAATCTAAACAATATCAATAGTGGTGAAACGAGCAGTAACTTTGACCCAACACTTAGTACTACAAGTACGACACACTTTGTAGTGATTGATAAGCAAGGAAAGCTCGCAAGTACGACAAATACGTTATCTAGCTTCTTTGGTTCAAAAAAATTTGTTAAACAAGGGTTCTACATGAACAACTCGTTAACCAACTTCTCAAGTGACCCTAATAGTCCAAACTATGGCGGTAAACATAAAGCACCACGTTCTTATACATCACCATCTATTGTAGTAGGACCAGACTTTTATATGGGCATAGGAACGCCAGGGGGGAATAAAATTCCAACGCTCCTTAATGAAGTGTTGATTGATTATTTACGAAACGATGGTACATTACAAGAATCTATTAATAAACCACGTTTCTATAATGATGGTGGTACTGTTTATTATGAAAATGCCACAAGCGATGAAGATATTAATATCTTCAAAAGTATGGGTTACGGTGTAGAAGAAAAACGTAATGACCCTAACTTTGGAAGTGTTCAAGGCGCGATATACAATAAAAATGATCAAACAGTTGAGATTGGTCATGACGTGGGTAACAGATAATATAATAATTAGATTTAAGAACGGAGCAGAAATCTTTGGGATTACTTTAGGATTCTGTTCCGTTTCCTATTGAAATTATAATTAAAATCGATATGATAAGCATATGGGTAAATGAATTTTATTATAATATTATATAAATTGAAGATATATTGAGTTGTCTCTAAAACATTGGAAATTACTTTATTAATGAACAGAGTAAAGGATGGATGCGTCGTGGAAGATGTTGTATTAGGAATTGATTTAGGAACAAGTGCAGTAAAAATTATTGCAGTGAACCAACAAGGGGAAGTCGTAGCTTCGACGAGTGAACCGTTAACGTTAATTCAAACACGTGCTGGTTATAGTGAGCAAGACCCTAAAGAATGGGTAGAAGCGGTCACACAAGGCATTAAAAACATCACCCAATCTTCTCAAATGGCTCAACGTGTCGTTAAAGGGGTCTCATTTTCAGGACAAATGCATGGCTTAGTAGCCTTAGATGCCCAACATCAACCTGTGCGACATGCAATACTATGGAATGACACACGTAATTCAGAACAATGTCGTCAAATTAAAGAGGTCTATGGCGAAAGATTAAATGGAAATCCAATATTAGAAGGCTTTACTATGCCTAAGATGTTATGGGTTAAACAACATGAACCAGATATATGGGACCAAGTAAGTGTCTTTATGTTGCCTAAAGATTATGTGCGCTATTATTTAACTGGAGAAATTCACATGGAATATTCTGATGCGGCAAGCACACTCTTACTTAATCCAGAAACACATGATTGGGCACGCGACGTAGGTACACAATTCGGAATTGGAGATATTTACCCTCCTTTAGTTCGTTCAACGGCTTGCGTAGGCCATGTGCGTTCTGAACTTGCTCAAGAAGTTGGCTTTACTGAGAAAGTTAAAGTCTTCGCAGGAGGTGGCGACAACGCTTGTGGAGCGATCGGTGCCGGAATTATTAATGACAACGACACATTATGCAGTATAGGTACCTCAGGTGTCGTACTTAACGTTGAAAGTGAGAGTTACACTGAGTATCGTAATAGCATTCATTTCTTTGATCACAGCGTACCTGAAACGTTCTATGCGATGGGGGTAACACTTGCGGCAGGCTATAGTTTAAATTGGTTGAAGAAGACATTCTTTGAAGACCAGTCATTCGACGATATTGTGAAACAAGCAAGCACGTCCCAGATTGGAGCTAATCATCTGTTATTTGCGCCATACTTAGCCGGCGAACGTACACCTCATGGTGACGCGTTTATTCGTGGAAGTTTTATTGGTATTAGTGGTAGCCATACGAAAGCTGACTTTGCACGCGCTGTACTTGAAGGCATTACCTTCTCACTTTATGATTCTATTCAGTTAATAAGAGAAGCGGGTAAAGAAATCACGCACATTACGTCAATCGGTGGCGGCGCAAAGAGTGAATTTTGGCTACAAATGCAAGCCGATATTTTTAATGCTACGATTAGAAAATTAAAACATGAAGAAGGACCTAGTATGGGAGCGGCCATGATTGCCGCATACGGTTTAGAATGGTTTAACTCATTCGATGACTGTGTCGCTCAATTTATTGAGGTTGACCGTACATTTGAACCTAATAAAGAGAGCCATGACAAGTATGAAGCTTACTATAATGTCTACCGTCAAATCTATCAACAGACACATCAACTTACAGAAGAATTATTAAAAATTGACGATTAATATAAACAATATACATTATATAAAGAGTAAAGACTAAAAATTATGGTCTTTGCTCTTTTTTAGTGAAAAAATAAGTATTTTGGATAATTACAACCTTATTTTAAATACAAAAGTGAGCAGAATTTATGGGTAAATGCGTTATAGATGTTAAAGTAGATGTACAAATAGTGAAGTGTACAATATATTTTCTTGGCAAATATCGAACTAGTAGATCATACGTTTCACCGATAGACAATTTAAAACGTGGATAATTAATTATTAGTTTACAAAGTTTTTCAAAATGAAAATTTTTAGCCCTCAAAAAGTACCTAAATGTGATTTATTTCACATATTAGCCTCATTTCATTCTAGAGAAATCTTGAAATCGGTTTCTATAGGGTGTACTATGTCAATGGCTAATAAATAATTAGAAAGAGGTTTTGGGGAATGAACATTATTTTAGGAGTGGGAACACTCGTACTCGTACTTGTCGTTATGACGTTATTCTTAAACTTTGCGCCATACGGCAAACAAGGATTACAAGCTCTATCGGGAGCTGCTTGTGCAACATTCTTACCACAAGCGTTTCTAAGTTACGCTATTGGTGGCGTATTTCATATTGAATTCTTTCAAACAATTGGTGATTTAGCAGGAAGCTTAGCAGGTGTAGCAGTAGGTATCTTAACTGGACTTAAACTTGGTATCTCACCTGTATTCGCAGTAATTGTTGGTTTAGTATTACATGACTTTAAATTATTACCAGCATTTATCGCAGCATACATCATTTCATTTGGAATTAAATTTGTTGAAAAGAAAGTACCAGAAGGTTTAGACTTAATTGTTGTGATTTTATTCGCTCCAGCAATTGCGTTCGGTTTAGCAACTGTAATTAGCCCAGGAGTTATGGCTATCTTACATCAAATCGGTGGCGCAGTAACATCAGTTGGAGACAGTAACCCTTACGCATTAGCGGTTATCTTAGGTTTAGTTATCCCAGTAACGGGAATGACACCACTAAGTTCAATGGTATTAACTAGTTTATTAGGATTAACTGGCGTACCAATGGCTATCGGTGCATTAACATGTACAGGTTCTTCATTCGTTAACTTTGTATTATTCAACAGACTTAACATTGGAGGCAAATCTAAAGCATTCGCAGTATGTATTGAACCATTAACTCAAATCGACTTAATCGCAAAATATCCAGTACAATTATACGGAACTAACGCAATTATCGGTGTTGTAAATGCTTGTATCGTAACATTCAGTGGACTAGTAATCGGTGTTAAAGGTATGGCTACACCAATTGCAGGTGCAATCGTATTATTCGGATTTAACGACGCAGTTAGATCAGTAATTACAATCATTGCAGTTGCAGTAGTAAGTATTGTATTGGCGTTTATCTTCAGTACTTTAATTAAAAAATTCAACTTAATGGATATGACTATTAAAATGCCTAGTAAACAGAAACAACCTAAGGAGAGTGTTTAATAATGGCTACTAAAAAAAGCTACGATTATCAAAGTGCATTTGATATCATTGGCCCTGTCATGATGGGACCTTCAAGTTCTCACACAGCAGGTGCTGTTAAAATCGGTAATGCTGCATATGCAGTATTAGGCGGAATGCAAGCAGAAAAATTAACAATTCATTACTATGAATCGTTCGCTAAAACACATCAAGGTCACGGCACAGATTTAGCAATTGTTGGTGGCGCAATGGGTTATAGCACATTTGATAGCCGTATTAAAGACGCTTTAACAATTGCAAGAGATCAAGGCATTGACGTAGAAATTATAGAAGAAGATGGCGACAGCATCGGTGGACACCCTAACTGTGCACACATCGTTGCTGAAGCAAATGGACGTCATATTGAAGTTATCGGTAACTCAATCGGTGGCGGTACCATTAAATTAAGAAGAATTAATGTAGAAGGACAAGAAGTTGAATTTGACCACGGTTTACCTATCTTAGAAATAGATGGGGCGGCAAATAAATCAGAGGTCAATCACTTATTAAATGATATTAATGAACTTGGTGCAAGTATTGATGACGAATTGACAGAAACGGGCGAAAACAATAGCTTAGTTGTATTAACACTAGCTAAAGCAATATCTGAATCAACGTTAGACCAAATCAAAGACAAATATAGTCACTTAAACGTATCCTATATTAAATAGAGGGGGATTAAAGATGTTTGATTCAATTAGAGAAACTATAGACTACGCAGTTGAAAACAAGATGTCTTTTGCAGATATTATGATTCAAGAAGAGATGAACCTTTCAGGTAAATCTCGTGAAGAAGTTAGAGAAACAATGAAACAAAACTTAGAAGTTATGCGCGATGCCGTAGTTAAAGGGACTACAGGCGAAGGTGTTAAAAGTGTAACAGGCTATACAGGCCAAGACGCTATTAAACTAGCTAAGTATAACGATAATAACCATGCTTTATCAGGCCATGAAATGGTTGAAGCAGTGAAAGGTGCCGTAGCTACAAACGAAGTTAACGCAGCAATGGGTATCATTTGTGCAACTCCAACAGCAGGATCCTCGGGTACCATTCCTGGTGTATTATTCAAATTAGAAAAAACACACGATTTAACTGAAGAACAAATGGTAGACTTCTTATTCGTTTCTTCATTATTCGGTCGTGTTGTTGCCAACAACGCAAGCGTTGCCGGTGCTACAGGCGGTTGCCAAGCAGAAGTTGGTTCAGCATCAGCTATGGCAGCAGCTGCCGCAGTAGCAGTATTCGGTGGCGAACCTGAAGCTTCAGGTCATGCAATGGCATTAGCAATCAGTAACTTACTAGGTCTTGTATGTGACCCAGTAGCAGGATTAGTTGAAATCCCTTGCGTTATGCGTAATGCAATCGGTTCAGGTAACGCATTAATTTCAGCAGACTTAGCATTAGCAGGTGTTGAAAGCAGAATTCCTGTTGACGAAGTAATCGAAGCTATGGATAAAATTGGTCGTGGATTACCAGCAGAACTTAGAGAAACTGGTCTTGGCGGTTTAGCTGGCACACCAACTGGCGAAGCAATTAAACAAAAAATCTTTGGCGAAACTGGCGCAGGCACAGTTAATAGCTTTTCTTAATATCAACCAATTATCATTCTTGAATGTCATTTGCACATTCAGGAATGGTTTTTTGTTATCTTTGAAAATTAAGTAAATTTATATAAATGCGATAGCCTGTTCATTGACCTTGGTCATTTACTTTTTACATGTTTAATAGTACATATGTCCTTATCTGAAAAATTAAAAATAATATTGCAAAATTTCACCCTTGAGTATAAAATAACTCAAAAGGGGATGATGGTATGGTTAGACTCAGTATCATCTTTTTAGCATTTGTCATTAACACAACGATGACGTACTATTTTACACAAACAGGGACATGGGAGAATCTGTTATTGCAATCAATGTCATTAAGTATGATTGTAGTATTCCTAGTACATTATGCACGTTTTGTTATTGCGGATAAAAAGAAGAAGCAAATTAACGAATTAAGGGAAAAAATTCGAGAAGAAGTTCAAGAAGAAATTCAAAATACAACAAGAGAGCGAGACAGAAAGATATTATAATTTTAAGGCTGTCATAAGGCTTACTTAAGGGCATAGTTGACTAAAGATGAAGTAAGTATGATTTTCACATACTCATTTCAACGCCTATAATCAAGAGGCTAGAACTGTTACTGGGTAACTGTTCTAGCCTCCTTTAGTTTTAATAAATGTGAAGTTTTAGTCATTTTTCAAATCAAGTTGATAAAACGCCAAATCTAACCAATCTTCAAATTTATAACCGACATTTTTTAGAGTCCCGGCATGAGTAAATCCTAATTTTTCATGTAAATGAATGCTATCAAAATTCGAAGCATCTATACCCGCTACTATCGTTCTATAATTTTTTTGTTTCGCATGCTCGATTAAATGTTGAAGTAATTGAGTTGCAATACCTTTGCCACGATGTGAATGATCTACATAAATTGAATGTTCAATCGTGTATAAATAAGCTGGCCAGTTTCTAAATTGTCCATAAGTTGAAAAACCAACCACTTTATTGTTTAACTCATAAACAAATATTGGTTCATTCGCTAATACTTTTGATTCGAACCAAGCCTCGCGATCGCTAAGTTGTTGAGCATCATAGGTATATACAGCAGTAGTATTTAATATGGCATCATTATAGATATCTAATATAGCAGGCAAATCTTTGCGTTCAATATTTCTAATCACGGCTTTACCTCCTTGTTGACCTTATTTTAAATTAAAAAGGGAATAGCAAGCAAATGGACGATAAAAATTTTGCGTAATAAATGAAAAAAATAAATTAATATAGTGAAATAATAATGTTATACTATGAGCTAACAAAGTTATGATTAAAGGAGTATCATCAATGAAAAATTGGACTAATAGATTGATGACAATTGTAGGTGTAATATTAATTCTAGTCGCAGTATATTTGTTTGCGAAACCTCACATCGATAATTACTTACAACAGAAAGATAAAGATAATAAAATTGAACAATACGATAAAAATGATTCAAAACAGCAATCAAGCAAGCAAGAAAAGCCTACGATATCAAAAGATAAATCTAAAATGACAGGATACATAAGCATACCTGACGCAGATATTAAAGAACCTGTTTATCCTGGACCAGCTACGCCAGAACAATTAAATCGTGGTGTAAGTTTCGCGGAAGAAGATGAATCATTAGATGACCAAAATATTTCAATAGCAGGTCATACATTTATTGATCGACCCAATTATCAATTTACAAATTTAAAAGCTGCAAAAAAAGGAAGTAAAGTGACCTTTAAAATAGGCAACGAAACACGTAAATATAAAATGACAAGTATTCGCGATGTTAACCCAGAGGACGTGGAAGTGTTAGATGAGCATAAAGGTAAAAAGAACCAACTTACTTTAATTACGTGTGATGATTATAATGAGAACACTGGCGTATGGGAAAAACGTAAAATATTCGTTGCTGAAGAAGTGAAATAACTGATTAATCAAGAATCTGGAACATTATTCATACAAATGTTCTAGATTCTTTTTCTTGTTATTATAAATTTTTTAGGTTTGAATAGAATGTTATTATAATTATAAATAGAATATATATAAAATAGTATTGTACTTAATTCGAAAAGGTGCTATTCTATTGAAAGTTACACAACTAGAATCTACAACAAGGACGTGAAATATTTGAAACCAAAATCTAAACAAAAAGTAGGATCATTTTTGAATAGATATAATTACTATTCTATTAGGAAATTTACTATTGGTACGGCTTCAATTCTCTTAGGTTCGACCTTAATATTCGGTATAAGCAATGAAGCTCAAGCCCAAAGTGAAGATGGTGCTCATACATCTGAACAACAAACAACTGAAACAACTTCTCCGACCGCTCAACCGGATGAAGTGATAACCAATGAAACAAATAAAGACAACAAGAACGTCCAAGGCGACTCAGAGCCTTCGACACAGACATCTAAGGAGAAAGCAAGGACTGAGCCAACCTCTGACTCAACGTCTACGACAAACTCTCCCTCAAACAAAGATTCAATTCAAACACCCACTGTAACAAATACTACTCAAACTGATAATAATAAAAATGTTGTAACAGAAGATAAAGAAAACGTTAATAAACATGATAATGCTTCAAATCAGAACTTTTCAAAAAATGAAGAACAAGCGACACCAAATTCAACTGAAACAACTACTGACGAAAAAACAACTACTAACGAAGAAACAAATACGACTAATAATAGTGAAAAAGATTTAAATGAAAGTAGAGCAATTAGCACTCGTTCAGCAACTAGAGAAGCCTCTGACGACACAACGACTACGTCTACACGAGAAATGAGTGAGGATAGTGCTGATGAAATAGAAGTCCCTCAAGAATTTGTAGATAGATATAATAATGCAAGCGATAAAAGTCAACTCGTACATGATTTACTTTCAGACTCATATGATAGTAATGATGTAGAAGAAATACTTAAACGTGCAGATATTGACTACACTTCTACTGATGCCAAAGCAGTATTTCAGACTATAATGTATGCAGGTCTACAATATGCTAAAGAAAAGGCATCGATATTTACTACCTATGCAGTGAGATCTACAGGTGAAGGCGCTAATATTAATAATACTGAAGTTAATTCATTAGAAGATTTAAAACGTGTTATTGGTATTGATCCAAATTCAGGACTCACAATTAATGGGGATGGAATTACTTCGTTCTCACAAACACCCGCGCATTATACTGTACAAGTTCAACCTAACCGTCGTGCGAATCGCATGAATTTTACTATCACATGGAAAGTCAATCGCTCAGCTCCTGAACCTGCTCATAACGCAGATTTAGGCGGTTTTAACTTTGGTTCAGGTTATAATGTACCAAGTTCAATTCAAGGAAATTATAACGTAACTGGTGTTACTGGTAACTCTGGGACTATTGAAATGAATAGAGGCTCCCATCCGAGTTATCCAGCAGGTTATGGATTAAATTCTAGAATCTCTATTAACAAATATGCTGTAGGAAAAGATGGACGTGTAGAATATCGCTTTAGTCTTCCAGTACGTGATTGGAATGGTGACTTAAGTTTCAATGGGAATGTGATGATGTTCCAAACAGGTACTGGTAAAGCAGAACCAACATCACATGATAACTATTTTTACGGCTCAACAAGCGTCCAAGTTACGAACAAACCTGAAGAAAATATTATTACAACGGATGATGCATCAGAAGTAGAAACGACACCTTTCCAAATTGAGTACGTCATTTCTAAAGATGTTCCATTAGGTCAACAAGTCGTACAACAAGAGGGACGTAATGGGAAACGTGGTGTGCTTTATTCAGTAGTAAAATATAAAAATGAAGTTATCGGAAGATTCGTTAAAGAAACATATGATAATGAACCAGCAGTAAATAAAATCGTTAAACTTGGTATTGGACAAGTGGATGATTCTAATATCAATGGCCCACTTGCACCAATTGTGGAACCACAACTTTCAGGCACTAACGTAGTCAGTGGTGAAACAAGTCCTAACGCTCAAGTTAAGATTAATGTTGGTGGTAAACAATACAATACGACTGCTGATAATACTGGACACTTTAGCTATACCTTACCTAATTACACATTACAACAAGGCGACCATATTACAGCGGTAGCCACTTTGAATGGTAAGAACAGTAGCCCAGGTAAAACGATCGTACCAAGAGACGGTAGAACACCAGATATCAATACGAATGTAGTACGCGGTCAAGATAATCATAAACCAGGTAGCTGGGTTACAATTACTAATGCTACAACTGGTCAACAAATTAGTCACTTCTTCGTACCTGATGGGTTACCTGGAAGAGACGGAAGTTCTGTAACGATTACAAATGATTACCATGATGCTAAAACGGGTGATCATGTCATTGAATTTAGTGATGGTAGAACAATCCGTATTCCAAAAGGTGACAAGGGAGATAAAGGTGATAAGGGCGATACAGGCGCACGAGGACCAGAAGGGGCACGTGGCCAAGCCGGACCGAAAGGTGATAAAGGCGACAAAGGTGATACTGGAGCTCAAGGAGCAACAGGTGCAAGAGGACCAGCTGGACCAAAAGGCGATAAAGGTGAGACGGGCGCACAAGGTCCTGCAGGAAAATCAATCACTATTACAAGTACAACAGTAGATCCAAATGGAAACACAATTGTGCAATTTAGTGACGGTACAACAATTAGTATTCCTAAAGGCGCAAAAGGAGACAAAGGCGACAAAGGTGAAACTGGTGCACAAGGTGTAGCCGGACCGAAAGGTGACAAAGGTGCCCAAGGTGTAGCCGGACCAAAAGGCGACAAAGGTGAAAAAGGTGATACAGGTGCTCCAGGCCAATCAATCACTGTTAAACGTATTACAAAAGATAATGATGGTAATACAACTGTGGAATTCAGTGATGATTCTTCAATAATAATTCCAGCTGGCAAACCGGGTCGAGATGGCACATCAGTAGGCATTGATACTATCAATAAAGAATCTAATGGCGATACAGTTGTGACGTTTACTGACGGAAAAACAATGACAATTCCAAAAGGCGACAAAGGTGAGCGCGGTGAGAATGGCCAAGATGGTCATGACGGAACATCAATTGGTATCACGAAAATTGATACAGATAGTGATGGAAATAAGATTGTCTACTTCACTGATGGAAAAACGATGACCATCCCTAAAGGTGAAAAAGGCGATAATGGCCAAGATGGTACATCAATTGGTATCACGCATATCGATACTGATAATGAAGGAAATAAAGTTGTTCATTTCACTGACGGCAAAGTCATGACAATTCCAAAAGGACCAAAAGGTGAAGACGGAACATCAGTTGGTATCACAAACATCGATACAGATAAAGATGGTAACAAAATCGTTCACTTTACTGATGGAAAAACAATGACAATTCCAAAAGGTGAAAAAGGAGAAGATGGAACATCAATCGGCATTAAATCAATCACTACTAAAGACAATGGCGATACTGTGGTTACCTTTACTGATGATAAAACAATGACTATTCCAAAAGGCGCTAAAGGCGATCGTGGGGACAACGGACGCGATGGACAAGACGGTCATGATGGCACATCAATAGGTATTACAAATATCGAAACAGATAAAGATGGCAATAAAGTTGTACATTTTACTGATGGAAAAACAATGACAATTCCTAAAGGGGACAAAGGCGACCGTGGCGATAATGGTCAAGATGGCGCTTCGATTACAATCACAAACATCGAAACAGATAAAGATGGTAATAAAGTTGTTCACTTCAGTGATGGCAAATCAGTAACTATTCCAAAAGGTGAAAAAGGCGACAATGGCCGAGATGGACAAAATGGTCAAGATGGACATGATGGAACATCGGTAGGTATTGCAAAAACCGAAGTCAACGGAGCAGGCGACACAATTGTAACGTTTACCGATGGTAAGACAATCACAATACCAAAGGGTGCTAAAGGCGACAAAGGCGATCGTGGTGAAAAAGGCCAAGACGGAACATCGGTAGGTATCGCGAAAACTGAAGTCAACGGAACAGGCGATACAATTGTAACGTTTACCGATGGTAAGACGATTACAATACCAAAAGGCGCTAAAGGCGACAAAGGTGATCGTGGTGAAAACGGTCAAGACGGAACATCAATTGGTATCACAAATATCGAAACAGATAACGATGGAAACAAAGTCGTTCACTTCACAGATGGTAAAGTCATGACAATTCCTAAAGGCGATAAAGGTGAAAATGGCCAAGACGGAACATCAGTTACAATCACAAGCACGGAAACAGATGGAGATGGCAACAAAGTTGTTCACTTCAGTGATGGCAAATCAGTCACAATACCAAAAGGTGACAAAGGTGACAAAGGTGTCGATGGTAAAGATGGACAAAATGGCCAAGACGGACATGATGGCACATCAGTTGGTATTGCGAAAACCGAAGTCAACGAAGCAGGCGATACAATTGTAACCTTTACTGATGGTAAGACGATTACAATACCAAAAGGTGCTAAGGGTGACAAAGGTGATCGTGGCGAAAGTGGTCAAGACGGTACTTCGATTGGTATCACAAATATCGAAACAGATAACGATGGAAACAAAGTCGTTCACTTCACAGATGGCAAAGTCATGACAATACCAAAAGGCACCGACGGAAAAGATGGTCAAGACGGAACATCAGTTACAATCACAAGCACAGAAACAGATGGTGATGGTAATAAAGTTGTCCACTTCAGTGATGGCAAATCAGTCACAATACCAAAAGGTGATAAAGGTGTTGATGGTAAAGACGGTCAAAACGGTCAAGACGGACATGATGGCTCATCAGTTGGTATTGCGAAAACAGAAGTTAACGAAGTAGGCGACACAATTGTGACATTTACCGATGGTAAGACAATCACAATACCAAAAGGTGCTAAGGGTGACAAAGGTGCCGACGGTAAAGACGGTCGAGACGGTCAAGATGGTACATCAATTGGCATTACAAATATTGATACGGATAACGATGGCAATAAAGTTGTTCACTTCAGTGATGGCAAATCAGTCACAATACCAAAAGGTGAAAAAGGTGACAAGGGCGAAAATGGCCGAGATGGACAAAATGGCCAAGACGGACATGATGGCACATCAGTAGGTATTGCGAAAGCAGAAGTTAACGAAGCAGGCGACACAATAGTAACGTTTACTGATGGTAAGACAATCACAATACCAAAAGGTGCTAAAGGTGATCGTGGTGAAAACGGTCAAGACGGAACATCAATCGGCATTACAAATATCGAAACAGATAACGATGGAAACAAAGTCGTTCACTTCACAGACGGTAAAGTTATGACAATTCCAAAAGGCGCCGACGGAAAAGA
>NZ_JALCVE010000019.1:0-7671 GCF_022690565.1 Staphylococcus sp. acrmy | reverse complement strand
CTCACAAGTACCGCATGTCGATAAAAGTGTGAATGAACTTTCATACAAACTCTTAGAAGAAAAATACAACTATGCAAAAGCAGTGAAAGAATTAGTCGACAGTTTATCAGAAGCAGCATAAAAATTTTGATATAAGAATGAAACACAGCCTCCGTATTGAATGCGGGGGCTGTGTTTGTCTTTAATGTAATCTATACTTCAACTTTGAAATCTGTCACATTCGGAATATCCAATTCAGGATGTGCTTGCAAGTAATCAATAATCAGCTGTGCACCTTCAGTCGGAATCGATTTGATGATTTTATCTTCACTGAACATTGGATAGTTGCCGCCGCCGACAGCACGGTAATTATTCAGTACGACTTCATAAGTTTGATGCATAGCAATCGGCTGTCCTTGATGGGTCAAACGTGTAATACGTTCGCCTTTAGGATTGCCTGCTTTGATAGTATAGGCAATACCTGACCAAATATCATAATTGTAATGCTGAGGCTTGGGTTCAACATATTCAGGGTTCACAATGACTTCTTGGTCTTGTACTTCAAAGTATTCAGCTGTTTGTTCCAAAGCATCTTTAATATCTTGTCCGCTGAGTTTCAGTACATTGAATGTATTAGGGAACGGATAGTTGTTTAAGACATCCCGCATTGTGACTTCGCCTTTAAAGCCGCGTGATAAATCAAATAAGGCAGATGCCGCAATCGGAGCATTGCTTGCTTCCATTAAGATGTAATTCAAGAAGTTAAGGTATGGATGCGGTGCAGTGCGTGCTTTAAATTGATCTTCAACGACCATATCTTCAGATAATAAAGTGATTGGGGCATCTAGCCATTGTTCAATATAATCGCTGAATTGCTGAAGCTCATCTGTCAGTACAGCTTTATCAGGATTATCATCAGTTAAAAGCTGTGCAGTCGCATGATGCACACCTTGATCATGGTAGTCTAAGACAATTTTGCCGACAGTATTGCCTTTAGAACCAGGCTGGATGACTGGGACACCGTGAATGACTTGTGCGATTTCACGATGCTGGTGGCCGGTGATTAAGAGGTCGATGTCGGTGTGGAAGCGGTCGAGTAATGCATAACCTTCATTTTCTCCAGTTAAGGCTTCCGTAGGCGCACCGCTTTCTAAATCTCTTTCAAACCCGCCGTGGTAACATACTGCTACAATATCAGATTTGGCTCTGACTTCAGGCAGCCACTGTGCCAATGTGCTTTCAGCACTTTCAAATGTCAGACCTTCAATGTATTCTGCTTTCTCCCAATGCGGGATATATTGTGTAGTTAAACCAATCACGCCAATCGTTAATCCCTCTCTTTGTAAATACGTGACACCATGACCAGTGAAGGGTTCGCCGTTTTCTAAAATGTTCGCAGATAAGACTGGATAATCTAAATCTGCTAGTGTGTCTTTGAGATAATTTAAGCCGAAATTAAACTCATGATTTCCGATTACACCTAAGTCAAAAACGAATTGATTATAAATCGCCGCCAGCTGTTCTGCAGATTCTCTTTCTTTCGCAAGATAATGTCCGATAGGCGATCCTTGAAGAAAGTCGCCATTATCTATACGAATCGTGTTTTTGTACTGTGCACTATCTTCTTCTATGATGGCTTTGGTATGCAAGAGCCCCATCGGTAATCGTTGTGTCTTGTCTTGATAGTCAGTTGGAAAGAGATAGCCGTGTACATCGCTGACGATATAGAATGCAAGTTGTGTCAATGTAAAATCCCCCTATGTGCGTATCAGTTAATCGTTATAGATTGTGTTTTCAGGTTATGCGAACCTTGTTTTAAACGCAAGTGTGCAGACCCTGAAGCATCAGATATTGTTTGACCTTTCAAGGACAGTGTCGCATTGCCGTCACTGTCTGTTTGAACAGATTGTGCTGCACTATACCCTGGTGATGATTGTGTGCCGAATGTCGCAAGCTGGCGTCCGCCATCTGCATAAATACCGGCACGCAAATCGTTTAAAGTTTGGTTGGCAGGCTGACCTTTAAATTGGATTTTGATAGTAAATGTTTGTCCTGCTTGAAGTTGTTCAGGCACATCGAATGCAATGCCATTCGTATTGATAGATGTACTGCTTGTATCCTCATCTGGTGATGAAGGCTGCTCTTCTTTTGGAGTTTCAGATTGTGAGCCTCCATAGCTGCCAGCCGCAAAAGTTGATGGATCGTACCATTTATAGCCTGCTTTAGGTTCTGACCAAGGTTCTTTTTGCGGTTCTGTTGATTGCTTTGGCTGTTCGAAATCTTTCAATGGTGTGGCTTGGTCTTTTGAAACACCGAGCGCTGTTATCGTTTCGGCATCTTCTTGTTTGCCGAGCCATGTTGTTAAGTTAGAGAGCAATTGCTGATTATCTGCTTCTTTAAAGCCGTCATAAGTTTTCTTTGTATCTCCGCTGTCTTCTCGTTTATATTTAGGTGTACTGTCTTCAACTAAAGATGAATCGCCGATGAATGCCGCTTTGCCTTTGCCGACTTTAGACACCGCGACATAAGGTCCTTCAGCTTTACCGCCTCCGGCATAGACACCTTGATCTACCGCATGCGACCATTTTTGTTCTGAAGATAAACCTTCAGGTGTATAAATAATGCCTTTTGCTTTATCAGGGTCAGTAATGGCTAACGTTGAACCTGCATGCATAGACACACTGTTGACATTATCTGTGATGCCCATCGCATCTTTGCCTGTTACCATATTTTTCGTTGTAAGATTATTTAAACCATTGTATCTAAAGCGTACACCAAAGTTTTCAGCTAACCAATCAGAACTGTTTACGCCTTGCATAGCCTCTGACTGCTTTTCATCTTGCGACATATCTTTGGTCATATCGTTGTATGCACCGCGGCGATAGCCGTTCATGGCTTCAGATGAATCAATTCGGTTCAAGTTGCGGTCTGCGTTGTAGTGATCAGAAATGAAAATAATACTGCCGCCTTGTTTTGCAAAATCAACCATAGCTTGTTGTTCAGAAGATTTGAAAGGTGTATTCGCTTCAGGAATGACTAGAATCTTTGTGTCTTTTAACTTTTCAGGCGTGATACTTGCCTGTCCGCGTAATTCTTTCACTTGATAACCTTGCTTTGCGATTTGGTTGGCATAATCAGAAAAGCCGCCGTCTAAGACCCAATCTGCCGCACCTGCGGTTTGGGCATGTGAATTATCCATAAGTACTTTGCCTTTTTCAGCTTCTCCGATAGTCGGTGCATCAGTGGTACTTTGTGCGTATGTATCAGGTGATGCACTGAGTAGTGTAGATGCGATCAAAACAGAACTTGCGACGTAACGATGGATTACTTTCAATTGAATGTTCCTCCTAAAATGGTTATGTATTTATTTTTATTTACTTGTCCTTTCATTATATTCGTAATTCTAGAAAGTTACATTCGATAAATTTAAGATTTACGATAACTTAACTAAAGTTTCAAATAATTTAAAGATAATCAACATTGCATAAATTATTTACTCAATCTACACAAATATTGTGTTGTTTTTTACTTTAATTCACTCATATAATAAATGTGTAACACATCGCAATACATATGGAGGAATGTTGAATGAGAAAGAAACATGCGTTAAAGTCACTCTTCGCTTTAATGATGGCAGTTATTTTATTCGTATCCGCTTGCGGCAACGGCAGTTCTTTAGACAATAAGAAAGAAAGTGATAAAGAGGGAGGCAGCGGGGATTACAAACCTAAAGAATTAACAGTTCAATTTGTCCCTTCTCAAAACGCAGATAAGTTGGAAGCGAAAGCAAAACCGTTAGAAAAATTATTATCTAAAGAGTTAGATATCCCAGTGAAAGTTTCAGTTTCAACGAACTACAACACAATTGTTGAAGCGATGAAATCTAAAAAAGTAGATGTTGGTTTCTTACCTCCGACAGCTTATACATTAGCGCACGATCAAAAAGCGGCGGATGTATTGCTTCAAGCACAACGTTTCGGAGTGAATAAGGACGGTTCAGATTCAAAAGAACTTACAAAGGACTATAAATCAGAAATTCTTGTTAAAAAAGATTCAGGTATTAAAAGTGTTAAAGATTTAAAAGGCAAAAAAATCGCGCTGCAAGATGTGACTTCAACTGCAGGGTATACTTTCCCGCTTGTTGAATTAGACAAAGAAGGCGTAAATGTCTTAAAAGACATGAAAGTTGTGAACATGAAAGGTCATGACCAAGCAGTCATTTCATTAATGAACGGCGATGTAGATGCGGCAGCTGTATTCAACGATGCACGTAAAATCGTGAAAAAAGACGAACCTAAAGTCTTTGATGAAACTAAAATTTTAAAATTAACTAAACCGATTCCAAACGACACAATCTCAGTGCGCAGCGATATGGATTCAAAATTCCGCGACAAACTGAAAAAAGCCTTTAAAGATATTGCGAAAACAAAAGAGGGACACAAAGTCATCAGTGAAGTTTACTCTCATGAAAACTACGTAGACAGCAAAGATGAAAACTTCGATATCGTTAGAGAATACGATAAAAAAGTCAAAGAAATGAAGTAAGCACAAAGCAAACAGATGTTCTCCATCACACCATTTTAATGAGCGTATTTCAACGCAGTGAGGCTTGCAAGAGCACATTGAGTCCGTTGAATACGCTCGCTTTGTATTAAAGCGAGAAGGAAAGGAAATGAGTATGAGTCAAATTGAATTTAAAGATGTACGCAAAGTTTATAGTAACGGTCATGTCGGTTTAGACCGTATTAATTTAAATATTGAAAAGGGTGATTTCGCAGTCATTGTCGGCTTGTCAGGTTCAGGAAAATCGACATTACTGCGTTCTATCAATCGGCTGCATGATATTACAGAAGGGGAAATTCTGATTGACGGCAAATCGATGACTAAAGCCAGCGGCAATCAACTGCTTGAAATGCGCAGAAATATCGGTATGATTTTCCAAAATTTCAACTTAGTCAAACGTTCTTCGGTGATGCGTAATGTACTCAGCGGACGTGTCGGCTATCATCCGACTTGGAAAATGATTCTCGGTCTATTTCCGAAGGAAGACAAAATCAAAGCATTAGAAGCTTTAGACCGCGTCAATATTTTAGATAAGTATAAATCACGTTCTGATGAATTATCCGGCGGTCAGCAACAGCGTATTTCTATTGCAAGAGCTTTATGCCAAGAACCTGCGATTATTTTAGCAGATGAGCCTGTTGCTTCATTAGATCCCTTAACAACTAAACAAGTGATGGATGATTTGAAGCGTATTAATCAAGAATTAGGTATCACAATTATTATCAACTTGCACTTTGTAGATTTAGCACGTGAATACGGCACACGTATTATTGGTTTGCGCGATGGTCAATTGGTCTTTGATGGCCCTGTTGAGCGTGCAACAGATGAAGCCTTTAATGAAATTTACGGCCGTTCTATTCAAGACGAAGAGAAGTTAGGAGTGAATTAGCATGGATCATGCGAAAGATTATGCGTCGATGTTAAATAACAAGAAATCGTTTAAGACGACTTTCAGTGCAGTCCTTGTACTTTTCTTAGTAATATGGAGTTTGACTTATACGGGATTTAGTATCGGTGATTTATTATACGGCTTGCCTCAAATCGGTGTCTTATTTACAGATATGTTTCCGCCGGATTTAAGTTATTTATCTCAGATATTGAATCCAATGTTAGATACGATTCGTATGGCAATCGTAGGTACATTTATCGGTTCTATTATTGCAGTACCCATTGCATTATTATGTGCCAAGAATATCTCACGTACGAAATGGATAGCAATGCCGGCACGTTTCGTGCTGAACATTGTGCGTACGATACCGGATTTATTACTTGCGGCTATTTTCGTTGCGGTTTTTGGGATTGGCCAAATTCCAGGGGTGCTCGCGGTAATTGTATTAACTATCAGTATCGTCGCAAAGTTATTATATGAAGTTTTAGAAGCGATTGATCCAGGCCCTTTAGAAGCCATGACGGCAGTAGGGGCGAATAAAACCAAATGGATTTTGTTCGGTGTCGTTCCGCAGGCACTCGCTTCTTATGTGTCTTATGTATTATTCGCCTTTGAAATTAATATTCGTGCAGCTGCGGTACTTGGTTTAGTCGGTGCCGGCGGTATCGGTCTCTTTTATGACCAAACACTCGGCCTGTTCCAATACGATAAAACAGCAGTGATTATCTTATTTACACTATTGATTGTAGTCATTATTGACTTCATCAGTTCGAAAGTGAGGGAGCAACTCACATGACGACAATGAGTAAAACAGAGTTATTGAACAACTACAGCAATAAGCAGAAGAAAATCAAATATACCTTAACAGCACTAGTGGTTGCGGCACTTTTGATTTGGGCTTTTGCCGGTATGCCTGCTTTAGAAATCAAAGACAAATCCCGTCAAATTCTCGGTTCGATATTACAAGGACTAACTCATCCGGATTGGGGCTTTGTCTATCAAAAAGGCGGAGAAGACTTGCTTCATGGTTTGTTAGAAACCTTTGCGATTGCAGTAGTCGGAACAATATTAGCTGCGATTATCTGTATTCCTTTAGCGTTCTTAGGCGCAAAGAATATTGTCAAACTCCGCCCAGTCACAGGCACAAGCAAATTTATCTTAAGTATTATCAGAGTCTTTCCTGAAATCGTAATGGCTTTAATCTTTATCAAAGCAGTAGGACCAGGATCATTTTCAGGCGTGTTGGCACTCGGTATTCATTCAGTAGGGATGCTTGGAAAACTCTTCGCAGAGGATATTGAAAATATCGATTTAAGTGCAACCGAATCGCTTAAAGCATGCGGCGCAAATAAAATTAAAACATTAGTATTTGCGGTCATCCCGCAAATCTTGCCGACTTTCATGTCATTAATTCTTTACCGTTTTGAGTTGAACTTGCGTTCGGCGTCCATCTTAGGCTTAATCGGTGCAGGAGGTATCGGTACACCATTAATCTTTGCCTTGCAGACACGTTCATGGGATCGTGTCGGAATTATATTAATCGGCTTAGTAATTATGGTCGGTATCGTGGATTACATCTCTGGCAAGATTAGAGAGAAAATTGTATGATTAGAACAATAAATAACCATGGAATAACGATGTGATTCCATGGTTATTTATATCTTCAATTGTCAAATTAAGTGCAACACCTTATCATTGAAAAGCTCTGCTGGTGTTTTCCAATCAAATCGTTTACGAGGACGTGTATTCAACTTATAAACATAGTGTTCTATTTGTTCTTCTGTAATGTTATCAATATCAATACCTTTGGCTATATATTCTCTAATCAATCCATTTGTATTTTCATTAGTTCCACGTTGCCAAGGGGAATGAGGATCAGGAAAATAAAATGGAATGTTATCTAACTCTGACGTAATTTCTGGATGTTTAGAAAACTCTTTACCTCTATCTGGTGTAATAGATAATCGTTTATTGTTTGGTAAGGTGCCAAGTAAATCTACGATTTTCTGTTTCACAAACTCAGATTTCTTTTTAGGTACTTTACCACAAAGTAAATAGCCGGTTTTACGATCTACTAATGTAACAAGACAAGATTTTCCAGTTTTTCCCATAACAGTATCGGCTTCCCAATCTCCGATTCGTTCTCTATCATTAATGATTTGAGGTCGATCATGTATTGAATAACTTATTCTAATTCTACCTCTATTTTCTTGATGACTTTTAGTGTGTCTAGTCTTACC
>NZ_JALCVE010000018.1:0-20020 GCF_022690565.1 Staphylococcus sp. acrmy | reverse complement strand
TGAATTATATATCACTTAATCTTTTATTAGCATCGATGGTATATTATATAAAAAATAATGCAAAACTTAATAATATTATTATATAATTGAATTAATAGTTATTAAGGAGTGGTTTAATATGAATAAAGTATCAAGTATCAAGTTTATTAGATGTATCGGGAATGATAGTGAATATAGCATTAATACTAGTATTATCAGTTAGTATATTGAAATATCTAAAAGAAGATACGGAACTATAAATTAATAGATTAGGAGCATGGAAGTGAAAATAACCGTAAATATAAGAAAAACGACTACTAAAGAAAAATTAGAATCCATAATAGGGTTAGCGTTAATAATAGGTTTTATTTATTTCGTGCGTTATAGATAAGTAATTTAAAAAATAAGTCAAACATTAGAAAAGCGGGGCAATGAAATCTTTAAAATGATACAGATTTCTGTTCCGCTTCTAATATTATTAAATTAATTCTAACAGTTGATCGACATTTGCTTCAGTAGTGGCCCAACTTGTAGCGAATCTCACTACACGATGGTTGTCATCATACTTTTCCTAAACGGCGAATTTAACTTTTTGTTGTAACTCTTTTATTTTTTCTTCACTAAGTACAAAGAATTGTTGATTTGTAGGTGAATCAAAATATACTTGATAACCTTTATCTAAAAATCCTTTTTTCATTTTATTAGCCATATTAATAGCATGGCGACTAATGTCTAAATATAAATTATTTGTAAATAATTCTAAAAATTGCACGCCGATGAGACGTCCTTTAGCTAGTAAAGCACCATGTTGTTTAATGCGTGTAGTAAAATGTTTAGGTTCATTGTTTTTAGTAAAAACGATTGCTTCTCCGCATAATGCCCCAATTTTTGTCCCACCGATATAGAAGATATCACAATACTTTGCAATGTCTTCAAAAGTTAAATCACTTTGATCACTCATTAAACCATAACCTAATCTTGCCCCGTCCATAAATAGGGGTATCTTGTGTTCTTTACATACAAGAGCTAAATCTTTTAATTCATCTTTGCTATACAAAGTTCCATATTCTGTAGGATGAGAAATATAAACCATGCCAGGAAAGACCATATGTTCACGTTTAAAATCATTGTAGAATGTATCTAAATACTCATTTACTTCTTTAGGCGTAATTTTTCCTTCATGAGAAGGGATAGCCAACACTTTATGCCCGCTGAACTCGATAGCGCCACCTTCATGAACAGCTACATGTCCAGTATCAGCAGAAATCACACCTTCATAAGGTTCTAAAACTGAATTAATGACTACTTGATTCGTTTGTGTTCCCCCAACTAAGAATCTTACCGTAGCATCTTCACATTTAATGGTTTCTCTAATTTTGTCCGCTGCTTGTTTTGAAAAAGGGTCAAGCAGCCTGGATTAAGTTTGTTTCAAGTAATCGTTGTAACACTTTTTCATGTGCGCCTTCAAGATAATCATTTTCAAATGAAATCATAAGCATCCCTCCACAAATCGATTAAAAATAAATTGTTTAATTATTCTGAAAAATAAATAGAATATCTTAAGTATACAGTAATTCAGTATTAAAGTGAATTAAATATTTAATGCATATAATTGTAAACGCTTTAAAATATGATTAAAGTTGTTAATATTCGTGAATTTAGTTGCAAACTGTATGTAACAATACTATGATTTAATCAAATAAATAAAATAGGAGTGTTATGTTAATGGGTAAAGTAAAATTTAAAAAGATTCAAGAACAAACGGTTGAAGCGCTTGAAAATAAAATAAATGATTATTTAGAAAGCGATGAAGGCAGCCACTTCGAAATATTAAATATTTCAATCGATAAAGTAGAAGAACGTAAGTTTCCAAATAATGAAGAAGTACTAAGTGCATTATTGATTCTAACTCATAAAGATTAAATATATTTAATAAATTAACAGGAGTATTAAAAATGAAATTTTTGTTCACCACGAATATAGGAATAATACTAACAATTATACTTGTACTTGCATTTATTATTAATGTCGGGTTAGCTTTTACAATTATATTTTTAGAAAGAAATAGAAGAAGCGCCACATCAACATGGGCATGGCTATTTGTACTATTTGTTTTACCAATTATAGGTTTTATTCTCTATTTATTTTTTGGAAGAACAGTTTCCAAACGTAAAATGGAGAAAAATAACGGTAAAGAACTTGATGCCTTCAAGGGACTAGTAAATAAACAAATCCAACAGTTAGATACACATACATATCAAAGTGATAATGATGAAGTAACTAAGCATCGCGATCTTATTAGAATGTTATTAAATCAACAAGATGCTTTTTTAACTGAAGATAATAAAGTGAATTTATTTACTGATGGCCATAAACTATACGATAAGGTAGTCGAAGATATTTATAATGCTAAAAATTATATACATTTAGAGTATTATACGTTTGAGCTTGATGGTTTAGGACACCGTATTATTGATGCGTTAGAAACCAAGCTTAAAGAAGGCCTTGAGGTCAAAATTTTATATGATGACGTAGGGTCTAAAAAGGTTGGAATGTCTAAGTTTAAACACTTTAAAGCATTAGGTGGAGAAGTTGAAGCTTTCTTTGCTTCGAAGTTTCCATTAATTAACTTTAGAATGAATAATCGTAACCACAGAAAGATTATTGTTATTGACGGCCAAGTAGGTTACATAGGTGGCTTTAATATAGGCGATGATTACCTTGGTCTAGGTAAATTAGGCTATTGGCGAGATACACATATACGCGTTGAAGGTAGCGTGATTGATGCCCTACAAATGCGCTTTATACTTGATTGGAACTCTCAAGCTCATCGTCCGCAATTTGAATATGATGATAAGTATTTTCCTGAAAAGAAAGCACATCAAGGAGATGCGGCAATTCAAATTGTTTCGAGTGGTCCAGCAGTAGAATTTCATCAAATTGAATATGGTTATACTAAGATGATTATGAGCGCGAAGAAGTCTATTTATATGCAAAGTCCTTACTTTATTCCAGACCGTTCTTATATTAACGCATTGAAAATGGCAGCAAGCACTGGTGTGGAAGTACACCTTATGATTCCTTGTAAACCCGATCATCCATTTGTCTATTGGGCGACGTTTTCTAATGCGGCAGAGTTATTAAAAAGTGGCGTTAAAATATATACTTATCAAAAAGGATTTATTCATTCCAAAGTATTAATGATTGACGATGAAATCAGTAGTGTAGGTTCTGCCAATATGGACTACCGCAGTTTTGCATTAAACTTTGAAGTAAATGCGTTTATATATGATAAAGAGGTTGCTAAAGAAATCAAGGATGCCTACGCCAATGATATCGAGAATTCTAAATTATTAACAAAAGAAAAATATAACAATAGACCTTTAAATATTAAAATTAAAGAAGACATTGCTAAATTAGTTTCACCAATATTATAGTTTAAGCTAAATCGCTAGAGCTCTCGCAGCTTTAGCGATTTTTTTATGACATTTGTCATATTATCTAAATGACATTTACTACTAATTTTTATAGTAACTAAACGTTAAATTAAAGACATAGACAAATTAGTTAAGGGAGTGGCAATTAGATGATTAAGATTAAGCAAATATCTAAGCGTTATCAAACTAACAACGTATTAGATAACGTATCTATGGAGTTGGATGAAGGATTATGTACAGCTTTAATTGGAAAAAACGGAGCCGGAAAATCAACTTTAATAGATATAATAATTGATCATATAAAGCCGGACAAAGGAATAATTGTAGATCCACATTCTATCATTCAGCCTAAGAATTTAGGGATTTTATTTCAGAAAACTAATTTTCCAAAATCAGTGAAAGTTAAAGAACTATATTCACTATTTAAAGGTGTTTATAGCGACGGAATGAGTTTTGAACAATTTCAAAATATGACTCGGTTTTCAGACAAAATGATGAACCAATACGCAAATGATTTATCTGGTGGTCAAAAAAGATTACTTGATTTTATCTTGTGTCTCATTGGTAATCCTCAATTATTGATTTTAGATGAACCGACTACCGCGATGGATATTGAAACTAGAGAACGCTTTTGGAATATTATTTTGAAATTAAAAAATGAAGGCACAACAATTCTTTACACATCACACTATATAGAAGAAGTGGAAAGGATGGCAGACAAAATCACATTATTAGAAAATGGGGTCGTGAAATTTAGTGGATTACATAATGAAATCATACATAATCAGAATTATTTCATTATCGAGTTTCCTATAAGTTCAAAAGAACAAATACTAGAACTACAATCTAAGTTTAAGGTTGAAGTTAACGACAACACAATTAAGTTAAAAACGAACAAAGTACAAGATGTTATTAATGAATTGCTAAATTTAAAAATTAATTTTAATGAAATGATTATTTCAAAACAATCATTATTAGAAATGATGTTTGAACAAGAAGGGGGAGATAATGATGAATAGCACAGGGATACTATTAAAAATAGAACTTAACTCAATATTTAGAAGAAAATTAACGACATTTATGGCTATTCTCTTACCTTTAGCATTTTATCTACTATTTACTTCAATTCTTGATCTACCTGAAGAAGCTAAAAAACAATTCAATAAAGACTACATGTATAGTATGACAACCTTTAGTTTAATCAACTTCTGTTTAATGCAATTTCCTTTTGGTATGATTGAAGAAAAAACAAATGGGTGGTATAAGCGATTAACTACAATACCTATTGCTCCTTCCACTTATTTTTTAGCAAAAGTATTGAAAACAATGTTGCTGTTTCTCTGCTCAATAGTATTAATTTTTTCAGTTGCATATTTTTATAAAGATGTAACTCTCGAAGCGTCACAGTGGATTCTATCTGGCTTAGTTTTATGGGTAGGGGCAAGTTTGTTTCTTACGCTTGGTTTAGTTATTGCGCAATTTAATGACATCCAAAAGGCTAGTAGTATAGCCAACCTACTTAACTTAGGTATGGCTATATTGGGAGGATTGTGGTTCCCGACTAATACGTTCCCCGATTGGTTACAAACTATTTCGAAATGGATGCCTACGTATCAATTAAAACAAGTTGCTATTGAATTAAGTAAAGGTCATTCAATACCAGTAAACTTTAGCTTATTATTAATTGTCTATAGTATCGTTTTTTTAATCATTGCATTGCTTATCAATAAGAAAAAGGAAGTGAAGTAATTGGAAAATAGGAGTTGGAGCGTCAGACTAGGAGAAATTTCGACATTAATCTATTTAATTTTCCCTATTATTGGGATGTTTGGAGAAAAAAGAGGGTCAGAGTTTTTGTATATTACAGTTTTAATTATCTTTACCATTAGCTATTTACTCATGGTGTTAGCGTACAATAAATTAACAACTAATATACTATATGCTCTATTGGTATTGCATTATTTAGGCGTAATATATTTTGTTTATAGCGTCAATCCAATGATTAGTTTATTCTTTTTCTTCAGTGCTTTCGCTCTACCTTTTACTTTTGATGTAACTCTAAAATCTAAAGAATTTATCACTTTTATTATTACCATGACTATATGTTTTTTAGTTAGTTATTATCTATATGAAAGTACAATCGCTTTCTCAATACTAATTTTTTATTTTGTAATTTTAACTGTTACATTAGGTAATTTTAAAACTAAGAATGATAGAAAAATTAAAAAAGAATTAGAAGAAAAAAATAAATATATTAACGTACTCATTGCGGAACAAGAACGTAATCGAATTGGTCAAGATTTACATGACACATTAGGTCATGTTTTCGCGAGTATTAGTTTAAAATCTGAACTCGCTATTAAACTGATAGATTCAAATCCTGACGTAGCTAAACAAGAAATTATTAATATAAATGAGATTTCTAAAGAAACTCTTAATAAAGTAAGAAATATCATTGAAAATTTGAAAGTTCAAAATTTTGAAGAAGAAGTTAAATCTATTGAAAATATACTAAAAGACGCCAATATAGCTTTTACTTTTAAAAATAAAAAAGGGGCAAATTCCTTAAATCCAGCTAAACAGTCTCTACTGGCAATGATTTTAAGAGAAGCGGTAAATAATGTGATTAAGCATGCACATGCTAGTAATGTAAAAGGCGAAATTGAATATTACCCGGCAGGGATTAGATTACTCATTAGTGATAATGGGGTAGGCGTAAAAGAACCCAATTCAACTATATTAAAGAGTATTAATGATAGAGTTGAATTATTAAATGGTAAACTTGAAGTAACTTCCGATAAAGGCATGACACTTAACATTACTATTCCGAGAGAAGGTGTGAAATGATTTCAATTGTGATTGCAGAAGATCAATATATGTTAAGAAAAGCAATGATTCAACTTATTGAATTTAATGAGGAAATGAAAGTCATAGCTAATTTTGAAAATGGGGTTGATACATTAGAATATATAAAAGTAAATCATCCCGATGTGGCAATATTAGACATAGAAATTCCCGGAATAACTGGATTAGAGGTTTTGTCAGAGATAAGAAAAGCGAACATAAACACCAAAGTCATCATAGTAACGACATTTAAACGCCCTGGCTATTTTGAAAAAGCCGTGGCTAATGACGTTGATGCTTATGTCTTAAAAGAACGCTCAGTTGACGATTTAATTGCCACAATTAATAAGGTCATGAAAAATGAGAAAGAATATAGTTCTTCATTAATGACTTCAATATTTAAAGAGTCAAATCCTCTTACGCATAAAGAACAAGTTATTTTACGTGAGATTGGCGAAGGTTTGGGCAGTAAAGAAATTGCAGATAAATTATATTTATCTAACGGGACAGTCCGCAATTATACTTCCAATATTATTGATAAATTATATGCAGATAATAGATTTGAAGCTTGGAAGAAAGCAATTAAAAAAGGTTGGATTTAATTATTTTCAGTTTTAGCTTCTTCTAAGTTATCAACATGTGTTGCTAATAAGCCGCAGTACTTGAGCGACTTTGTCAGGGGGCGTATCATTCGCAAGTGTGTGTTCAAAAATATTTCCATTTTGCGTTTGTACTCGATAAATAAGTCCATGCGTATCGATAATAATATCTAAAATTTCCATGTTTTCCACCTCTTTGTTTTTTATTTTTAATGAGGCTTCCATTCATTAGAGTTGAATATAGGTTATAAATATATAGAATTTATTATTCAAACTATTCATTTGAAAATTAATTTTATACTTGTTGCTAATACATACCACTATTTGTTAGAAATAACCGTAAACAATAAAAAAAGCTAAGCCTTTTTTAGTAAGGGCCTAGCTTTTGGTTTAGACAGTAGTTGACTGAAGTGAAGAAGCGTTAAAACTGTACTTTCTTTCTCTTTAGTCAACTTTTCCAAGGCAGAACTACGAAATCTTAGAAATTACATTAGATTTCTATCTCGCTCTATTTTATTTATTTTTTCTTTTACGCATAATATTTTGAACTATATAAACAATGAAACCAACTAATACTCCTAATAAAATTGCTACGACTACTGATACAATAATTGGTAATTTAAAAACTATTTGTAAAATAATGCCTACGATAATAGCTATCACTGCGGCAATAATTGTAATCATGTTTTCATTACGCTCGTCCATTTATTTCACTCCTAACGTCATTATTATAGCACGATATCCTTTTAGTCTTCATTCTTTACATGAAGGTTGGGTATCTTAATTTTCAACAGGGAAAAGAAGTGATTGACGATTAAAATGATATTATATATTATATTTAAGTATTGAATAATAAGAGTAGGTGAAAGCCGTGAATTCAAAGAAAGCTATCAGTGTTATCGTTGTAGCAATATTAATAGTAGGTGTTTTGGGCTTTCAATTTATTAATCAAACTGGACCATTTAAAAATAGTGGTAGTCAATCATCATCTAGTGGCGAGTTAAAAGACAAGCAGAAAGTACATGTAGAACGTGTAGTAGATGGTGATACCTTTGTAGCTACTAGTAATGATGGTAAAGAAATGAAAGTGAGATTGATAGGGGTAGATACTCCTGAAACCGTTAAACCGAATACGCCAGTTCAGCCTTATGGCAAAGAAGCTTCAAATTATAGTAAAAAACATTTATCAGGTAAAGATGTTTATTTAGAATTTGATAAAGAAAAAGAAGATCGATATGGACGTACGCTTGCATATGTATGGCTAGATAAAGAAACCATGTTTAATGAAGAATTAGTTAAAAAAGGTCTAGCACGTGAAAAGTACTTCTCACCAAATGGTAAATATAGAAATGTCTTTGAAAAAGATGAAGCACAAGCTAAAAAAGAGAAACTCAATTTATGGAGTTAAATAAAAGCGACTGGCCAAATATCCTATTCGGATAGAAGTCAGTCGCTTATTCAATAGTTTATATAATTAGTCAACTTAGATTAATTGTTAAAACTATTAATAATTTTAGTTACTTGTTCTTCTGAAAGTGAATGTTTAGATAGTTCGATGGCATCTTTAATAATATTTTCAAGAGATGTTTTAGTAGATACAGTATCTACGTATTTTTCTCTTTCTTCTGCACCTTCAATAATATTGACACTGCCATCACTAAAGTAAACAATGCCTATACTTTGTATTTTGTGATTAAAATGATTTTCAACGCCATCTTTCAATGATTTAGAATTTATGGCAGCTTGTTCATACGGATCGTGGTCATAAAAATCATAAACAACGCGATTGTTTTGAATCTTTTCAATAAATGTATAAATTTCGCTACGAGGTGAATCAAATTGGCTATGATATTGCTTACTAATATAATGGCCAACGATTTGATTAACATCATCTGTTCCAATAGGCATATCATCAGTAATAGGTGCATTGAAATGATAAAATGTCTTTTGTTTCCAATTTTTAACATCTATATTAATAAGTCCTATATCTGAAACTACTATATAGTCAAATGTTCTAGCATGTTCAAAAAATGGATGCTTTGTAGCTAAATTACTTGTAGTAATAATATCGTAGTATTTTAATTTACCTTGTTCCTTGTAATTATCAAGGATGTTAGTTAAAACATGTTTTGCGTTTTGCTTAGCATGAGAACTGACATCATTGTTAGAACTTAACATTTGATTCTTTAATTCTAGATTTTCACTACTCAAGATTGAGTTTTTAGTAACCATTTGATTTCTTGCGTAGACTTCAGTATCTACTCTATCTTGCATATAACGTTGATTGATAAACAATATCAAGATAAGAATCACAATGATAACTAATAAGATTATTGTCAATGTCATTATTAATCACCTGCGTCCAAATTTAGTTTTCATATTATAATATTTTATTATTGCAAAAAATATTTAAGTAATATAAAACACTATGTAAATTATATACATTATAATTACTCAGTTCAACAATAGATGATTTAAGTACGATTTATAATTTTAAATTCATATGTATTAGTGAAATATATATTTACCAACTTTTCACAATTCGTAAATTGAAAATCAATAATATTAAAGGTATAATTAGCCTTAATGAAAGCGTTTCCTTAGGAGGGTAGTAAAATGGAGAATAATCATCAACATCATGTAGAAGAATTAGTTAATACATTAAAAAAACAATGCCGCACAGCATTTAAATTTCATGGGGAAGTCGCTATGCATTTATTTTTAAATGATAACTTTATACTACCTTCTAAAGTTGATATTTGTGTTGAGCGTATAAATTTAGTAGAAGTTTTAAAATCAATACCCACAACCTATACGTTCAATTATTATGATAAGAAAAATAAGCTAATGGATAAAGATAATTTAAAAGTCCCCGAAGTATCTTACATTGAAATAACTAAAGATAACTCATTAGTAATGAATGTCATCATCTATGATGTGATTAATGAGGAATGGCTATTTAGATTAGATAGTAATATTCGAATACCAAAAAATAGCATCTACTTCCATTCGTTAACATGGGGCGTCGATTACATTAAACCAGAAATTGTACTTATGTATGATTTGCTTGGGAATATGGATTCTCAACAATTAACTAGCTATAAGAGAGTATTAGATGCATTAAGTTATTACCAATTTGTCATATTAAAAGGTGTCGTAGGCGAAAGTAAAATTAATGAAGTCATTGCTCAAAATAGATAAGTTACATAAAGAAACATCTAATATTTAAAGGAGACGAGATAAAGAACTCACTTTAAATATTAGATGTTTTTTGTTATTTGCTTTTGCATAAATTCTTTAAACAAACACCGTGATAGCAATATTCATAGGTAGACAATACTGCTTTATCGGCATCCTCGACTGAAATTCCGAACATCATTGATATTTCTGAAGCACCTTGGTTGAGCATTTTTAAGTTAATATTAGATTCTGCTAGGGCGTGCGTAATTTTATTAGCAGTACCAACAACTTTATTCATGCCTTCGCCAACAATCATTAAGATAGCTAAGTTATGCTCGACACTTAATTCATCTACGTCACATTTTTTTCTAATAGCGTTTAAGACATCTTTTTCTTTATTTTTTATTTGATTTGTACGCATAATAATACTAATACTATCAATTCCTGAAGGCATGTGATCAAATGAAATATTGTAATCCTCTAAAATACCCAACACTTTGCGCGTGAAACCAACTTGTCTGTTCATTAAGTACTTTTTAATATTAATAACTGTAAAGTCTTTATCACAGCTTATTCCAATAATGACATTTTTATCATTGATATCACGTTCATGACGAATAAATGTTCCTTTATCTTGAGGACGATTAGTATTTTTAATTACCACTGGAATTCTATGTTTATATAGCGGCTGTAATGCTTCATCATGAAAGACGCCAAATCCTGCATAAGAAAGTTCTCGCATTTCTCTATACGTAATTTCTTCAATAAGTTCCGGATTTTTAATTACGTTAGGATTCGCTCTGAAAATACCTGACACATCTGTAAAGTTCTCATATAGCGATGCCTTTACACCTCTTGCGATGATAGCCCCTGTAATATCAGATCCTCCTCTTGGAAATGTAACAACAAAGTCGTGTTTTGAAACTCCAAAGAAACCAGGGATAATAATCTTGCCTTCAATATCTCTTAATTTATAAATTTCATCATAAGCTTCTTCTAAGATTTGAGCTTGTTGAGGTAAATCAGTAACTAAAATACCTGCATCTTTTGGAGATAAATACGTCGTTTTAAAACCTTTAGAATTATTGTAACTTGCGATCAATTGAGCATTAAATTTTTCGCCACATGATAATAATGCATCATATAAACGTGGTGGTTGTTCTTTTAACGTTGCAATAATATTTTCTAATGTTTCATCAATTGTTGTTAGTAACGACTTCTCCATATCGAGTTCTTCTAAAATATCCGCATAACGTTGAATAATTTCTTTTTTCTTATCTTGGTAATTTAAATTGTTAAGAACCTTTTCATAAAGACGAAATAAAAGATCAGTAGTTTTAATGTCATCTTTATGTCTCTTACCAGGAGCAGACACAATAATAATTTTACGTTCAGGATCCTCATTTACAATATCAAGGACTTTTTTAATTTGTGAGGCGTTTGAAACTGAACTACCGCCAAATTTTGCTACTTTCATATAGGAAACCAACCTTTCTAAAAAATCAGAAAATTCTATTTAATTTTCTGATAGCACATGATAATATATATCTAAGTATTTACATTTTACGTTAAAAAAGTCCTATCAATTTAATATGTGTTAATAGTATACTAAATTTAAGTATATTTCAATAAAACAATTGTATTTCTGAGTAATACATAAGGGGGAGATAATTATTATGAAAGAATTGAATGTTGCCTTGCTAGGTCTAGGGACTGTGGGATCAGGCGTTGTAAAAATCATCGAAGAGAATAGACAACAAATTAAGGACACGTTAAATAAAGATATAGTTATTAAACATATATTAGTACGTGATAAATCAAAAAAGCGTCCTATCAATATTAGCCAGTATCACTTAACTGAAGACGTAAACGAAATTCTAAACGATGACTCTATTGATATCGTTATAGAAGTCATGGGTGGTATTGAACCAACAGTCAATTGGTTAAGAGATGCATTAAAAGGCGGCAAGCATGTTATTACTGCTAATAAAGACTTGCTAGCAGTCCATTTAAAATTATTAGAAGACTTAGCTGAACAACAGGGATTAGCACTTAAATTTGAAGCGAGCGTCGCAGGTGGTATTCCGATTGTAAATGCGATTAACAACGGATTAAATGCTAACAATATCTCTAAATTTATGGGCATCTTGAATGGTACATCCAACTTTATTCTCTCTAAAATGACACGCGAACAAACAACATTTGAAGAAGCGCTAGATGAAGCGCAACGATTAGGCTTTGCTGAAGCGGATCCAACTGATGATGTTGAAGGCATTGATGCGGCACGTAAAGTTGTTATTACATCATATTTATCATTTAATCAGGTAATCAAATTAAATGATGTAAACGTTAGAGGTATAAGTGATGTGACGCTATCTGATATTAATGTTGCAAAAAAATTGGGATATAAAATCAAATTAATCGGTAAAGGTACATATAATGGCAAAGTCAATGCGTCAGTAGAACCGACTTTAATACATCAAGCGCATCAACTTGCAGCTGTAGAAGATGAATATAATGCAATATATGTCGTTGGAGATGCAGTGGGGGACACAATGTTTTACGGTAAAGGTGCAGGAAGCTTAGCTACAGGAAGTGCAGTAGTGAGTGACTTATTAAATGTAGCATTATTCTTTGAATCTAATACACATACATTGCCACCACATTTTGAATTAAAAACAAATGAAACTCGTGAATTAATGGATACTGATAATACTATAGCTATAAAAGAGAAATTGAATTTTTATGTTGTAATTAACAATGAAGAACCTATTGAACGATTTTCAGAAGCGTTAAAAGAGGGGTTACCGTTCCATAGATCACTCCAAATTGAACAACGCGATGAACACTCATATGGAGCAGTAATTATTGGTTTGGATTATTCACCTCAAGAAGTATTAAGTAGAGCTAACTTTAATATTGAAAAAATTTATCCAGTTGAAGGGGTTTAATAACTATGAAAAGATGGCAAGGTTTAGTAGAAGAATTTAAAGAATTTTTACCAGTGAATCAAGATACACCAAAGCTAACTTTAAATGAAGGACATACACCATTAATTCATTGTGAAAATGTGTCAAAGTTATTGGATATTGATTTATACGTAAAGTATGAAGGAGCAAATCCTACAGGTTCATTTAAAGATAGAGGTATGGTCATGGCGGTAACAAAGGCCAAAGAGCAAGGGAAAAAAGTAGTTATTTGTGCTTCAACTGGTAATACATCAGCATCAGCGGCCGCATATGCAGCTAGAGCTGGATTAAAAGCAATAGTAGTTATTCCAGAAGGTAAAATAGCGTTAGGTAAACTCTCTCAAGCAGTTATGTATGGCGCTGAAATTGTATCAATCGAAGGTAACTTTGATGAAGCATTAGAAATCGTGAAAGAAATTGCTGAAAATGACGATGAAATTGAATTAGTTAACTCTGTTAATCCATATCGTATAGAAGGACAAAAAACAGGTTCATTTGAAATAGTTGAACAATTAGAACAAGCACCTGATATTCTAGCTATACCAGTTGGTAATGCCGGAAATATTACGGCGTATTGGAAAGGTTTTAAAGAATATCATGAGAAAAAAGGCAGTACGCTACCTCAATTGTATGGTTTTCAAGCTGAAGGTGCCTCTCCTATTGTTCAAAATAAAGTTATTAAAAACCCAGAAACTATTGCGACTGCTATCCGTATTGGTAATCCAGCAAGTTGGAGTAAAACTACAAAAGCATTAGAAGAATCTAATGGTTTAATCGATAGTGTTACCGATGAAGAGATTCTAGAAGCATATCAATTAATGACTTCTAAAGAGGGCGTATTTAGCGAGCCGGCAAGTAATGCTTCTATCGCAGGATTAATTAAATTACATCGTAATGGTAAATTACCAGCAGGCAAAAAAGTTGTGGCTATCCTTACTGGTAACGGCTTGAAAGATCCTGATACTGCTATATCTATTTTAGATAATCCAATTCAACCGCTTCCAAATGATAAATCAAGTATTATCGAGTATATTAAAGGGGTTTTATAAAATGAGCGAGTATCTGTATCTCAAAATTCCAGCTTCTACTGCCAATTTGGGCGTAGGATTTGATTCAATAGGAATGGCTATTGATAAATATCTAAATTTATATGTTCAAGAAATTGATGATGAAGAATGGAAATTTGAATATTTAAATCCCGAATTAGAATCTCTTCCTAAAAATGAAGACAATTATATTTATAAAGTAGCTCAACAAGTTGCTTCTAAGTATAATGTTCATCTACCTAATTTAAAGGTCGAAATGAGAAGTGAGATTCCTTTAGCTAGAGGATTAGGTTCTTCTGCTTCAGCATTAGTAGGTGCACTTTATATCGCAAATTATTTCGGTAATATTCAACTTTCAAAACACGAACTATTACAATTAGCTACTGAAATTGAAGGACACCCTGACAACGTAGCTCCGACAATTTATGGGGGGCTGTTAGCTGGATATTATAATCCAGAAACTAAAGAAACAAATGTGGCACATATTGATGTGCCTAATGTCGATATTATATTAATTATACCTACATATGAATTAAAAACTGAAGATTCTAGAAGAGCATTACCTGATACATTTTCTCATAAAAAAGCAGTTCAAAATAGCGCTATAAGTAATACGATGATTTGTGCGCTTATTCAACATAATTATGAACTTGCTGGGAAAATGATGGCACAAGATGGTTTCCATGAACCATTTCGCCAACATTTAATACCGGAATTTGAACAAGTGAAAGCACTTGCTAAAGAATACGATGCATACGCAGCCGTTATAAGTGGTGCTGGTCCTACAATATTGACGCTAAGCCGTAAAGAAAAAAGTGGGGAACTTGTTAGAGCATTTAGAACTCAAATTTCTTCATGTATATCTGAATTAGCTACAATTAATGAAACAGGTGTATTAGAAGAAGTGGTGTATCCTTCTTAAATTTGTTGTAGAATGAATGAGAATGAATTTTGAAAGGAGTACATCAAAGATATGAGTAATTACAAAGTTATCGTAATGGATATGGATGATACTTTAATAAACAGTAACAATGAAGTGAGTCCTGAAACTAAAGAATATTTAATAGATATACAAAATCAAGGTTATAGATTAGTACTTGCTTCTGGAAGACCTACTGAAGGTATGTTGCCTATTGCTAGAGAATTAGAATTAGATAAACATGATAGTTATATTATAAGTTACAACGGTGGTAAAACAATCAAAGTAGCGACTGAAGAAGTTGAAGTAAGTAAAAGTGTATCAAAAGAAAATTTTGATAAGATTGCTGATTATTGTAGAGAAAAGAACTTTTTAGTACTAACTTATCAAGACGGGCATATTATCCATGATGGTGACCATGAATATAGAGATATAGAATCTGAACTCACTGGATTACCTATGAAACGCGTAGATAATATAAAAAAATATATTAACGAAGATGTACCAAAAGTGATGGGCGTTGATTATGTTGAAAATATTACTCACGCGCGCGATGCAATGAATGGCTCTTTCAATTCACAAATTGATGTAACAACAAGTAAACCATTCTTTTTAGAATTTATGGCTAAAGGTGTATCTAAAGGAAATGCGATTAAAGCATTATGTAAACAATTAGATATTTCTTTATCAGATGTCATTTGTTTTGGAGATAGTTTGAATGATCAATCAATGTTTGAAGTCGTCGGTTATTCTGTAGCAATGGGGAACGCTAACGATGAATTAAAAGCAATAGCTGATAAAACAACGTTAGATAATGATTCTAACGGTATACCAGCCGCATTAAAAGAACTTTTATAATATGAAAAATGAGCCTCTTTCCACACGTGAAGGAGGCTCATTTTAGTATGTTTATGTTATTTAGCTGTGTGTGTCCACTCATGTTTACCTTTGTAACGTTTAACATACGCATAGACTTGGTCTGCTGCATAATCAAGATTTGTATAAACAGTTATCGTATATGCCGACTGATGTTCTCCAAAAGGCTCATTACTAAATACGTCTTTTAAATGATTGAATAGATTTTCCATTTGGTTATGTTCAAGGCTTGGATATTCTCGTAAAGTACGTTTAAGTAATTGGCCGTTTTTCTCTTCAAGAGATTGGACCACTATCACAAAACGTTCTTCGCTTTTAATGACGTCATCAAATAAGTTTGTTTGACCAACCATAGTATTTCTCACCTCTGAGTTCATATCTTTACTTTAATTATACTAAAGATAATCGTTTTGGAAAATAAGTAGTCATGAATTAAATGGCAATATAAAAACGAATGGCATAGGATCACTTCTTAAACCTAAAAGCCATTCGTTGTAGTTATATATTTCTATTAAATTAGTCGTGATATTGATGTGGCGTAATATCCATTTTATCAAGTTTCACGTATTTAGTTTTTCTTATAAGTTTATGAGCAAAGAAAATAAGTGCCAAAATAATGATAGGTAAGATATTAACGAAAAATTTCCCAATATCGCCACTTGTTAAATCCTCAAATGAATTACCGAAATATAAAAAAATTAAGGTAGCAAATACGATGATAGGCCCTAGAGGATATAAAGGTGATTTGTACGGTAATAATTTATCCATATCTTGACCTTGTCGTTTAATTGCTTTGCGTAATCTTACTTGAGCCCAAGAACTAGCTGCCCATACGATAATTACTAAAGAACCAATAATATTTAGTAAGCCAAAAACAGCGTTAGAATAAAAGTTGGCAACTATAATAATGGCTACAATTAAAATATATGTTGTGACTAAAGCGCGTAATGGTAATTTGCTTTTGTTATTTAATTTGCTAAGGAACTTAGGCGCTTGTTTTTCATCACTTAGTGAAAAGAGCATTCTACTAGTTGTATAGATGCCTGAGTTAGTTGCAGATAATAATGAAGTTAAAATAACTGCATTAATTACTGAAGCGGCAAATGCAATACCGATTCTATCAAATACAATTGTAAATGGACTTTGAGACACCGATTGATTTTCATTTAATAATAAAGAATCAGTATAAGGTATGATTGCAGCAATCACGGCAATAGATAAAACATAGAATAATAAAATTCTCCAAAATACTTGTTTAACTGCTTTAGGCATTGTTTGCTCAGGATTGTCTGATTCCCCGGCTGTCACTGCGACTACTTCGGTACCACCTACTGAGAATCCAGCTACTAGTAGTACGCCTAAGAAACCTGATAATCCGCCTACAAATGGTGCTTCGCCTTTAGTATAATTTTCAAAACCATATGTATGGCCACCTAGAATACCAAATATCATTAAGAAACCAATGATAATAAAGACGATAATTGTAATAACTTTAACTAGAGATAACCAAAATTCCATTTCTCCGAATGCTTTAACTGTGAACACATTTAATAAAAACATTAAAGTAATGAATATTAAGCTCCACACAATAGGGCTAAAGAATTTAAAGATATCCCAATAATATAGAACGTTTGAAGCTACCATAACGTCTACACTTGATACTAAAGACCATAAAATATAGTATAACCAACCCATCGTAAACCCAAGTGAAGGGTCTACAAAACGAGTAGCATAAGAACTAAAAGAACCAGATACAGGATAGAATGTAGCCAGTTCTCCAATTGATGACATTAAAAAATAAAGCATGATTCCAATTAATAGATAAGCTAAAATGGCGCCCCCAGGACCGGCTTGAGCTACAACACTACCTGTAGCTACAAATAGACCAGTACCGATTGCGCCACCAATTGCAATCATGGATATGTGTCTTGAGCTAAGACCACGTTTCATATTGTTATCTTCCATACGATGTCTCCTAAACTAAAATTTAAAATATACACATCATTTTAATGCTTTTAGCTTTAGTATTCAATAGCTTTCGAATAAGTTGTTCTAAAAAATTTAAATTTTCTGACATTTTAGAAAATATGAAAATTTTTTGATAATTGAACAAATATTAAACAAATGACTTTAATTATAAATATTTCTAGATTATAATTATTACAAGTTAGGGAGGGGATTTATAAATGTCTAAAGAAGATAAAAAGTTGACAGGTTTATTTGGCCATCCAGTGTCAGATAGAGAAAACAGTATGACAGCAGGTCCACGCGGGCCATTAATGATGCAAGATATTTATTATTTAGAGCAAATGTCTCACTTTGATCGTGAGGTTATTCCTGAAAGACGTATGCATGCTAAAGGTTCAGGAGCATTTGGTACTTTTACGGTTACAAATGATATTACTCAATATACAAATGCAAAAATGTTCTCAGAAGTAGGTAAACAAACTGAGATGTTCGCACGTTTTTCAACAGTAGCCGGTGAACGTGGGGCTGCTGATTTAGAAAGAGATATTCGCGGTTTTGCTTTGAAGTTCTATACCGAAGATGGAAACTGGGATTTAGTAGGTAACAACACACCAGTTTTCTTCTTTAGAGATCCAAAATTATTTATAAGTTTAAACCGTGCCGTAAAACGTGATCCACGAACAAATATGAGAAGTCCTCAAAACAACTGGGATTTCTGGACTGGCGTGCCAGAATCATTACATCAAGTTACTATCTTAATGTCAGATCGTGGTATGCCAAAAGGCTTCCGAAACATGCATGGTTTCGGTTCACATACGTATTCTATGTATAATGATAAAGGTGAACGCGTTTGGGTTAAATATCATTTTAGAACTCAACAAGGTATTGAGAACTATACTGATGAAGAAGCAGCAGAAATAGTCGGCGGAGATAGAGACTCATCTCAACGTGATTTATTTAATGCTATCGAACAAGGCGATTATCCTAAATGGAAAATGTATATTCAAGTTATGACGGAAGAACAAGCGAAGAATCATCCTGATAATCCATTCGATTTAACAAAAGTTTGGTATAAAGGTGATTATCCACTTATTGAAGTTGGGGAATTCGAGTTAAATCGTAATCCTGAGAACTACTTTATGGAAGTGGAACAGGCTGCATTTGCACCAACTAACATCGTTCCAGGTTTAGATTTCTCACCTGATAAAATGTTACAAGGGCGTTTATTCTCTTACGGTGATGCACAACGTTATAGATTAGGTGTAAATCACTGGCAAATTCCAGTAAACCAACCTAAAGGCGTCGGTATTGAAAACTTATGTCCATTTAGTCGTGACGGTCAAATGAGATTCCTTGATGGCAACCAAGGTGGCGGACCTCACTATTATCCAAATAATCAGGGCGTATACGGTTCTCAACCAGAATATAAGAAACCACCATTCCCAGTTGATGGTGATGGCTACGAATATAATGAGAGACAATATGACGATAATTACTTCGAACAACCAGGTAAATTATTCCGACTACAATCAGACGCTGCTAAAGAACGTATTTTCACTAATACTGCTAATGCGATGGATGGTGTAACAGAAGATGTTAAACATAGACATATTCGCCATTGTTACAAAGCAGATCCAGAATACGGTAAAGGCGTAGCTAAAGCATTAGGAATTGATATTAACCAAGTTGATTTAGAAGGTACTAATGACGAATTATATGAGAACTTTAATTAAGTTTGAAACTTTTTAATTGCACAAGACGGTTGGCTATGGTAAAATTTTAAATCGTAAGTATTCCTAGTTAAATAAGAAAGGATGTTAACTATGCGCGTTAATGTAACTTTAGCTTGCACAGAATGTGGCGATCGTAATTATATTACTACTAAAAATAAACGTAATAATCCTGAGCGTATTGAAATGAAAAAATATTGCCCAAGATTAAATAAACACACGCTACACCGTGAAACTAAATAATCTCTTATCTTTTAAATACGACATTAAAGATAAAGTTTATAATGAAAAGCCGGGACATTTAATTGTTCCGGCTTTTTTTATGCATGAATAAAGGAAGATGTTAAAAATAGTAATCAGGTTAACACTCGATTTTCATGAAAATTAAACCATTACTGGTTCTGTTGCAAAGTTGAATTTATAGTATAATTTTAACAAAAAGGAGTCTTCTGTATGAACTATTTCAGATATAA
>NZ_JALCVE010000017.1:0-20268 GCF_022690565.1 Staphylococcus sp. acrmy | reverse complement strand
TACTTTTTGTTTATGATGTATATCAATTGAATCTGAATTTTGATTTTTTGGAATGATAAATTCAACCTTTTCTTTCCGAACATTAACAAAATAAATGACAAAAACGATTTTATTAAGTCACTTTTATAACTAAGAAATATTGATAAAAAAATATAAAAATACTAACTGTTTTTATATTTTTTAAAGTTAAAACAACGCTAATGATCATTTTATTTTTCTTCTTATGAAAAATTATTTGAGCCATTTTTAAACGAATAATAACCATTTATAGAAAAAATAGGACTAAAACGTTTCTGTTTTAGTCCCACCTACTTGCTTAACTACAGTTCATTTTCAGATTTATTCAATTGCCATTGAAGATAAAGTTCGACTGCAGTTAAAAGAACATTAACCATTGCCAAAGTAACTTTAATCTTTTTCTTATTATGCATAAGAGTTCCTCCTTTCTTTAATAGCAGCGTGTTATGTTGTGACATTGTGTTGATGTTATTTTGTTATCCCCTCCCTTACTTTCGTTTGATCTAGGTGGTTGCCTTAGCAACCACTAGTAAATAAAAAAAGAGAACATCTATTTAAAGATGCTCTCTAATTAAATCATTATTGATTAAATAAAGAAGTGATGGGTAAATGATCACGTCGTTTATTAAGTGTATGCATTTCAGCGAATTCAGACTTAAGAGATTTCATTAAGTATCCTTGCATTGATTCAACGGTTTCATTTTTTTGAATAAGCATAGCTTTGAAACGTTTAAGAACGTGAAGTATTTCGATTTCCATATCTTCTAATAAGTAATATGTATCAATAGAATTATTAAAGGACGTTTTGGCTTTTAATAATACAGATTTGATGATTTTAATTTCATTTACAGAAAAGTTACTTAAATACCTTTGAATACTTTGCGGTAGTTCTTCGAGTAATTGGAATTTTAAAGCTTCATTATTAAAATTTGAATGGTAGTGATTTGAATGATTTGTATGATTACTAGGATATGTTAATTTCTTATCATTCAAATCATCCGTATCATTACTCTCAGTCTTAATATAATCAGTATCATTATAATCAGTATCATTAGTGTATTTTTTTGATATATCATGATATATCATTTTAATATTTCCTGATGTATCATTATCATATTTCTGGATGTATGAATTTGATACATCCGTAGAATATTGCTGCTCTACGTCATTTTCTTGTTGTGTAATACAATATACATCATCTTTTGTTACTTCAGGTTTTTTTAGATATAGTTTATTAGGTTTATTTAATCCCACTCTGATTTGACTAAACAAATCAGCTCGAGTTAATTCCTTCTTTATTTTAGATAATTTGTTTGGGCTACTAATATTTAGGATTTGTTTTAACTTTTCGTTAGTATATATAAAGAATATATCTCCATTTTCATCTATCCAATTATTTTTTATAGATAAATCTAAACGGTCTCTTAATATTGACCAAGTTATTTTTGCATCATTGGACAATTTAGTATATTTAGGATTTGTAAAAAATACTTTAGGCAATCGATAGAATTTTTCTTTTTGGATTTCTTTAATATTAAAATTAGACATACAAAAAACCTCTTTCATATTTAGATTTTTAAAAGAGGTAATAAAAAGTCATAAGTAAGTATATATGTATTAGACTTGCGCTAATAATTCTTAATATATATAATATGAATACAACAACTGTACAAAAACAACTTTTTTATTACCATCGAGGCCTAACTATTCCCGTAGTTAGGCTTCTTTCTATTTATAATAACATTTTTCAAATCTTTGTTACATTTTTTATATATATTTAGTGTATATATCATGTAAGAATGATAAAAGGTTATATTTTGTTTTTATATAGTGATACGAAATGTTATATAAAGAAAGCTATTACAATACGTATAAAAGGCATATAAGAAGTATATAAAGAGAGTAAAATAAATTCGTATAATTATGTGTATACCTTTTATGTATAAGTATAAAAGTGTTGATATGGTAAGTATAATAACTATATAATTATGATAAATATCATATATAGTTATACGGAGGCTACTATATGAAAAGTATGAAGAAAATCGCTGACGAACTAAATGTGACAAAAATGACAGTTTATAATAACGCTAAAAAAGCAAATGTAAAATTTCAAAAAATTGATAACGTAAATTACTTATCTAGTGAAGATGAGATTGTAGTAGTAAATAGAATTAAAAAAAATCAGAAAAAGAGCATTGATGCTGAAAGTAAAATAAATGAAAAAAATTCTGATTCTGATAATAATCAGGTAAAAGATGAAACAATAAAGCAGTTACATATTCAGCTAGATATATATAAGGAACAGGCAAATAGAGATAAAGAACAAATAAATACACTTAATAGACTTTTAGAAAATCAGCAAGTCTTAGCATTAGAAAGCAATAAAAAAATTCAAAAACTAGAAAGCCAATTAGAAGAAGAAAGACAGCTCAATTATTCTTTTGATACAGCGACGAATAATAGACAAAACATTAATCCGCAAGAAGCAACTTTTACTGAAGAATCGCAAAATATCAACCAACAACAAACAAAGCGTCAACCAACAGAAGTAAATTACAAGGATATAGCCGAAGAGAAAAAGAACGACAGTACAAATGAAGGTGAATTAACAAAAGAGGATAAGTTCGTTGAAGAAACGAAGAGTGATCCTGATGATAATAGAGAGGTAGAACCACCTAAAAAGGGATTTTGGAGTCGATTCTTCGGTAATTAAAAATGAATTTAAAAGGTGTATCAAGGGTGTTATAAATCCTTGATACACCTTTTATAGTGATGGAACTTCTGATAATCATTTGTCATGTCAATATCTACGATTATTGTTTTTAAGTGTATCTAGAAAATCATCTCCCCAATCACAAATTGAAAAGACTACTTTATCAAGCTTTAATCCTATTTCAGTCAACCTATAATCTACTTTAGGAGGGACTACTGGATAAACCGTCCTTTCAATGATTTTGTCTTGTTCTAGTTCTCTAAGTTGTCTTATTAACATTCGCTGACTAATATCAGGTAGTTTATTTTGTAATTCACTTAACCTTAAACAATTACTCTGCAAAAGATGGTAAACAATGGCAATTTTCCATCTTCCACCAATGACAGACAAGGCTAAATCTTTCGATGTATAAAATTCTTTATTATTATATTCAATTAACAAAACGAATCCTCCATTTTTATATAGTGACAAAAATGTCAGTATTGTTATTCTAAACAACTAATACCATAATAGCATTATAAAAGATAGAGAGGAGAAACTTTAATGAAATTACAATTAGCAATCGATCTATTAGACCAAAAAGAAGCAGCAAAATTAGCTCAAGAAGTAGAGGAATTCATTGATATCGTAGAAATTGGAACACCAATTGTTATTAATGAAGGACTATCTGCTGTTGAACATATGAGTAAATCAGTCACTAACACACAAGTATTAGCAGATTTAAAAATTATGGATGCTGCTAGTTATGAAGTAAGTCAAGCTGTAAAATTCGGTGCTGACATCGTAACAATTCTGGGTGTTTCTGAAGATGCTTCAATTAAAAGTGCTATCGAAGAAGCACATAACCATGGCAAAGAATTATTAGTTGATATGATCGCGGTTCAAAATTTAGAACAACGTGCAGCTGAATTAGATAAAATGGGTGCTGATTATATTGCAGTACATACTGGTTATGATTTACAAGCTAAAGGCGTATCACCTTTAGAAAGTTTACGTACTGTTAAATCAGTTATTTCAAATTCAAAAGTAGCCGTAGCAGGTGGTATCAAACCCGATACAATTAAATCAGTGGCAGTTGAACAACCAGATTTAATTATTGTTGGTGGTGGCATCGCAAACGCTGACGATCCAAAAGCTGCTGCTAAACAATGTCGTGATATAATTGATGGAAATGCTTAACCATTTTTAATATATGTTTAAACTCCCTCCTTCTTAGTGTATATAATATCTAGATTTAAAAATTATAATCGAAAGGTAATGTTGTAATATGACTAAAAAAGTAGCAATCATTTTAGCAGATGAATTTGAAGATATAGAATTAACTAGTCCAAAAGAAGCATTAGAAAATGCTGGATTTAAGACGGAAGTTATTGGTGATACAGCTAATCATGAAGTTGTTGGTAAACATGGTGAAAAAGTAACTGTAGATGTTAGTATCGCAGACGCTAAACCAGAAAATTATGATGCATTATTAATTCCTGGTGGATTTTCACCTGACCATTTACGTGGTGATGAAGAAGGTCGTTATGGTACATTTACTAAGTATTTCACTCAAAATGATGTACCAACATTTGCGATTTGTCATGGCCCACTATTATTAGTTGATACTGATGATTTAAATGGACGTACAATAACTGGTGTTATCAATGTACGTAAAGATTTATCTAATGCAGGAGCACATGTTGTTGATGAATCAGTTGTAGTAGACAACAATATTGTAACAAGTCGTGTACCAGATGACTTAGATGATTTCAATAGAGAGATTATTAAAAAATTAGAAGCATAATTTTGTGATATCTATCAATATTCATTGTCTTAATGACTATCGCCAAATTTAAAAAATTTGGCGATATTTTTTTAGTTGAGACATTATATGAATAAACCGAAAACATAAAATTAATTTTAAAAGATGTTTATATTAATGTAATATAACTTGAGTTACTAATATGCTATCCCCGAATACAAGTACAAAGATAACAACTGGCCAAACGAAACGGAACCAATGTGAATAACGCATATTGACCAAGTTGATACGCAGATACAATTATATGTCTAGATATATCAACCGTATCAGCTAATGCTGCAAAAATAGGCTTCGCTAGTACTGCTAGTCCAAAAGATGGAATAATGAAACTTAGGAAGAAAAAGATAAATTAAGTTAGTGTGATAATTTAATCAATTGATAAAAATTATAATGGAGGGTGAATTTATGAATGATATTACTATTATAGGAGCTTCACAGAATAATTTAAAAAATATAGATATAACTATACCTAAACATTTGATTACAGTATTTACAGGACGTTCTGGTTCAGGTAAGTCATCACTGGTTTTCAATACAATAGCTGCTGAATCTGAACAACTTTTAAATGAAAGTTATTCTAGCTATATTCAATTTCATTTAAATCAGCAACCTAAACCAAAAGTAAAAGAAATTAAAAATCTTCCTGTAGCAATGACAATTAGTCAAAAAAGATTTAATGGTAATTCTCGCTCTACTGTAGGTACAGTGTCTGATATATATGCCTCTGTTAGATTGTTGTGGTCAAGGGTAGGTGAACCTTTTGTTGGTTATTCAGATGCTTTTTCATTTAACAGTCCCAATGGTATGTGTAAAACATGTGAAGGATTAGGTTACATTGAAGACATTAATTTAAATGAACTCTTAGATTGGAACAAATCTTTAAATGAAGGTGCTATTAATTTTCCTTCTTTTGGCCCTGATAAAGAAAGAGGGAAAGCTTATCGTGATAGTGGTCTATTCGATAATGATAAAAAATTAAAAGCATATACAAAAAAAGAATTAGATTTGTTTTTGTATCAGGAGCCAATAAAATTAAAAAACCCGCCCGAAGAATGGCGAAAATCAGCAAAGTATGTAGGGCTTATACCTAGGTTTAGAAGGATATTCTTAGGGGATAAAGAATTTAACAAGAAACGTTACGCTAAGCATCTTAAAAATGTTGTAGAAAATAAAACTTGTCCAACCTGTAATGGTCAACGTTTAAATTCAAAAATTTTGAGTTGTAAAATTAAGGGAAAAAATATTTCAGATTTTACACAAATGACTGTAAAAGAAAATTTAGTGTTTCTTAATAAATTAAACAATTCTACAGCTCAATTTATTATTGAACCACTTCGAAAGCAATTAGAAGCCCTTGATTATATAGGATTAAGTTATTTAACGCTTAATCGTGTAACCACTTCTTTATCAGGTGGAGAAGCACAACGTCTTAAATTAATACGACATTTGAACAGTTCGCTATCTGATTTGGTTTATATCATTGATGAACCCAGTGTTGGTTTACATCCAGAGGATATTACAAAAATAAATGAAATTTTGAAATCTTTAAAAGATAAAGGTAATACAGTATTAATTGTAGAACACGATCCTGATGTAATTAAAGAAGCAGATTATATTATTGATATGGGACCAAGTTCAGGAACGCAAGGTGGAGAGATAACGTTTGAGGGAACATACAAAGAATTATTGTCTTCAGATACATCTACTGGGGAAGCACTACGTATCAAACATCACTTAAAAAATGAGAGACGTGAACCAAAGAGTTTTTATCATCTTGGACCAGTGACCCAAAACAATTTGAATAATGTGACAGTGGATATACCTAAGCATGTTTTGACAGTATTAACGGGAGTAGCAGGTTCTGGGAAAAGTTCACTTGTTAAGGGCGGTTTTGCCAAGAATGATAATGCAGTATTTATGGATCAAAAAGCGATACAAGGTTCCAATCGGTCTAATTTACTAACTTTTTTAAGTATTTTTGATAGAGTCAGAAATTTTTTCAGTAAAGAAACTGGATTAAATAAATCTATGTTTAGTTATAATTCGAAAGGAGCTTGTCCCAATTGTGGAGGTAAAGGTTATATTGAAACAGAGCTTGCATTTATGGGCGAATTTTCACAAATATGTGAAGTGTGTAACGGTAAACGTTATAAGCCAGAAGTGTTGAATGCAACTATAGATGGCTATTCTATTGCTGATTTCCTTGAATTGACTGTTGACGAAGGTATAAAATTTTTTGATAAAGAAAAAGACATTCAGTCTAAGTTACAAGCTATAAGTAAAACTGGATTAAATTACGTAACCCTTGGTCAGCCTCTATCTACATTATCAGGTGGTGAAATTCAACGCGTTAAATTAGCCCAATATTTAAATGATGATGTTACAGATAGTATTTTTATATTTGATGAACCTACGACAGGTTTACATGAAGCTGATATTCCTATATTGATAAACTGTTTTAATGACCTTATTGAACAAAATAATACTGTTATTTTAATTGAACATAACTTATCAACAATGTGTGAAGCTGATTGGATTATAGATGTAGGACCAGGTCCTGGTTTAGATGGGGGAAAAGTACAATTTAGTGGATCGCCTATGAACTTTGTTAAAGAAAATAAAACATTAACATCTAAGCATTTGAAATTATATATAGCAAACGATTAAATTTGTTTGATAGTTTCATATAGCAGTGATTAGATTTAGAAATTTTATAATTTAACGATTCTGAAAATTAGCACATGAAATTAATAAAAGAGTCTATATACTGGTCATAATCTGTATATAGACTCCTTTATGCATTTATTATTGTGGTTTTAAAACGACTTTAATATTGTTATCTTTTTTCTGATCGAAAATATCATACGCTTGTTTTGCTTCTTCTAAAGGCATGGTATGCGTTATAATTTCTGTTGGATCAAACACTTCATTTTTAATCATTTCATATAATTTTGGCATTTGATGAATAACTGGCGCTTGACCACTTTTTATTTGAACATCTCTATTAAAAATTAAATCTACTGGAAAATTATCTGCAGGTGTAGCATAAATACCAGTTAATTGAATGGTACCAAATTTTCTTACTGATTCTGCTGCTGTAATAATTGGACTAATATTACCGCGTTGTGCTGAGTTTGAACTAATCTCTAAATCATCTTGAGCGACTTGTCCATCCATTCCCACACAATCTATTACAACATCTGCACCGCCACGTGTATTTTCACGAAGTAATTTTCCAATATTATCTTCTTTAGAAAAATTATACACTTCAGCACCATTGAATTTTTTCGCATGGTTTAATCTATGTTCCACATTATCAATGGCAATCACACGTTCAGCACCTTTTAATTTAGCAAATTTTTGTGCCATTAAACCGATTGGACCACAACCTAGAACAATAACAGTGTCACCAGATTTTACGCCCGCATGTTCTACACTCCAATAAGCTGTTGGGACAACATCAGATAAAAATAATACTTGTTCGTCTTTCAAATCACTATCTGGAACTTTGAAAGAAGAGAAGTCAGCAAATGGAACTCTTAAATACTCTGCTTGTCCTCCCCAGTGGTTCCCGTGCATGGCACCAAAACCGAAAAGTCCACCATTGTCCATTTTCCAATTTGCAGGGGATGGATTAGAGTTGTCGCATTGAGACTCCATATGGTTATTACAATAGAAGCAGTCACCACAACCGATGTTAAAAGGTATAACCACTCTATCCCCTTTTTTTAAAGTCTTAACGTCTTTTCCTACTTCTTCTACAATTCCCATTGGCTCATGTCCGATAACAAAACCAGGATCCATAAATAAATCGCCTTGATGATAAAGGTGTAAATCAGAACCACATATACCTGAAGCTGTTATTTTAATAATTGCATCTGTTGATTCTTCTATCGTTGGATCGTTTACTTCACGAACTTCCATATTTTTATGTCCTTGATAAGTAACTGCTTTCATTTAAATCACCCTCCTAAAAATATATACCCTTTTAATTTTTATATAATACAATTCTATTTTTGTTATTGAATTAGCAAAATGACAATATCAATACGTTAAATAGTTTTTTTAGAAAATCAACAAATCTTGGCCTTAGAAAGTAATGAAATATACAAAGACTAGAGGGCCAATTAGAAGAAAGACAAATTAACTACCTATAATCATCACTTATGTTAATAAATGATGTAAATTCTTTTATACGTGTTTCTGATACTATGATATATTGAAATAAATAGTAATCAATAAAGGATGGGTCGAAATTGGCATATCAGAGTGAGTTTTCCTTAGAGAAGGAAATGATGAATCAATTAAAAGAAAATGGATATGAAATCGTAACAATTAGAAACGATAAACAACTATTAGATAACTTCCGTTCTATATTAAATGAACGTCACAAAGATAAATTAAATGGCCAACCATTAACAGATAAAGAATTTCAGCGCTTATTAACCATGATTAATGGTAAAGGAATATTTGAAAGTGCGCGCATTTTGCGAGACAAACTAACATTAAAACGTGATGATGAATCAGAAGTATATTTATCATTTTTAGATACAGTGAATTGGTGCCAAAACAAATTCCAAGTGACAAACCAAGTGTCGGTTGAAGATACATATAAAGCTAGATATGACGTGACAATCCTTATTAACGGGCTACCACTTGTCCAAGTGGAACTCAAACGTCGTGGCGTAGATATCAATGAAGCATTTAACCAAGTGATGCGTTATCGTAAACAAAATTACACAGGTCTGTTCCGTTATATTCAAATGTTCATTATTAGTAACGGGATAGAAACACGTTATATCTCTAATAATGATGGTGAAATTTATAAGAGTCATATGTTTTATTGGAGTGATAAAAATAATAAACGTATTAACACACTCAATGATTTTACCGAAATATTTTTAAGACCGTGTCACATTGCGAAAATGATTTCACGTTACATGATTATTAATGAAACAGATAAAGTGTTAATGGCATTGCGTCCGTACCAAGTACATGCTGTAGAATCATTGATACATCAAGCAACAGAAACATCAAACAACGGTTATATTTGGCATACAACTGGCAGTGGTAAAACTTTAACATCATTTAAATCCAGCCAGGTATTATCAGAACAAGAAAATATTAAAAAGGTTATCTTCCTAGTAGATCGTAAAGATTTAGACAGTCAAACGGAAGAAGAATTTAACAAATTCTCAAAAGGCGCCGTGGATAAAACGAACAATACATCACAATTAGTCCGTCAATTGAATGATAAAAGCTTACCACTCATTGTTACGACGATACAAAAGATGTCTAAAGCTATTCAAAACAATGCGGACGCTTTAGAACAATACAAAACAGATAAAGTCGTATTTATCATCGATGAATGTCATCGTAGCCAATTTGGTGATATGCATCGTATTATCCGTCAACACTTTAATAATGCGCAATACTTTGGATTTACTGGTACACCACGTTTTGAAGAAAATAAAAGTCAAGACGGGCGTAGCACGGCAGATATTTTTGGTAGATGCCTCCATACGTATTTAATTAAAGATGCGATTCATGATGGTAACGTGTTAGGATTCTCTGTTGATTATATTAATACAATTAAAGAAAATACCATTGAAACTGAAATAGATGATATGGTCGAAGATATTAATAAAGATGAGGTATGGATGTCAGATGATCGTATCGAGTTGATTGTCAGACACATCATTGAAAATCATGATAAATACACACGTGATAGACAGTATTCAAGTGTCTTAACGGTACAAAGTATTCCTGCATTAATTAAATATTACCAAGCCTTTAACAAGATTAATCAAGAATATGATCGTCCGTTAAAAGTGGCAGGTATTTACTCGTTTGGTCCAAATGAAGAAACAAAAGAAACAGAGGATGAAGTACCACCAACAACGGCACGTGAACATTTAGACCACATGATGAAAGACTATAACGCGAATTTCGACACTAATTTCACAACTGATACTTTCCAAGAATACTTTAATCATGTGTCTAAAAATGTGAAAAAAGGTGTTAAAGATAATAAAATCGATGTCTTAATTGTCGTTAATATGTTCCTAACAGGTTTCGACAGTAAAGTATTGAATACATTATATGTAGATAAGAACCTCAAATATCATGACTTAATTCAAGCATATTCACGTACTAACCGTGTTGAAAAGGAAACGAAGCCTTTCGGTAAAATCGTGAACTATCGAGACTTAAAGAAAGCTACTGACAATGCATTACAATTATTCTCACAAACAGAAGATACTGATCGTGTATTAATGAAGAGTTATGAAGAATACAAAGCTGAATTCGTTGATGCTTTGGCAGAACTAAAAGCAATTGCACCATCACCACAACATATGGATGACGTGCAAAATGATGAAGAAAAGAAAGCCTTTGTCGAAGCATATCGCTTATTATCTAAACTCGTATTAAGAATGAAAGCATTTGATGAATTTGAATTTACCTCTTCAAGTGTAGGTATGGAAGAACAAGACTTTGAAGATTACAAGAGTAAATATTTTGCGATTTATGATCAAATAAAAGTACCAAAAAATGATAAAAATAAAGTATCCATTTTAAATGATATTGATTTTGAAATTGAGATACTACGTAACGATACGATTAATGTGTCTTATATTATGGATTTAGTACGTCAAATCGATTTAAAAGATAAAGTTGAACAACAAAGAAACCGTGAACAAATTAGACGTATTTTAGATACAGCAGATGATCCTAAACTACGTTTAAAACGTGATTTAATTAAAGAATTCATGGATAAGATTATTCCAGATTTATCAGAAGATGAGGATCTTGATGAAGCATATATTACCTTTGAAAATGCGAAAAAAGAAGAAGAGTTTAATGAATTTGCGGATCAAAAAGCAGTAAACGAAGATATGTTGAAAAACATTACAAGTGAATTTGAATACAGTGGTATTCTTAATACCGATAAAGTTAAAGATTTAGTATCTGGTATGAAACTACGAGAAAAAAGACAAACAAAAGCTGCGATTGCATCATTTGTCGAAAAAGTCACAGAAAAATACAGCTAAAAAATGGATATACAAAATTATGATTAATGGGGGAAGGACACATTGTCTATTACAGAAAAGCAACGTCAACAACAACAGGAATTACATAAGCGTCTATGGTCTATTGCGAATGATTTGCGAGGCAACATGGATGCAAGTGAATTTCGTAATTATATCTTAGGATTAATCTTCTATCGCTTCTTATCTGAAAAAGCAGAAGCCGAAGTCGCAGAAGCGTTATCTGACGAAGAGATAACGTACGAAGAAGCATGGAAAGACGAGGAATATAGAGAAGATCTTAAAGAAGAATTGATTGAAAATGTTGGTTATTATATCGAACCACAAGATTTGTTTAGCAGTATGGTTAAAGAAATTGAAAATCAACGCTTTGATATTGAACATTTATCACAAGCCATCCGTAAAGTTGAAACATCAACATTAGGACAGGACAGTGAAGAAGACTTTGTTGGATTGTTTAGTGATATGGACTTAAGTTCGACTCGATTAGGAAATACGGTAAAAGATAGAACAGCTTTAATCGGGAAAGTGATGGTGCATTTATCAGAACTGCCATTTGTACATAGTGATATGGAAATCGATATGTTAGGTGACGCTTATGAATTCTTAATTGGTCGTTTTGCGGCAAATGCAGGTAAAAAAGCAGGGGAGTTCTATACACCACAACAAGTGTCTAAAATTTTAGCGAAAATCGTGACACAAGGTAAAGATAAATTAAGGAATGTCTATGACCCTACGTGTGGATCGGGTTCATTACTATTACGTGTAGGTAAAGAAACGAAAGTGTATCGTTATAATGGCCAAGAGCGTAACAATACAACATATAACTTAGCTCGAATGAATATGTTGTTGCATAATGTTCGTTATGAAAACTTTGATATTCAAAATGGGGATACATTAGAAAATCCAGCGTTTATGGATGAAAAATTTGATGCTGTTGTGGCTAATCCACCGTATAGTGCTCATTGGTCGGCTGACAGTAAATTTAATGACGATGAACGTTTTAGTAATTACGGTAAGTTAGCTCCTGTAAAAAAAGCGGATTATGCCTTTGTTCAACATATGATACATTATTTAGATGACGAAGGTACGATGGCTGTCGTTTTACCACATGGTGTCCTATTCCGTGGCCATGGCCAAGCTGAAGGTGTAATTCGTCGATACCTCATTGAAGAAAAAAATTATTTAGATGCTGTGATTGGTTTACCAAATAATTTATTTTTTGGCACACCAATACCAACATGTATTTTAGTGTTTAAAAAATGTCGTGAAATTGATGATAATGTGTTATTTATCGATGCATCACAATCATTTAAAAAAGGAAAAAATCAAAACCATTTAACAACAGAAGATGTTGAAAAAATCGTTGAAACATATAAAAATCGTGAAACATTAGATAAGTATAGCTATGCGGCAAGTTTAGAAGAGATTGCAGAAAATGATTATAACCTTAATATTCCAAGATATGTCGATACATTTGAAGAAGAAGATCCTATTGATTTAGATCAAGTTCAGCAAGACCTTAAAAATATTGATAAAGGTATTGCGGAAGTTGAAACAGAAATTAATGAGTATTTAAAAGAATTAGGAGTGGTTAACCATGATTAATGAACCAAAGAACGTACCAGAGTTAAGGTTTCCTGGATTTGATGAGGAGTGGAAATTACACATTTTAGGTGAGTGTGTAACAAATAAAACCAGAAAATTTAACTCTAAAAAAGATGATAATGAGAGTGATATAGAGTTAGATAGTTTAGAGTCTGATACAGGAAGACTAATTCATTTGTATAATTCTACAGAATTTAGTAGTCAAAAAAATAGATTCAAAAAAGGTGATGTTTTATATAGCAAGTTACGACCATACCTTAATAAATATTATTTTGCAGATTTTGACGGCGTTTGCTCCTCTGAAATATGGGTTTTGAATTCAAAAGATAAATCAATTTTAAAAAATAAGTTTTTGTATTCATTTATACAGACCAATAAATTTTCTTTTATGGCAAATAAATCTGCAGGCTCAAAAATGCCAAGAGCTGATTGGAATTTAGTTGAAAATATGAGATTGAACCTACCTACAGTGCAAGAACAACAAAAAATAGGTACCTTTTTTAACAAACTCGACCGACAAATCGAATTAGAAGAACAAAAATTAGAGAAGTTAAAAGAACAGAAAAAGGGATATATGCAACAAATTTTCTCTCGCCAATTTCTTTTTGAGAACGAAAAAGGTGATACGGATTATAGTTGGCGTAATTTTAAAATTAATGATATATTCTCAAAAATAGAAAGTGGAAATAGATTACCTAAAACAAATTTGGTAGAAGGAAATATCCCGTACGTTATTGCTCAAACAACAAACAACGGAGTTTTTATGCACATATCCGAAGATACTTTAGATTACCATAAAAATAAATTAAAATTATTTAAAAAAGGAAGTATTACTATATCTATTGATAATCCTGAAGCTATGTTTATTCAAGAGATGGATTTTTTTACTTCTAATGTAATGAGGGTTATTCATAATGAAAATTTGAAAAGAGGTTCTCATATTTTTATTATGGAGTCACTAAAAAAATTAACTCAATCCTATAATTGGTCTGTAAAATTTTCTGGGCCGATTATAATGGATTCTACAGTAAAATTTCCGGTCTATAATGATAATAAAGTAAACTGGAATGTAGTGAATAAAATTGGAGATTTTTTTAATACATTTGAAATAAGAATAAATAGACAATCAGATAAAATTAAATTATTGGAAGAACGTAAAAAAGGCTTTTTACAGAAAATGTTTGTGTAGTTCTGATAAAAGGCCTATTATGTAAAGTAATAAAAGAGAGCTTATTTGCTCTCTTTTTTGTTTTATTATTAAAATACTATAATAGATTATTATCATTCGTTTTGGAACGCTGTGAGAAGCTTTCATTTGCTTTGAAACAAAGTTTATTAAACCAAATCATTATCGTGTTTAATTCTGTAAATCGTCTGCCTTGTTATATTCACTTCTTTCGCAATCTTACTGATAGCTGTGCCTTCCTTCAACATTTCTACAACTCTATGATAAATAATACGTTTTTGAGGATCTTTTGCATTGGGCGAATATAATAAAGGGCGTCCTTTATACACACCCTTTTCTTTCGCAACTTTAATTCCTTGTTCTTGTCGACGTTTGCTTTCATTTCTTTCTTGTTCTGAAACCATCGCTAATATTTGAATAATTAAGTCTTTCATAAATTTATCTAATAAGGGGTTGCCGATAACTTCGTTCATCATAGGTAAACTAGTAATCATCAATTGAACTTCTTTGTCTTTTAAATAGTTAACTGTGTTGATTACTTCATCATAATTACGTCCTAAACGATCAATTGATTCCACTACAAACCGGTCGCCCATTCTCACAAAATTAAGAGCTTCTTGAAATACAGGTCTATTTTCTACTGACTTTCCCGATTGTTTCTCTGTAAATATTTTTTCTACACCAAACGTTTTCAAATTATCTATCTGTCTTTCTAAATTTTGATCAAGCGATGATACTCTCGCATAGCCAACAATCATTGATTTCCACCTCAAAATTAATATACACCCTAATCATACGTTTTGGTTGAGGTAATTTCAACAACTTTATTTGTATGATTAGGGTGTACCCTTAATAGTATAATCTTTTTGACAATATATACACTTTTTATAATTTAAATAGTATCAATATCACACAATACTATATATTTACAATTGTTTGTTTGATAATATTGATATATAAGTCACAAAACCAAAAAGGGGGAATACTATGGAATTATTAACTTTGAACGAAATTAGTAAAAATATCAAAAGTAAAAAAATTCTAAAAGATGTATCTTTCACACTAAACAGTGGCGATATTATTGGATTAGTAGGTGGAAATGGTGCAGGAAAGACAACATTAATGAAGGTTATTTTAGGTCTATCCAGCTATCAATCTGGAACTCTAAAATCACATACTTTAAATAAAAGTAATGATATAGGTGCTTTAATTGAAAATCCTGGATTATATCCATTTCTTACTGGTTTTGAAAATATGAAGCTTATTAATGAAGATAAAGACACAAGTAATATTCAGCAAATTGTTGATAAGTTAGAAATGAATGATTTTATACATAGTAAAGCAAAAACTTATTCATTAGGAATGAAACAAAAGCTAGGTATCGCTCTGGCACTTTTAAATCATCCTAAATTAGTTATTTTAGATGAACCAATGAACGGCTTAGATCCAAAAGCCGTAAAAAATGTGAGAGAGACGATTATAGACTTTAAAAATCAAGGTGTAACTTTTTTAATATCTAGTCATATTTTAAGTGAACTTGTAAAAGTTACAGACTCAATTTTAATTATTGATAAAGGTAAAATTATTAAAGAGACTACTATGGAAGAATTGAACCAATCAAATGAAAGTGATTTAGAAAATATATTACTTAATATTATTGATCAAAAGGGGGAACAATCATAATGGGCACTTTAATTAATCAAGAACTTTATAAGATATTTAAAAAGAAATCATCCATTATTATCCCAATTATAATATTTATTCTAATGATTGCTATGGCAGTTTTAAGTAATAATTATGAAGATATACTTAAGCCAGAATCACAGTTCAAACAAGGGTATACAGGATTTTCTTGGATCTTCTTCTTAATGATTATTCAAGCAGCAACCATAATCACTATGGAATTTCACTATGGTACAATTAAGAACTTACTTTATAGAAACTACTCAAGAATGAGTATTATTTTAAGTAAATTTAGCGCTTTATTTATTTATTCATTAGTATTATTTATTGTTACTACTTTGATAAGCTTAGGTTTAAAATTAGTGCTATTTTCTGATATGGATATTTTAAAACAATCTGGTGACAATTTATCACTGTTACAAGAGCACTTGTTAACTGCTTTAGCTACTTATATTGGTATGTGGTTAATATTGAGTTTAACATTATTAATTTCTTGCCTTTTAAAATCACCAGGTGTTTCGATTGCTGTAGGAATTGTCTTCTACTTTGCTTCTTCTGTTATTTCAGGCATACTCTTTGCGGCAATTGCTCAATGGGAATGGTTAAAATGGAATCCTATCAACATGTTAAATTTAAGTACACAAGTATTAGATAACGAAGTATTCAAAAAAATGACTAAACTAGAGTTACATGAACTATATATTGGGAACATTGTTTATATTATTATCTTTTTAGCATTAGTTATTTTCGCTTTTAAAAAGAAAAATGTATAATTTTAGATATGCAATTTTGCATTCCTATCCACTATGGTGTTATAATGTAATTAACAAATATGATGCTAAGCATGATAAACACCGAGCCCGATAACTATTCACAGTAGTTATCGGGCTCTTTTTGGGTGTATTGACTATGTCGTCGTTTAATTATCTATCACGCTTATTTAGCCAATAAGAAAATAGCGTGAGTATAACCCCTACTATTATAGGAGCTATTAAAGATACAAATATGATGCTGAACATGATGTCACCTCCTTCCATGCTAATTACAGCACAGAAGTAAAACGACGACTTTTATATTATATCATTTGTAAATACATAAGGGTTCCGAGGCTCAACGTCAATAAAGCAATTGGAATAAAGCAACTAATTTTGGTAATTTGATAAAAAAAGGAGGGGTATATTGAGTAAGTTTTTAAAATATTTAATTTCAGCTATTCTTTTCACAATTGGCACATTTATTTTAATTGGGTAATCGGAAAATAGTGTGGAATTTTTTATCTGAACCCCTCTTTTTACTAATCCCCCCGTTAACTTAACAAGGATTTACTTTTTAACGAATAAAAGCTAAGTCATCATTGGCAAGGGCGTCATTTAACCATTGAGGATGCATTTTCAATAAGTCTCTTGGTAAACTTTGTTGTTCAAAAAATTGAATTTCTTGTGACTCAGAAGAATTACATCGTAGTTCACCCCCAGTAATTTCAGCAAGAAAACAAGTTGTTATAAAATGCACTACTCTTCCATTTGGATAAGTAAAAACCTGAGAATCAGGCTCAGAGTACACACCTATAAGCTTTTTAATTCTAATATCTAAATTGGTTTCCTCTTTTATTTCTCTAATAGCTGCTTCAGAAACTGTTTCCCCTATTTCTATATGTCCTGAAGGAATACCCCAAAGTCCTACATCGGACCTTTTTTGCAACAAAACTTGGTTCTCCTCATTCAAAATAATAACTGCAACACCAGCTTTCAAATCATCGATCCTTTTCATACGATAAATACCTCCTAAATAATAAAAAAAGAGCCGAAGAGAAAGATTTCAACGCATAACAACTACGCTGAACCTTCCCCCTCGGACCTTTTATGTCAATAGGTGCCTTTTACATATTGTAAAAGATGTAGCCCTCGGTCACTGACCTACCTAGATAGCGGAACCCTAGCTACAGTTTTCTAGTTCATTTTTATGCTACCACAATTACTTAGAAAATAAAAGATACTCTTCAACTAGCCTGACCTTAGTTTAGCAAAAATCTACCAGCTATAATGTTTTTCCACACGATAATCCGAATACCCTTTTAATTTTTGTTTTTGATTACTTGAAGCTAACTCCCAATGATAGTGGTTTTCTTAGTAATTTAAGTAACTTAGAATTGTTTTCTTTTTTCAATACACCTGAATTTAATGGGCTTTTTGTTTTATGTTTATTTATTTCTGCTTTAATTCTTATTTTTGGTTTATTGAGTGGTTTTAAAAAAGAGAGTGGCTCCTAATTTTTACTCTCTTTTTTAATTTTTAGAAACGAGTTGAAAACGAGTTTCTTCTTGTCTTGATAATGATTGGAGGCGAAATTAATATCATTTTCCCATCTATAGGTATATCTTTACCACGAATGGATCCAATAGATTTAATCTCTCTATATAAACTTTCTTCTTGTAATTTTTAAAATCACTTTGTAAGGTCATTATACTCTTTCTTTCAGCTCATTATATCCAGAGTCGATTTCAAATCCCAAATCTTCTATCATCTTATAATCTAATTTATTAGGCTGTCCTCCAGTAATTAAGTAGTCTCCTACAAATATTGAATTTGCTGCCTTTAAAGCCAAAGGTTGTAGTGAACGTAAATTAACTTCTCTACCGCCAGCAATTCTAATTTCTTTAGATGGATTGACAATCCTAAATAGAGATATAAGTCGCAAGCACTTCATGGGTGTCAATTCATCCATTTCTCCAAACTTTGTACCTTTAATAGGATGTAAAAAATTAATAGGAATACTATCTGCATCTATTTCTTTTAAGGCAAAAGCCATATCAATAATATCTTGATTTGATTCTCCCATCCCACAAATCACACCAGAACATGGTGAAATATTATTTTCTTTCATAATTTCTATAGTATTTGTTCTGTCCTTATAAGTATGGGTAGTTACAACTTCTTCATGATAGTTTTCACTCGTATTTATATTATGGTTATATCTATCAACGCCAGACGCTTTGAGCTTCTTAGCTTGTTCATCATTAGTTAAACCAAGGCACGCACATACTTTCAGTTGAGGATGGTTTGATTTAATTTCTTCTACTGTTCTACTTATATGATCAATTTCTTTGTTACTAGGTCCTCGGCCGCTCATGACAATGCAATATGTACCTATGTTATTCTCGTTAGCTACTTTGGCTCCGCTAACAATTTGTTCTTCTGGTACTAGAGCGTATCTTTGCTTTTGTTTCATATCTCTAGATTGACCGCAATAACCGCAGTTTTCGGGACATATACCACTTTTAGCATTTAAGATCATATTTAATTTTACTTTTTTCCCATAATAATGTTTTCTTAATATGTAGGCTTCGTTCAATAAATCTAATGTATCTATATTAGGATTTTCATATATTTTCAATAACCTCTCTTTAGTTAAGATTTCTCCTTTTAAAATTTTTTCAGCTAAATTCATACTAATCATCCTTATCTAATATATTGTGTAGTGCTTTTTCAAAAATATTAACCATTTTTCAAATTTCTTTATTCAATATGCTTAAAATTGGAACAAAAGTAACAATAATTTCTAAAGCAATGGAACATACTATTTGGTTACCGGTGTAAGTATAGCTATGTAAAAATGCATTAACACCATGATTATCGCTTGAAAATGTTTTATAAATCTTTTGAGAATTTAAAGTAGCAGCTAAAGGTAAATCCCCCCGTAATCGTCTTACCTAGACACATGATAGCTAGCGCACATTTTCATGATTACAAGTAAACATTTCACCACTCTTTCCTATATCTGTATTAGTACTGATAATAAAACTAAGCGATCTAAATGTAAACTAAAAAAATGAAAATGTTTACATTTTGGGTGAAGCACTCCCATTAAATACAAAAATAAATCTGACATTTATCTAAAAAAGAGAGGCCTTAATTACTAATATTCCAAAAAACTTCCTAGAAACTCTTGAAGTTATTGTCAGACTTCTGGTTTGCATTTAACCCTACGTTTAAATAATGGTATGACCAAGAAGGGAAAATATACTTTATATATACTGTTGGTGATTTTAGTCAAATTTTAAATTAATGAATAATAATTTACTAACTTAAAGTTAAAAATTGAATTTTCTAAAGGTCGTAAGGTATATCTGGTTCTGTTGCAAAGTAAAAAAATATAGCTAACCACTAATTTATCATGTCAGTGTTCGCTTAACTTGCTAGCATGA
>NZ_JALCVE010000016.1:0-21387 GCF_022690565.1 Staphylococcus sp. acrmy | reverse complement strand
ATATTAAGTGCTATAGATAACCATAAAACTAATTATTATGAAGAATTTTATATTAAAATTTTAGATGAGGATAATAAAAAGATAGATTTAGATAATAAAAATTATAATTTAAAGAAGCACCTAGATAAAAAAGATGTGAAAATTATAATAATGCCTAAAAATTAAATTAAGAAGTTGCTATATTAATAATAATAGAGAATTTTAGTTTAATTAAGTAGTACCAATATTATATGTACTTACTAGAGAGTTTTTAGTTTAATCTTTAGTTACTATTAGCCGGTAGAAAAATTGGTTGAAAATAAATTTTATGAGGCTATAGAATAAAATAGTTGCAATTTAAGTAATTATTGATTTAATAAATAGAACGAAATCTAAATTGAATCAAAAAATCGCAAATTCAATAAAATGAAATACTAACTATAGAAAGTCGTTCATCGATAAATAAATGAAAAAGAAAAGGTAAATTCAAATAATTATATGATAGTGAAAATGTAGAAATACTAGTTAAGTTTAAATCGACTGTAAAAGAGAAATTATCTTTTTTTCTTTTATCGTTACAACCACCCAGTGTATGGGTGGTTTTTTGTGTTGCTTATTTCAATCCTACATATTCTTCTAGTGCTTTATCGGAGTTGTACACTTTTGTTGCTGTATCTTTTCCTAAATAGCGTAGATGCCATGGTTCGTATTGATATCCTGTAATGTTTTCTTTGCCTTTAGGGTAGCGTACGATAAATCCATATTTATGCGCATTTTTCGCAATCCATTGTCCTTCTTCGGTTTCGCCAAAACTTTCATAAAGGTTTTTGTCTGAATTTACGCCACCAACATCATATGTAAGTCCTGTTTGATGTTCAGAATAGCCTGGACGCGCGCTATACTTATCTGCTGCTTCTTTGCCATCTCGCTCAACGTAATTATTATACAATTGAACTTGCGTAGGGTAACTTCTAAACCCACTAATTTTGTATAAATTGATACCGTCTTTTTGTGCATCACTAAATAATTGTTGTAATGCTTCTTGTGCTTTAGGATCTTCGCCAGGATTATAACTAGAAGGTAGGCTAATTTCTTTATTTACGATTAAAATACCGTCTATGTATGTACGACCGTCTTTAACGACTTTTTTATGTTTCTGTTGATTATCATCACTATTTTTTGAATGATTACTATCTGTCGTTTTGTTTTCATTTTTAGTATTATCCCCGTCGTCACTGCTGTTCTCATGGGAACAGGCTGAAAGTAATAATGCACTTGTTATTAATATTGCGGAAAATCTTTTCATGTCAATACCCCTATATTTTTTGAATATAAAAAATAAAATTACATATAGAGTTTAACATAGTTTGAAATTGAATTATATAGGACTTCTATAAAGGGCAATTGTTAAGTAAACCTTAGAACAAGCAATCAATAAAAATACATAAATAGAGCATCCTTATAAAGCGAAGGGTGCTCTAAATTTTTCTTTTAAACCTCTAATATATGTTAAGTATGTTACTACATCATAGTTAAATTTAATATAAAATAAACTCTGTTTAGTGAAAAATGACATTAATTTTAGATTACCTACCGAGTAGAAAACTTCATAGGTAATCTTATTTATATTTGTCTCAAGTATTCCATCATAATTAAGAATTTAAAATATAAAAAATGCATATAAATTTTCCTATTGAAAATAACCCTTAATTTTAAAGAAAAGGAGCTTAAGAAGTGAAAAAGGAAAAACGTCTAGACCTACTATTATCAATCATCAAACAGAATAATTTCAGCAAAAAACAAGAAATAGTAGACTATTTGGTCGAACATTTTGATGTTTATTGTAGTTTAACAACCATATCTCGCGATTTAGATAAATTAGAAGTTTATAAAATTCCCATTAGCAATAATAAATACTTTTATAAACAAATAAGCCAAAGTAAGCAAATAAAGGCTAGAAGAAAGTTAAAAACTTATAGCGAAGAAATTCATAACATCATAATTAAAGATAGTTACATATTAGTAAAAACATCGCCTGGCTTTGCGCAAAGTATAAATTATTATATTGATCAGCTAAAAATGAAAGAAATACTAGGCACAATTGGTGGTAATGACACCATTATGATACTAACTACGTCAAATGAGAGAGCGAAATATATTTGTTATCAACTATTTAACGCTAGTAAAAATGAGGGTTGACTAAATCGAAATGATTACTAATACAAAAAAAGTGTATAAGAAACTTTTTGTAGAAAAAAACTAAGTAATAAAAAGATTAATTTACATATAATATACATATTTTTATGGAAATAGTGAATATTTAACCAATTTTATGTATTGAATAAATCTGAATGAGTGAAAAAACTACCATATGACTTGTGAAATAATTCACATAAGCAAACTTGGAAGCGCTTTATACTAATAGTGAAATAAAGCAAAGGAGGAAGTTGAATATGGTACAACAACCCATTCAAGTAAACAGTGAAATTGGAAGATTGAAGACAGTGCTATTAAAAAGACCAGGTAAAGAATTAGAAAATTTAGTGCCTGATCATTTAAGTGGTTTACTATTCGATGATATTCCTTATCTAAAAGTTGCTCAAGAAGAGCATGACAAATTTGCTCAAACTTTGAGAGACGAAGGAATCGAGGTTGTATATTTAGAAAAACTTGCTGCAGAAGCTATCTCTGAAGCAGAAGTACGTGAACAATTTATCGATGACATTCTTGTCGAATCCAAAAAAACAGTACTCGGTCATGAAGAAGAAATTAAAGACTTCTTCTCCAGTTTAACAGATCAAGAGCTTGTCGATAAAGTGATGGCCGGTGTGCGTAAAGAAGAAATCAAACTAGAAACAACACATTTAGTCGAGTATATGGATGACCGTTATCCATTCTATCTCGACCCAATGCCTAACCTTTACTTTACACGTGACCCTCAAGCCTCTGTCGGTAGAGGGATGACAATTAACCGTATGTACTGGAGAGCCCGTCGAAGAGAATCAATTTTTATCACATATATTTTGAAACATCATCCACGTTTTAAAGATAAAGACGTACCTGTGTGGTTAGATCGTGATTCAAGCTTCAACATTGAAGGTGGAGATGAATTAGTCCTTTCTAAAGAAACACTAGCAATTGGTATTTCTGAACGTACGTCAGCTCAAGCAATCGAACGTTTAGCTCGCAACATTTTTGAAGATGAAAAATCTACGTTCAAAAAAGTGGTAGCAATTGAAATTCCAAATAGTCGTACATTTATGCATCTAGATACTGTGTTTACAATGATTGATTACGACAAATTTACAGTTCATTCAGCCATCTTTAAAGAAGAAAACAATATGAACATCTTCACAATCGAGTATGACGATGCAAAAGATGACATTAAAATCACACACTCAAGCAAATTACGCGAAACACTTGCGGAAGTATTAGGCGTAGAAAAAGTTGAATTTATTCCAACAGGTAACGGCGACGTCATTGATGGTGCGCGTGAACAATGGAATGACGGTTCAAATACATTATGTATTCGCCCAGGAGTTGTTGTAACTTACGACCGTAACTACGTATCTAACCAACTGCTACGTGATAAAGGCATTAAAGTCATTGAAATCACAGGTAGTGAGCTTGTTCGTGGACGTGGGGGCCCAAGATGTATGAGTCAACCACTGTTCAGAGAAGATATTTAATAAAAATACTGATAGGGGTAAAAGTCAAACTTAACTTAATTATTACTTCTAATGAAACGACTTTTACCGCCACTTTTAGGGGAATTTAATATGGATGAAAATAAATTAGGTAAAACTTCCTTAATTGGTCTAGTCATAGGTTCAATGATTGGTGGCGTAGCATTCAATATTATTTCGGATATGGGTGGTCAAGCTGGTGGATTAGCCATTATTATCGGTTGGATTATTACTGCTATTGGAATGATTTCTCTAGCCTTTGTATTCCAAAACTTAACTAATGAACAGCCTGAGCTTGAAGGTGGCATTTATAGTTATGCACAAAAAGGATTTGGCGACTTTGTTGGATTCTCAAGTGCTTGGGGATATTGGTTTGCAGCCTTTCTTGAAAACGTAGCTTACGCGACATTATTAATGTCATCAGTTGGGAACTTTTTCCCAATATTTAAAGGCGGTAATACACTTCCAAGTATTATTGTAGCTTCTATCTTACTATGGGGCGTACACTTCTTAATTCTTAGAGGTGTAGAAACTGCAGCGTTTATTAATAGTATTGTGACTGTTGCTAAATTGATACCTATATTTTTAGTCATTATTTGTATGGTAGTAGTATTCAATTTTGATACTTTTATGTCTGGCTTCTACGGTATGACAAGTGGTGACGCAGGTGTCTTTAGTTGGGGAGATACAATGTCACAAGTTAAGAGCACCATGTTAGTAACTGTATGGGTCTTCACTGGTATTGAAGGTGCCGTTGTCTTCTCAGGTCGTGCGAAGACGAAGAAAGACGTTGGAACCGCTACAGTTATCGGGTTAGTCTCAGTGCTAATTATCTATTTCTTAATGACAGTGTTAGCACAAGGTGTGATCCAACAAAATGAAATTTCTAAACTTGCAAGTCCGTCAATGGCACAGGTATTAGAACACATTGTAGGTCATTGGGGTTCAGTACTAGTAAATATTGGTTTAATCATTTCAGTATTAGGTGCTTGGATTGGATGGACATTACTTGCTGGTGAATTACCATTCATCGTAGCAAAAGATGGTCTCTTCCCTAAATGGTTCGCTAAGGAAAATAAAAACAAAGCACCCATCAATGCGTTGTTAATTACCAATATTTTAGTACAAATATTTTTAGTAAGTATGTTATTTACAGATAGCGCATATCAATTTGCATTTTTACTTGCATCAAGTGCCATTTTAATTCCATATACACTTAGTGCATTTTATCAAGTTAAATATACAATTCAGCATAAGCAGAGAGCGACGCCTAAACAGTGGACGATAGGTATTATCGCTTCGATCTATACCATTTGGTTAGTATATGCAGCTGGAATCGATTACTTATTATTAACGATGTTGTTATATATCCCAGGTTTATTCGTATATAGCTATGTAAAACGTGATAATAAGAAACGTCTAACTAAAGTAGATTACCTTCTGTTTGTCATCATTATTGTACTTGCAATCATAGGAATTGTTCGTTTGATTTCAGGTGATATTTCAGTATTTTAAAGTACTGGTTAATGTAAATATTTCGAGGAGTAAATTGTTATGTATAGAGAAAGAGGTAGTATTCAATACTCAGACAAAAAGTTTACCGATAGCTTTGAACAATTAGCAACGTATTTAAATATTCCTGCAAGTATTATTAAACCTTACAAAGATGATTGTGCGTTATTTCAGTATAAAAGAAGACAAGTAATATATTATTCATCTAATCAAACTAAATTTGTATATTTTCTTGTAAATGGATGTGTTTCACATGAAATATCTAATGAAAATGGTAATACGTATTTAAGATTAGCCAGAGAACATTCACTCTTTCCAATGAATCATTTATTTAGTGAAACTACACCAACTTATGAAATGTGTACTGCTCTAACAGATTGCACAGTAATTACGTTACCTAAAGACTTACTAGAATATTTATGTAAAAACCATGCAGAAATCTTTGAAAGTCTCTTTATAAAACTTAATGAGACGATACAGTACCAAGCAGAATATAGTATGGCGCTAACTGCTAATTTAGCCAAAGAACGAATCGAAGAAATATTAAAACTTTTATGTCATACCATTGGCGAAGATAATGAAGAATTTTATGAAATAAAACAAGTTATGACGATTCAATTACTAAGTCATTTGTCAGGTCTGTCTAGGAAAACAACCGGACAAGTGATTAATGAATTAAAAGAAGACAATATGATATTCCAAGATGACAAAGATTGGATTATCAAAAAATAAAAAATTGTATTAATAAAAGGAGATATTAACTATGCAAAACTTAAGAAATAGAGACTTTTTAACATTATTAGATTTCACTCAAAAAGAGGTAGAGTTCTTACTCAATTTATCTGAAGATCTTAAACGTGCGAAATATGCTGGCATTGAACAGCCAAAACTTAAAGGTAAAAACATTGCTTTAATTTTTGAAAAAGACTCTACACGTACTCGTTGTGCATTTGAAACTGCAGCTTATGACCAAGGCGCTCGCGTAACATATCTTGGACCAACAGGTAGCCAAATGGGTAAAAAAGAATCTGCTAAAGATACAGCTCGCGTATTAGGTGGCATGTATGACGGTATTGAATACCGTGGTTTCTCACAACGTATAGTTGAAGATTTAGCTAAATATTCAGGCGTACCTGTATGGAATGGCTTAACTGACGAAGATCACCCTACTCAAGTACTTGCAGACTTTTTAACAGCAAAAGAAGTATTGAAAAAACCTTACCACGAAATCAATTTCACATATGTTGGTGACGGACGTAACAACGTAGCGAACGCATTAATGCAAGGCGCTGCAATTATGGGAATGACATTCCATCTTGTATGTCCTAAAGAATTAAACCCAACTGATGACTTATTAAATCGTTGTAAAGAAATCGCAGCTAAAAATGGTGGCGAAATCTTAGTAACAGATAACATCGATGAAGGTGTGAAAGGTTCAGATGTAATTTACACAGACGTTTGGGTATCAATGGGTGAGCCTGATGAAGTTTGGGAAAAACGTATCAAATTATTAGAACCATACCGTGTAACAAAAGAAATGATGGAAAAAACTGGTAACCCACATGCGATTTTCGAGCACTGCTTACCATCATTCCATGACACTGAAACTACAATCGGTAAACAAATTCAAGACAAATATGGCTTAACAGAAATGGAAGTTTCTAACGAAGTATTTGAAAGTGAACAATCTGTTGTCTTCCAAGAAGCTGAAAACAGAGCACATACAATTAAAGCTGTAATGGTTGCAACTTTAGGAGAATAGAGAGAAGGAGGACCTAAAATGTCTAAAATCGTCGTAGCTTTAGGTGGTAACGCCTTAGGTCAATCACCTGAAGAACAATTAGAACTATTAAAAGGGACAGCAAAATCGTTAGTAAGCTTAATCAATAAAGGATATGAAGTTGTAATTAGTCATGGTAACGGGCCACAAGTCGGAAGTATCAACTTAGGTTTAAACTATGCTGCTGAAAATAAACAAGGTCCGCCATTCCCATTCCCTGAATGTGGTGCCATGAGCCAAGCTTATATCGGATATCAAATGCAAGAAAGTTTATTGAATGAACTTCATTCAATGAGTATCAATAAACAAGTTGTAACGCTTGTGACACAAGTTGAAGTTGATAAAGATGACCAAGCATTCAACAATCCAACGAAACCAATCGGCTTATTCTATAATAAGGAACAAGCAGATAAGACGATTCAAGAAAAAGGTTACCAATTTGTAGAAGACTCAGGACGTGGTTATCGTCGTGTCGTACCATCTCCACAACCAATGAATATTGTTGAATTAGAAAGCATCGAAACACTTATCAAACATGGAACGCTCGTTATCGCAGCTGGCGGTGGCGGCATCCCAGTCATTAAAGAACAAGGTAACTACAAAGGTGTAGATGCCGTTATTGATAAAGATAAAACAAGTGCATTATTAGCGGCTCACTTACAATCTGATCAATTGATTATTTTAACAGCCGTAGACCATGTTTATATTAACTTTGGAAAAGATAATCAAGAAGGTCTAGGCGAAGTGACAGTTGATGAAATCAAACAACATATTGCTGACGGTCAATTTGCGAAAGGTAGTATGCTTCCTAAAGTTGAAGCGGCCCTCCAATTCCTTGAACAAAGTGACAACGGTAGCGTGTTAATTACATCTCTAGAAGGCTTAGGAGATGCGCTAGACGGTAAAATTGGCACATTGATTAAAAATTAAACTAAACTAAAACCATTAATTGCTATAGGCAAAAGCGTCTTAGAATGATTCTAGACGCTTTTGTTGTTTTATGTATGTGAAAATGTGTTATAAAATTGAAAACATTAGATATGATGAGACCCCTTGTTAACAAGTATAGTTAGCAAGGGGTCTTGTGAGATAATTATTAAGATTCTAAATCGTCGTCAGTTTGAGCTTCAAATTCATCGAGTAATGCGCGTGCTTCGTCAATTGATTCCGTACTCATCAATTGATGGCGTAATTCGCTCGCACCTCTAATACCACGTATGTAGATTTTAAAGAATCTGCGTAGACTTTTGAATTGTCGTGTTTCATCTGTAGAGTATTTATTAAACAATGATAGATGTAATCTTAACAAGTCTAATAATTCTTTACTTGTATGTTCGCGTGGTTCTTTTTCAAAAGCAAAAGGATTGTGGAAGATACCTCTACCAATCATGACACCATCGATGCCATATTTATTGGCAAGTTCAAGACCTGTTTGTCTGTCAGGGATATCGCCGTTAATAGTTAACAATGTGTCTGGCGCAATTTCGTCGCGTAAATTTTTAATAGCTTCAATTAATTCCCAGTGAGCATCTACTTTACTCATTTCTTTGCGTGTACGAAGATGGATAGATAAGTTCGCGATGTCTTGTTCGAAGACGTGTTTTAACCAATCTTTCCACTCGTCTATTTCATAATAACCGAGGCGAGTTTTAACACTGACTGGTAATCCGCCTGCTTTAGTAGCTTGAATAATTTCGGCTGCTCTTTCAGGTCGTAGAATCAGTCCAGACCCTTTACCTTTGCCGGCAACGTTAGCTACAGGACAACCCATATTCAAATCAATGCCTTTAAAGCCCATTTCTGCTAAACCGATACTCATCTCTCTGAAATGATCTGGCTTGTCACCCCATATATGAGCGACCATAGGCTGTTCATCTTCACTAAATGTTAAGCGTCCACGCACACTGTGAATGCCTTCAGGATGGCAAAAACTCTCAGTATTTGTAAATTCAGTGAAAAACACATCAGGTCTAGCTGCTTCACTAACCACATGACGAAAAACGATATCTGTAACGTCTTCCATAGGTGCCAAAATAAAAAATGGACGTGGCAATTCACTCCAAAAATTTTCTTTCATAATATATTTAAACCTTCTTCTTTATTAGTATCACGAATTTTTATGCATAATGATATTACCACAAAGGAAGCACTTAGACAAAAGGAATTTGACTAGTTAGAGTTTTGAAAAGAGGGATGTCTACCAGGAGTCTAAAATATGAATTATAACGTCAAATAGTATGGAAATACTACTATTAAAGATATAAAATATGTGAGTGAAGTAGGGGGGGATTGTGTATGGCAATAAGTTTTGAAGAACAACTTGAAATGAAAAGACAAGCTCGTAAAAAGCCTAGACCCGAATCTTTAGCTGAAAAGTGGCGACGTGAAGAAGAAATGAATAGAAAACTAGGGCTATACAAGAAGACTCAAAACCTTCCAAATCCTGAGTGTATAGCTCGAAAAGTATCAGATGAAGAGTTAAATCGAATACTAACTAGAAGAGAATAAAAAATTATAGATTTTAACTTGAGAGATGTGTCAGGTAAGTCTAAAAATCAATTTCAGAATGAAAATTAAGGTTTGTTTCCACAATACGCGGAGACAAACCTTTTAATATAGCTATTATTTTTTAATATAACCTAGGTTACCGTTGACTGTTTCGTAAAAGTCGAACTGCATTCCTGATTTAATTACGGAGCCGTTTAAATGTTTATCGAGTACGGTTAAGGCTAATTTTCCTTTTGGAAGTTTATTTGTGTTGAATCGAACTGTGTATTCTCCAGATTTGAGGAAAGTTTTATTCAACTCTATAACTTTATAGTCTGTTGGATCTTTTCTACTTTTCATTTCAAGATACTTTAAATCTGAGTTTTTGGAGAAGATTTTTAAGTAGATATTTCCATTTTTTTCGAATATCTTTTCTAACGTTACATGCATTCTTTTTTTATATTTATTTCCTTTATATACGTAATAATAAATATCATTTGAGACATATAGTGGTTTATCGTCTTTCTTCAAATAGAAGTTAACGAAGTTTATGATTTCCTCTTTATTGCCACTTTTAATAAGTTCTATAGCTTGTTTATTTAAATCGTCATCTGCGTAATCTAATGAATTGAAATCATTATCAATCATGTTGAAAATATCTTGGAATACTGGTAGCAATGTGTCAATTTGTTTAATAAAGCGCTTCTTATAAAATTTCGCTTCTAAAATATCTTTGTTTATAATTCTGTATAATAAATTTTCAATAATTCTATTCTTCTTGTATTTATTCATCAAGTGTTTATAGGCTTCATTTTGCCATTTCATACGATTGAGTGTAGTAGATGTTTCTGATTTTACTAAAGACACATTTTCTTCATAACGATTAGCACAATAAACAACATCTTGTGTAGTACTGATATGTTTAGTATTGAAGAAAACTTCGGCGAAAAATTGTAAATCTTCTCCATATATCATTTCTGGGAAATAGATTTTATTTTTCTTGATGATGCTCGATTTTATCATTCTACCTGCAAGCGCTAGGTGATAAAATGATTTTCTGAAATTCTTTAAATCAGTCTTTTTATATGGAACTTTAGATAAAGCAACGCCACTACGTGCAACGCGGTCGTTATATACATACTTTGTAAGACCAGTAGCATAGTCAGTTTTATTAGTTTTTAAAAGTGTATATAATTTTTCTAAGGCATCTGTAGGTAACCAATCATCACCATCCACAAACATAATGTATTTGCCTTTGCTTAGATCAATGGATAAGTTACGTGGCTTTGCTGGTGTGCCTGAATTCTCATCTAATTGGACAAATTGGTAATTGGCAAAACTTTCAATTTTTCTAGATACCACGTCGAACGTGTTGTCTGTTGAACAATCGTCAACAACGATGATTTCAAAATCCTTCTTATTCATCGTTTGGTTTAATATGCTGTCTAATGTATTTTCAATAAATTTTTCTTTGTTGTAGGTACTGATTAATACACTTACTTTAATCTTGTTAGTTAACTCTTTCATTTTTATAACCTTCACATTCTTAACCCCTTTATTATTTATAAATCTGTACTCTTTTCCCTGCTTTTTATAATATAAATAAAAATTTATTATATGTAAATACAACATTTTGTAATTTATGTGTTTGTTGTATGATTTGCATATTTGGAAATACAGTACTTTTTGAAAAATGAAGTAAGTATGTAGAGCTTCTGTAAAATAATGTGTTTAATTAGACCTTAATCAATCTACAATATGATAATAAAAATCTAACTTAAAATTAATTGTCCAAACTTAAAACTCGTGGTAATATAAAAGTAACAAAATACACCTAGTCTTGACTGTTAATCACTAACTAGGTGTAAAACTTAGTAAACATATTCAATGAGCTGATACACTCGCATATGTTATTTACTTATAGCTTATTTCATAGGCGCTCTCGTATGGTGGTACGGGAGCTATTTTTTTAACTTAATTAGTCCTTAAAACCTTCTTAAAACTACGCTACCTTTAGTTAACCTTCGCTTATTAATTTAATTTTCCAAACTATAACAATCATATAAATCATACATATCTTAATATATAAATTTATGATAAAATATTTTTAAAGCGCTTACATTTGCAAAAGTTAAAACGTTATGCAATAAAGATGTTGAATTCTAATTATTAATGATTGTTAGATCATTTGAAGGGGGAAGTTAATCATGCAAGGGGACAGTATGTGGTTAACGATAGTCGGGTTGGCGATTATTATTACGATTGTGGGGTTATTAATCGCTAAGAAAATTAGTCCAGTAGTGGGTATGACGCTTATTCCGTGTATTGGGGCATTAATTTTAGGATATAGCGTCGCGGATTTAGTAACGTTCTTCGATAAAGGGTTATCACAGGTAATGAATGTGGTCATCATGTTCATTTTCGCAATTATCTTCTTTGGCATTATGAATGACAGTGGCTTATTTAAACCACTTGTGAAGCGATTATTACTTATGACACGAGGTAATGTGGTAATTGTATGTATTATGACCGCATTACTCGGTACTATTGCACAACTTGATGGGGCAGGAGCAGTAACATTTTTACTTTGTATTCCTGCATTATTACCATTGTATCAAGCACTAAATATGAGCCGTTACTTACTTATTTTACTACTAGCGTTAAGTGCAGCGGTCATGAATATGGTGCCTTGGGGCGGTCCAATGGCTCGAGTGGCGACAGTGTTAAAGGCGGAAAGCGTTAATGAATTATGGTATGGTATCATACCGGTTCAAATTATCGGTTTCTTCTTAGTCATGTTGTTATCTGTTTATTTTGGTTTTAGGGAAAAGAAACGCATTAAAAAGAAAATTGAACGAGGAGAACTTGAAGAAACACAAGATATAGACATACATAAACTCGTTAAGCACTATGAACAAGACCAAGCAATCAAGTTTCCAGTAAGAGGACGCGCAAGAGAACATGGATCAATTAAATGGATTAATGCGGCATTAACGCTCTTAGTCATGGTAGTCATGTTATCTAATATAGCGCCACCTGAATTCGCGTTCATGATCGGCGTCTCAATCGCCTTAGTTATTAACTATAAGAGTGTAGATGAACAAATGGATCGTTTAAAAGCACACGCACCTAACGCTTTAATGATGGCCGTGGTCATTGTAGGAGCCGGTATGTTCCTAGGCATATTAGATGAAACAGGTATGCTTAAAGCCATTTCTACAAGTTTCATCCATATCATTCCACAACCAGTGGGACCATATATCCATATCATCGTAGGTATCTTCGGCGTACCACTTGATTTATTAACAAGTACAGATGCGTATTACTTCGCACTATTACCAATTGTAAAAGAAACAGCGGCACAGTTCGGCGTTTCTCAAGTATCTACAGCCTATTCAATGGTTATTGGTAATATTATTGGTACCTTCGTCAGTCCATTTGCGCCAGCAGTATGGCTTGCACTTGGCTTAGCTAAAGCGAACATGGGCACATATATTAAATACGCCTTCTTCTGGGTATGGGGCTTTGCGATAGTGTTATTACTTATTGCGATGTTAATAGGTACTGTCGCCTTTTAATACGCCGGACGTGTAAGGTCAGTCTAAAACTTATTTTTGAGATGAAAAAAAGGTTTGTTTCCGTAAAATTTGGAAACAAACCTTTTATTATGTAATTCTATTTACTCATTAGGATTTTCTTCGCTAATTTTTCCAGTATCTTCATCAATATATATTGCACTATGCGCATGAGTTGCTGCACCTTGGCCATAATTGACACGGTATACACCTTTCCATTTATCAACAGAATGGTACCAATAATCATCACCATAAAGGTCATCTAAATAGTGTTTACCAATTTTTTCTGCTTCAGCTTCAGAAGTTACTTTTTTACCACTACTGCTATCATCAGAACTAGAAGAATTAAGGTCGTCTCTTTCTATCGCATCAACATTTTCAATCCCAGAAACATTGCCATTACCGTCACTATAGACTTCTATTGTAAAGGCGTTGTCTGTATTATCATCGTATACAATCGTGCCATTATCAGCTTCTATAGTTGGCTTACCATGTTGATTAATAAATTGTTGAATACTGATAGTATCGTTAGGAACTACGAAGTAACGATTTACTGTGTTATTGTCGTAATGAACTGCGAGGTTACCATGTTTTTCAGCTGAAACACCATCTATAGTTACGTTACCATCTGATGCACCTAGTTGATTATCCACGTCCTCTCTAGTCATTCCAATACTTGCGCTTTCATAACCTTGACGATTATCTGCGTTCATAAAACTAGAGTTGAAATTAGTCGTTAGTATATCGATTGAAGGAGCGAGGTTAGAGCTTTTGTCGTTCTCTCCATTTGAAGATGAGCTACTTTGTGAACTATTATTACTATCATTAAAACTATTAATTTTATCTTCTAAAAATAACTTATAAGCACCAAATAGTAATCCTGCGATTAATGATAAAAAGATAAGTATAGCGATAATAATCAAAATTATTTTTCCAACGCCACTAGAACGAGATTCTGTAGAATGAGAATTTGAATCATAATTATTATAGTCTACCCTTTGACCACATCTATCACAAAATCTTTGATTATCCTCTAACGGCTTTCCACAGTTATTACAGTATTTCAAACAATCTCCCCCATCTAAATCCTTTATTTTTAAAAATGTAATTAAAACACAAAACTTAAACTAAGACTTTAATATGTGAAACAATATATTAAGTATACCAAAACTTAAAAATAAATATATATGTAGTATAATGTTACATAAAGAAAACTGCGTAAGTTAAAAAGGTTAAATACAATTTTATGTGTTTTGAGATAAATATGAATAGAGGAGAAGAAGAATGAAAAATAATGAAGAAAATGTTATTTATTCAGTATATGGAGCTATGAAAATATTTAGAGCACAAGCAATCCCTGGTACCTTATATTTATTGAAAGACTATATTTATTTTGAAGCTAATGGAATTTTAAAAGATTCTGAGATAAAGAATACCTTTTATTACAAAGATTTAAAAAACATAAAATTCGGCGTTTCAATTAGCCCATTTAGAATTGTTATGACAGAACAAAATGGCGAAAACTGGATATTTGATCAAGTACCAAGAAAAGAAGGGGAAAAATTTGTCGAATTATACAATGAAATAAAAGAGAGATAGAAGTTAAGTATAGATATTAAATTTTATACTAGAGTTCGTAATATTGTACCAAAACACTTATGGTATAATATTACTGTTAGGGGGCGATAATATGATTAATCTGAATTCCAAAATTAATAAACAAATCGCCAATAATCTTGCCCTTGAAGGTATGTATTTAACTAAAGAACAACAAAAACAAATTCTTGAAGCTATAAATAATAAAAAAGAAATTACAAATGAATTAATTCGTGAAATTGCATTTAAATGAGAAAATACATAATATCTAAATTCAATTTTTTGCCACCAAAAAAGGTCAACGATAGTATTCTGTCGTTGACCTTTTACTTTATACTTCACTACTTCACTACTTCTACAAAATCTTTGTTTGCGGTGAGGTAAAAGCCGTCTTCGGTTACTAGGCGGGGTGTTGAGCTTGAAGTGTAAATGATTGTTTGAATGTTAAATATTTCTCCAACTTCTAAGGTTTTGAGGCTATTGTCTTTGAAGTTTCGTGAATCGTACAGTTTACATTTTTTCAATATTTTAACTTGCTCAGGGGCTTCTGTAATATAATTTTCAGGTTTTTTAGTGTCAATCGGCGCAACGAAATCTTTATTAGCTGTGACGATATTGCCGTCTTTTAACACAATTCTTGGTGTGCCATTCAATGAGTATTGCACCTCTGTTGGTTCTACTTTAGTACCAGGCACGAGGTTAGTAATCGATTCTCTGAACTCAAGATCTTTGTATAATTTAACTTTCTTAAGGGTCATTAAAGGACCGCTAATTTTTAAAAAGTATTTATCTTCAGGGTTCACTGGTGCCGTTTCAGTTTTCTCTTTATCTTTATAAATAAATTCAACTTTGAAACTTTGGCGTTTCATTTTATAAATATCATTATTACTTGGATATGAGGCATAAACTAATGAATGTTCTGTTTCACCAGCTTCGACTGAAAGATTAATGTCTACGTCTTTTAACTGTTCGAACTGGCTATGATGAATATAAATGCGACCATTCTCATACTCAAATTCTAATTTACGTGTATTAGACGCATTATTAATTTCTTGTAATTTGATGGTTCTAATATTCAAATCTTGAGGTTTCATAACCTTCACAACTTCGTATTTTTCGCCCTCAATTAACTGTGTTCCTTCATAAATTGGATAACAACGTACAGGAATTAAATCTATCACGTCATATTTATTGAAATAATCCATGTAAATTACATCATTTTGAATCACGTAACTCCAATTTTTATTGATAACGTCGTTAATAAAATTAACTAACTGTTGCTTATCTTCACGTTGATAGAGCTTATATATCGCAATAAATACTTCGTTTTTTAATAGATCTATAACTTGGTAGCCATGTTCATTCAATAGCTGTTCCAATTTATCAAATAATGTATAAAATTCTTCTCTATTAAGTGACTTTAAGAACGTTTTAGTACGCAACAGTCTACTAATAAAATCGACTTCGACCACTCTAGATAAAGCCATCTTTTTCAATGTAGAAGTTATATCCATCTCGCAAATTCTCTTCGCTACTTCTAAGTTGATATAACCTTTATCTATCACAGACGTTTGTTTAACGAGTGAGACATTTTCATCAAAACGATTCACGTGATAAACCGGTAGTGTCGTCATAGTAATATCGTTAACTTTTGAAATGAGTTCAGTAAAGAATAATTTGTCCTCACCATATTTCATATGTTCGAACTGAATATGATTATCTAGTACTAAATCGCGTTTAAATACTTTTCCTGGGGGACCCACCGCTCTGAAAATCTTCTCAATATCTTCAGGTTTCAAGTGAGATTCATCTTTATATGCCGTAAATCTCGCATGATAAGCAATATTCTTTCCAGTATGTTTAAAACTTTGTCCCAAACCAAAATCTGCATCATCGTCGTTAACTTTTTGAATAAATTGAGGGAAGCCTTCCACATCTAGCCAATCATCTGCATCTAGCAACGTGATGTACTTACCTTGGGCTTCTTCAATACCGACGTTTCTTGGCGTAGAAGGGCTCCCAGTATTGGTTGGCAGCTTCACAAGCTTTATAAATTCATAATCTTTCGCATATTGTTCAATCATTTCCACCGATTTATCTGTCGAACAATCATCGACAAATATGGCTTCAATTTGTGATTTATCAATATTCATATTAATTAAGGATTCAATACATTCTTTTAAGAAAAGTTCTTTATTATAAACTGAGATGATAACTGAAACTAACTTATTCATAGGTGTTGTCCCCCTTTTAATCCACTAAATTGTTTTTATAACTTTGATAAAACGTTTCATATTTAACTTTTCCAATACCACCTACTACGTATTTCCCGTATTTACTTAAATTAAATATATATGCGATACATACTGAAAATGTCACAGTTAACGTAAATGTAAAGATGATATTTAATAGTGGATGATCATGTAATGCACCTAGTCTATGGACGAAAAAGTAATGAATTAAATATATCGAGAATGAATAATTACTAATGAAAATGAAAAACCTTGGCACGTATTTAACATAGGATGACACTAAGAAGAATAACAAGATAATCATGGTGACATAAATAGGTGTATCCACGCGTTTAGAATCAACTAATGTTAAAAATCCGGATAAATAGTTTATCGATGTAATCAAAATTACGGCGAATGTACCTATTAAAATATGTAAGGTATAACGTTGGATGTTTGCCATAAGTTTCTCGTAGTGATAGCCCATATAAAATCCTAAGAAGAAATAACTCAACCATCCAATAAAAATCATCCAGCCTTCTCGTTCCCATAACCAATGGAACAGGGGCGAATCAGGGGCATCTATAAATGTTCTCATTCCCCAGAATAAAGTCGTAATGATGAGTGAATAGATGATAATTTTCAAAGGGTTGAAACGTACTAAATATTTAGCAAACAACATATGTAAAGCATAAAACTGAATAATAATGATAATAAAATATGTCAACGTTCCACCATGAAACATCATAAACTCAACCGACTCAAGATAATCCGCAAAGCTATGAGGATGCCCATATACATAAGCCAATCCTAAATTGATAATCACGTAAGGAATACCAAGGGTAAGAATCTTTTGTTTTACAAAGCCTTCTTTCACTTTGGTTTTATACTGTTTCGCCAGTAAAAATTCCGAAATAAACACAAACATTGGGGTCGCATATAATATCAATAATTGTACTAGCCTTAATAAATAACCCTCATTAGGCATATCAAACTTATAAAATGTAGTTGTTATCGTATGAATCATTACCACGCTTAAACAAGCGATCGCCCTCATCCAAAATATAATCGAGGTGTAAACACGCATAAACAAACTCCTTTCTAAATTGATTTTTTTAACTATGTCTAATAATAACAACCGTAATAATTATACAATAAATATTAATTATAAATAATAAATTGTTTTTCTATTAAAGTGTAAATTCTAAAAACAATTCTGTAAAAAATTTTTGTAAAATTTATATAAGTAGAGGCGTGTGGAAAGACTGAGAATGGGTGGGAAAGTCAGTTAAAGAGAGAGAAATTAGTGGTGGTGAAAGGGGAGAATTTAGTGTTTATGAAAGGAGGTAACTCAATATATACAAAAAAGCAGAGTACGAAATTTACTTCATACCCTGCTTTACTAGGTTAAGGTAATGTAACTTTTTGTTCATCAATTTTCTCATTCATAGGACCATTCCAAATATTTACCGTTCCGTCTTGTTCAACGATAAAGTTATATGCTCCTCTTCCTGATTTATTATTTGCAGCTATTTGCCATATACCATCACCCTGCTCAGAGTACTTAGGCTGTTGAAATTTGATTAAGGAAGCATCGCCCCCATCTGTTTGGTTAACCGCAGCTATTACATAATCAAATACATTATCTCTATTAACTTTTAGATTAGAAAATTCTTGTTTATTAGCAATTCTAGTAGAGCCACCTTTGTGAACCTTGACCCATTCACTACCGTCATTTGATTCTTGTTTTTGTGGAGTTTCTTGAGACGTCGGGTTGTCTTGTGAAGGAGACTCATTTTCCGTGTCTGTACTTGCTTGTGCATTACTATTATTATCATTATTTTCTTTTTGTTGCGCTTGTAATTTATCTTTTCTTAATTCAACTTCTTGATATTTAGTATATCCGAAGAAACCAACTGCTACTAATATGCCTAAAATGGCAATTATCGTGATAGTACTTAATAATTTACTCATTGTAATTCCTTTCAGTGTTTAATATGTTCCACCTTGACCATGTTCTCTTGCTTCTACTTGTCCTCTTAAGAAATTAATATATTCCTTAGAGTCTGTGGCTTTGCTATCAACTGCGGCAGCCTCATCGCTACTCATACCTTCTTTGTAAGCATTTAGAAATTCATCATCACTCATATGCTTAGCATCTTCAGCTGTATATTTAGGTTGAGTTGCTTCTTCAGTATTGTTGGCGACTTGTGAATTTTCTTCTTTAGATGGACTATTCTGTTGAGTATTAGATCCAGCTTCTGTGCTTATATTATTTTGTTCTGAGCTGTTTACATTAGTGTTTGTTGAAGTGGATGCAGTTTGTTGTTGGCTATTGTCATTAGTAGTATTTTGTTGTTCAGTAGCTACACTGGTATCTTCTTTAGGTTGTTCTGTTGATGAACCATTGTCGTCATTATTATATTTTTTAGAAGATTCTTTTTCTTTATTACTTTTCTCGTGTTTATCTTTCTTTTCATCTAATTTGGCTTCTGTTTTTTTAAGCTCTAAATCTTTATAACTTCCATAAGCGAATAGCATGGCTACGCCTAATATAGCAACTAATAAAAAAACCCCTAAACTTGCTAAAATCTTTTTCAAATTCCTAACCCCATTCTTTTATTATGATAATAATATATTAATATATTTTGTAAGGCTTTTGTAGTTATTTTATAAATAATAAAATTTTATTTTTTGTAATTGAAAAGGTTGTATAATTGAAACAAGTCAACGGCTAATAAGGAATTTAAAGTGTAAGGGTAAAGTCCTATAGACATTTAAACATTAAGATAATAAAAATTGGTATGTACTAATTTAAGAGTACGATAAGGAGAAATTATGGCGACAGAAAAAGAAATGAATGAGTTACTTTTGGAAAATGTAGATAAAGATAAAGTGAGAACTAGAAAAATGATTGGTGAATATATTATCTATTATGAGAATGTAGTTATAGGTGGGCTATATGACGACAGATTATTAGTCAAAACTACAAAAACTGCACTTGAAGAATTACATAGAAATCCACTCGTATCACCATATCCTAATGCGAAGGAAATGATCTTAATAGCAGATTTCACACAACATGAGAATTTAACTGATTTGTTTAAAACGATTAAAGAAGAGTTGAAAAAATAGAGTATGAGTTTTCAATCACACTCTACTTTCATTAAGTTTAAGGTTATATTACTCTTTTATTCATTGAATTTATCATTCTTAAAACCATTACTAACATCCTATATTAATTATTGAAATAGTTGTAAGTATCATTAGAATTTGTTACACATTATTAACTTTTTAATTATTCATTATCTTGTTCAGCTTTTATTGCATCTATATTTCTTTGTTGTTGATCTAAGTCCATATCAACATCACCATTAGGGCTGCCATTAATAGTTTCCGCCATACCGTCTCCGTTATCATCAGTAAAATCATGTACTTCAATTTCTGGTAACGGATTACCATTGCCATCTACTTGAGTAGAATCTTCCTTAGATGTGGGTCCACCACCTGTTTGAGACATTACTTCTCGTTCATATTTTGCTTCTTCTTCTGGAGATTTAAATTCGCCAACATAATCAATTCCATTTTTAGTTTTTTTAATGACTTCCCCGTCTTCTGTAGTTCTTAATTCATTAGTATTAGTTTTTTCAATCGTGGCAGGTTCTTCACTATTTATTGTATTATCTGTCTGTATTTCGTTTGGTGTGGAAGAAGTATTACTTATTTGCTCGTTCTCTTTAGCTTTATGATTGCTAGTAGATTTTTTCTTTTCACTCACATTATTTTTATATTTCTTCTCGGCTAATTTAGCTTCTGCTTTTTTAAGCTCTAAATCTTTATAACTTCCATAAGCAAATAGGATAGCTACGCCTAATATAGCAACTAATAAAATAACTCCTAAACTTGCTAAAATCTTTTTCAAATTCATAACCCCAATCTATATATTGTTAAATTCTCTTGGCAAATGTTTATTATCATTAATCTAGTACTTTACGTAACCTTCAGGCATATTAATTACATCTGGATCAGTTTTAAGTTGATTCCTAATATAATCAGAGTATTCATGTCCTCTTTGATATTCAAATCTACCCTCAGTAATTTTTTTATCATCTTTATTCATATTTTGAGTATAGTAATTCATTACTTCATCATCTGTCATACTATCGATATCAGGATTTTCTGACACATTATTAGTGACATTTTCTGACTCAGTGGTTTGTTGAATGGAATTTTCAGCGTTATTTTCTATAGAAGAATTTGAATTGTTTTGTGCTATTTCATTGGAATTATTGTTTTCTTGATTTGTATTATCTTGGTTTGTGTTATTAGAAGTATTATCGTTATTATCTTTTTTTGATGTGTTGTGATTTGTCTTTTTACTATTAGCTAGTATGTTATCTTGACTTAAAATGTCTTTAGCTAAGTGAACTCCAAATAATACTACGACTACAAGAACCACTGATAATATTGCAATTAAAAGTATTTGAATCGTCTTTTTCATATTTATAAACCTTCTTTACATGTAATATTAATAATTTAGC
>NZ_JALCVE010000015.1:0-25375 GCF_022690565.1 Staphylococcus sp. acrmy | reverse complement strand
AAAATTGAACGGTTTAGTTAAGTAATGCTTATTATAAATATAAAGCCTTGACTAATCGTAGGAGGGGGATGGGTCGAGCCAGGGTCTCGACGCTCATCCTATTCCCTCAGGAGTCTTGCCAACAATACTGCGTTAGTTACATGTAATTTCACATTAAAGCACTTTTTAAAAAATAGACACTTTCGTGTAATTTAATAAATACCACTAAACCAAATTAACGCGATGTCTTATATAAAAAAATATAACATACCTTAATTGCTTTATTAGAATCATTATTTCTCTAGTTTAATATTCAATGATTTGAAAGATTTCTTATAGATGATTAATCAATATTTATTGATAGCGCTAAGCTAGAATCTAACGTTAATTGATATACACTTGTATAGAACCAAAGTATTCAAAACCATGAAACTAAGATGAATAAAGACTCAAAAGCGCTTTATCAAGGACTGGTAAAAGATAAAATTACATGTTATCCACGAAGTATTATTAGCGAGACTCCTTAAAAAAAAACCACAGTAGCTAAGTTTGGCAGTAGTTGACTGAGATAAAGATGCGTCTAACCTGGACTTTCTTCATCTCTAGTCAACCTTGCCGGGGCGGGACGACGAAATCTTTGAAATTACATTAGATTTCTGTCCCGCTCCCCAAGAACGCGAGCTAAATAATATGAAGTGTAGATAAACGCAACATATTAAAAAAACGTAGAGATAATTCATAATTAAATCACCTCTACGCGCTTATATTTTTACTTCTTTTTCTTTTTCATTTTTCTTTGAACTTTTAACACTTTAAACATGAATTTTGGAATACTTCGCATACGACCAATACGCTTCCAATCGATTAATAAGCGATAAACCCATTCAATATTAAATCGTCGGAATAGTTTTGGAGCACGTTTTTTAGTATCACTAAATATTTCAAATGACCCACCTACACCCATTAATACAGTTTGTTCGAACGCATGACCATTTTTCTCTATCCATTCTTCTTGTTTAGGAAAACCCATGCCCACAAATATATAATCTGGATTAAAGCGTTTAATTCGTTTAATTACTGTTTCATCATTTAGATTAATATAACCATGATGATAGTCAAACTGTGCTTGAGGATACTTTCGTTGTAAATTAGCATGAGCCAGTTCTATTACTTCATTCTTAGCGCCAAGTAAATAAACTTTTTGATGATTTGTATGAGCTATCTTCAAACAATGCTCCATTAATTCTATACCTGGCACGCGTCGCTTCAATGGCGTCTTCAGTCTATTTGCAGCTTTAATGATGCCCGTACCATCCGGCACAATATAATCTGCACTATTAATCAATGTTCTATAAGTAACATGTTCCGTTGCATAATCTACAATCTCAGGATTAGCAGTCACAATAAATAAGTTTTCTTTAGATTCTTGTGTGAAAAATGTTTTAACATTTTCAATCATATCTAACATTGTGACGTTGTCGAAATGCACGCCTAAAATATCTACCTTGTCAGTTTTAGTCTTTATTTGATCACACATTAAAGCAATCTCCTTACTCTCCGAACGTTTTCGTCTTCATATATTATATGCAAGTATAACAAAAATGCATAACTTTTCCTCTTACTTATGTCTATGAATTTCTTTATACACTTCAAAAGGTTCAAGCTTAAAAATACGGCTAAAGTCCAAACGCCAAAACATTATCTTTGGCTTATAATAGAAACTATAATCTAAAATTGAATGAGGTCAACTATGCTCTATTCAGAAAATTTCTTTACTACAGTTATCGATTTAAAGCTATATTTAATCATGATTATAGCTATTATATATATTATTATCCATCAAAATAGACACCATCAATTAAATCAATATTTAGATGTCTATCTTAATTATATTCCAGTATTAACTCATGAATTTGGCCATGTCTTATTCAATAAATTGAGTGGTGGTCGTGCTAAAGATTTAGTCATCGTTACACGTCCTAGCGAAAGATTACAAACCATGCAACAAGGCTACGCAATCACCCAATCTAAAGGCACTTTAGGACAAATCATTACTACTTTAGGTGGCTATATTATGCCTCCAGTAATGCTTTTAATCGGGTTAAGCGCTGCATACTATGGTCATCCGAGTCTCTTTCTTACTGCTTATATCATCATTTTTGTATACTATTTTATTCTAACATCTCGAAAATTGTCACCTATTATCGTATTAATCATACTCATAGCAGTTTTATATTTTTTATTACATCATGAAAATCAAGCAACACTTTATTATTTAGTGCTCTTTATTTATCATCTTATATTAGGTGTCTTATTAGGCGAAGTCTTACAATCCAGTTGGACCATATTTAAACTTACTTTTCAAAAACCGTCTCCAAGTTGGGATGGTCAAACACTAGCAGATATGACACATATTCCAACAGTGTTCTACAGTATATTATGGATTGCAATCAATTGCTATTCTCTTTATTTAATGTATCAATATGCTTTCTAAATTCAAAATTGTATAAAACAATCTCCAATAAGAATGTTAACGTCCTTATTGGAGATTATTCTATATTATATAATATAAGCACGTTTCAAAACGTTAAATTATGCTTGCTCAGCAAAGATATTCATCGCATTATCGTAACTTAAAATTGTAATGACATCTTTACGTTTAACGATAATAACCTTATTCGTTTCATCTTTAGTAACTATTTCCACTTCATTACCTATTGAAATGTCCTTACTTGAAAGATATACAAGTAACTCTGTTTTATCACGCACACGCTTAATCGCTACAGTATCTCCAGGCTCATACTCTAAAATTGAAGTCGTGTATTTCTCAACAAAATGACTATCACGCGGAATGATACCCCCGTGCGGACATGATTCAGGGTAATCTAATATTTTATCTAATCTTTCAACAAATAAATCAGAAACTCGATGCTCTAAGATTTCCGCTTCTTGATGCACTTCTTCCCAATTATATTGTAAAACTTCTATTAAAAATAACTCCAACAGACGATGACGTTTGATAATATCTAGCGTATGTTTCAGGCCTTCATCTGATAGTTTGACACCTTTATAATGCTTGGTTTCAACGTATCCAGCTTTCTCTAAACGCCCTACCATTTCACTAACTGAAGGAGGCTTAATATTCAAATACTGAGATAATATTTTATTTGAGACAAAGGATTTATCACCATCATTCGCTAATATCGCTTTAAGATAATCCTCTTTTTCTTCAGTTAACATCATTTCACCTCACACATACATTCACTTTATTGTACCACGATTTTGCCCTTCGTGTTATGCCCTCAGTATTGAAAAAGTAGTATCAAATAGTCCTAAAATCTTCATATATAGGATAATCGTTTATATTAACATTTTCAAAAATAAAGAGTGAGTTGGAACATTAGTCATGTGCCTATTACACAAATTCTAATGTTTACCTCCAACCCACTATATTAAGTGTTTGATAAGCAACTTGTTTTAATCCGTTAAGCTATCCACGATAACCATTTCATCATAATTTATCGCTTCTCTTAATTTCAATGCTGTACTTTCAGTAATTTCGTCATCGTCAACTAAGTCAGCTAAAATACGGCGTTGCTCTCTTAAAGCATTTAATTTAATTTTAGTAATTGAATCTTCCGCTCGTGTGTTGAAGAAATTAGAAGGAGATAAGTTATCAATTCTCATAAGATAACCATCACAAATCATTCCTACTTCTAATTTATTATCTTCGTTTGCCTCATTAACTAAACGACTCACTACATTATAATGGACAAGTTTGTTGATCTTAGATAATTCCATCAAGTTGTCCGTTACACTTAATGAAGAAGCAGCGTTCGTACGTATACGTATACGACGTTTTAAGAGCATTGCTCTCACCCCAACAATCATACGACGAATTAATGAAGCTTGTTTATATACTTGAGTACGTTCAGCATAGCGCATATAGTTTTCTAAAATACTTGCCGTAATCTCACCTTTATTGGCTAATTGTTCAAGTGTTTTAGTCTCTACATTAAATGCAATACGTTGAAGTCGTTCAAGTTCTTTTGAGTTTTCGTCATCCTTTTCAACGGAATTAAGGAAAGTCAATTTATCATGATATTCTTTAATCACGTTGCCGTAACGATAACTCGTTTCGAATGCAGAATGTTGATTTAAATAGTCTATAACATGTTCAAGAATATATATTCTGGCTTCTTTAAAGTTCATACTTCCGATTTTAGCTTTCGGTTTACTAGACGTCACGAACGGTAGAAGTACTTGTGCTATAACCAGACTGATGATGACCATACCTGATGAAATAAATAACAAGTCATTACGATAAGTAAACGCATGATGATTTGCTAAATAGTACGGTAATGTCAGTGCGATAGCCAATGAAATTGTACCGTGCACGCCACATAGTGTCATGATCAAAGCATACATACTACGTTTAGGTGGCTTCTCTTTCTTCTTATCTTCGCCTTCATCATTCATCAATTTTTGGAATGGACTGATAGATAAGTAGAACCATGGATATAACACATACACCCAGATAAATCTAAATAGATAAACAGCCAAGGCAACTAAAGCAGTAATGGCAACTAAGAATAATAAGTTATGTGGTTCAGTTTTTACAATATTTCCAATAACTTCTGGAACTAAAAATCCTAATATTGAAAAAACAAAACCATTTAATGCATAACCTAGAATATTCCAAGTATGGTTGTAACTCATTTGAAGTCGTGTACGTGTTTGTGCAATACGATCACGTTCGAATCCATGCACTAAACCAGCAACTACTGCAGCAATAATACCTGATGCGTGGAACATTTCTGCCACTAAGTAAGTCACGAAAGGTGTCAATAATTGGAGAAATGTAAACATATTAATGTTTTCAATACCACGTCTAGTAAGCGTCAAACGAAATCTTACAAGAGCAATACCTATAAGCAAACCGACAATTGCCCCACCAATAGAAGCAATTAAGAATTGTTGAACCGCTTCAAATAATGAAAATGTTCCAGTAATTAATACACCAACTGCAATTTTAAAAGAAATGATACCAGCCGCATCATTAAGTAATGATTCGCCTTCTAAAATAGTCATAGCACCTTTTGGTAGCACTTTTCCTTGAGTAATAGCTTGGACCGCTACAGCATCGGTAGGACATAGAATGGCAGCTACAGCAAAGGCTGCGCCAATTGGTAAGTCAGGCCAAATCCAATGAATAAATAATCCAACACCAATTACCGTTGTGATAACGAGTCCTAATGCCATTAACATTACTGGTTTAATATAACGACGTAAATGAACTCGAGAAACATTAACACCTTCTACAAATAGTAAAGGCGCGATGGTCGCTACCATAAACAGCTCGGAATCGAAGTTAAATTCCACAGGCACTGGTAATAAAAAGAGGAGCATTCCTAATGCAATTTGTATGAATGCTAGAGGTACTTTAGGAATAAAAGTATGAACAAAGGAGCTTATAATAACTACAGCCAGAAATATTAGAATCGTTTCAAATATTTCCAAACTTCCACCCCATTATTTTTTGTTATTTAATTGGAGAAATAAGACGAACAAAGTGTGAAATGATTTTCTGTCTATTTATATCCAAAATGATGTATCTTACACTCTCAATTGATTAATCACTATTTTACCATTAATACGGCAGTGACGTAACTAACTTGCACTATCTATAATAAAAATAAAATTTAATTGTTAACGCTTATTTAGCTTATAAAAAATAGAGATTGAAGACACGTTAGGTTATCTCTTTATGTTTAACCTTTAAGACAATGTTTCAATCTCTTTTGATGCTTATTTCTTAATTATTTAGTTTATTTTTGAATTAGTCGTCTTGCTTTACTTCTGTGTCTTTTTCACGTTCTGCTTGGCTTTCATAGTACAGTTTTTGACGATGTTTTTCTCGCATTTTTGCTCTAGTTTCCAACTCTTCTTTTGTATTATATTCTTTTGAGCTTAAGAGTATCGTGCTTTGTCTTGGCACATCGTCTTTTCGATACATATAAGCGCCTGTACGATAGGCAGCTCGAGCAACAAGATGCATACCTACTGGCGATGTTAAGTTAATAAAGACGATAGATAATAGCAATCTGACACTGAAGAAACTCTGTTCATTGGTAAAATAGATTAACACGCCTACTAATGTTAATAACACAGATAACGTCGAACTCTTTGTAGAGGCATGACTCCGTAAAAATACATCTTGAAATTTAACGATTCCAATTGCACTGATAACGGCAATAATACTTCCTAGGAAAATGAGGAATGCAGCGATTAGATCAACGATTTCGTTTATTAGTTCCATTGAACACGCGACCTCCCCCAATAAATCTTGAAATAGACACAGAGCTTACAAATGAAATAATAGCAATCAGCATTATGGAATCTAGGAATGATACTGTATTATAAATCACGCTAACTACACCTACGATACACATGATTACGGCACTTGAAGCATCGAATGCGACCACTCTATCTGCGGTTGTCGGCCCCTTGATTAAACGAAATAAGCCAATTAAAAACGCAATCCCGAACAATATTAGAGCACTTGTAGTAAAGAAATTTGTGAGTGTCTCAATCATTGTGACACCTCCATAATCAAGTTTTCATATTTCTTGATACTCTTTAACAAACTTTCTTTTTCAGAGACATCTATACTATGAATAAAGAATTTATTCGTTGTCTTAGAAATTCGAATAACTGTAGAACCGGGCGTAATAATAATTAATATAGTTAAAAATGTTATCGCCCAATCATTTTTTAAATTGGTTTCATACGTTAATAAACCTGGATTCATATCGTTTGTCTTAAATAAAATATAATTAATAATACTAAGACTAGATGTAAGTAATTGGTACAAATATACAGCTAAGAACTTAATAGCTACCCATATCTTTTTAGGATAAAATTCTTGGTCAAAGAAACGGTGCAAGATGTAGATAACAATTAGACCAATAATAAACCCGGTCACGAAAGTGGAGAATAAGAAAGCATCTTCATCTTGAAAAAGGACCCATAAAAATGCAATCAAGATATTTAATACAATTTGTCTCATTTATTCTCCTCCTTCAAGTGTGGGTTAACAACGCTATGATAGTATTTGTCATCTGTATTAAGTTTTGCAGCATTTTCCGTAGCTGTCATAACCACTGGCGCTGCAATACCCATCATTAATACGACGGCAATTAATATACCTAGTATTGTTTTACGTCGCTTAGGTAATGGGTTAAAGTTCACTTGCTCGCCATCATTATCTCCGAAATACATAATAAATAGAATTCTAAACAGACTGTACATAGCAAGTAAACTTGTAATAATCATTAAGGCTAAACCGATATAGTTTCCATTTTCAATCGCTCCCTGGAAGATGAGTACTTTTCCTGGAAAACCACTAAACGGAGGCACGCCACCAATAGCGAAGATCACAATCATAAATGCTACACCATAAAATGGTTCTCTCTTAGCTAAGCCACATAAATATTTAAATTCACGATAACCTGACATGTAGACCAAACTACCGATGACGAAAAATAACATTGTCTTCACTACAATATCGTTAGCTAAATAGAAGATAGCGCCGTGTATACCAGCAAAGGTGTTTGAGCCTAGTCCTAAAATAAGGAAACCGATGGATAAGATAACCTGATAAGAGGCAACTTTCTTAATATCGTGATAGGCAATGACACCAAAAGCTCCGATAATCATCGTAATACAAGCCATAAAGACTAATAATGGGTGCGTAATACCTGGATGTTGGTCAAATAATAATGTAAAGAAACGAATAAGTGCATAAGCACCTACCTTCGTCATTAAGGCAGCAAATAGCGCTGCAAGTTCAGTGTTTAAAACTGAGTACGCTTTAGGTAGCCACATAAATAATACTAGGGCTGCTTTTGAACCAAAAGCTACCATAAAGACGATTGAGATAATAATAATCGATTTATTGTCTTGAAGTTGGTCTAAACGTAAGGCTACTTGCGAGAAATTCAATGTGCCGACTGTTTTATATAATAGTCCAATTCCAAGTAGAAAGAGCCACGAACTAATAATATTTAAAACGACGTAAATAATCGCAGCACGTAATTGTTCGACGGATTGTCCTAATGTCACTAATACAAATGAAGCTAGTAACATAATCTCGAACATGACGTATAAGTTAAACAAATCAGATGTAAGGAATGAACCGATAACACCTGTAGTTAGGAACAAAATAAACGTTGGTAAATAATATCTATTCACACGTTTCTCACCACGTCCAAACCCGTAAGACATGATTAATGTCACTACAAATGAGGCAACAGTTACCATAATTAAGCTCAGTGAATCACCAAGAAATTGAATACCAAATGGTGCTGCCCAGCCACCAAAATCTAAAGTAATAGGTTTATGGTGTAACACATAGATAAGTAAGCATAACGAAATAATCGTGTTAAGTGACATTGTTCCAATATATAGAATCTTCGATATTCTGTTTTTATTCTTCGTAAAGACGAGTACAAGTGCGCATAGTAGAGGCAATAGGATTGGAAGAATTAATATATTACTATTCATTATTTTCCTCCTCTCCTCTTAATACATCGATATTAGCCTCTTTGGTAACACGATATGTTCTATAAACAAGTACGAGTAGAAATGCAGTCATCGCAAATCCAATGACAATTGCCGTTAGAACAATCGCTTGTAGTAAAGGGTCTACATAATTTGTATTTGAACCATGAATTAACGGTTCCGTCATGTGATTATCATAATGACCCATGCTCATAATAATTAAGTTTCCTGCGTGCGTATATATTGAAATGCCTATCACAATTCGAATTAAGTTTAGAGATAGTATCATGTACGTTCCTATAAATACTAAGAATCCTATCACAAGTAGTAAGATTAAATTCATGATTTACCACCACTTAATGCCAACATGACAGTTACGATAACACCCACAACCGTTAAAAGAATTCCTAATTCAAATAGCGTAACGGTTGTGACGTGTATTTCTCCTAATAACGGTAAATGCACATGTGCATCTGTTTGGTATAAGAAGGCCTTACCAAAAAATATAGGAACAATAGCCGTTAGTACTGAAATCATAGCACCGATAATCATTAACTTTTTAAAATCGATCGGGAGGCTTTCTAACACTTGGCGTACATCGAAAGCTAGGAACATTAAGATGAAAGCTGAGCTAAAGATTAACCCGCCAATAAAGCCTCCACCTGGATTATTATGCCCGGCAAAGAACACATAAAATCCAAATGTTAATAATATAAAAACGACGATTTTGGTAACGGTTCTTAATACCACATCATTTTCTTTCATCTTGGCCCCTCCGATCTTTGTAATGTAATAGTGTGAAAATGCCTAGACCAGCAATGATAAGAACGACACCTTCAAACATAGTATCTAGTGCTCTGAAATCGCCGAGAATGGCGTTGACGATATTTTTCCCACCAGTTAATTCATAAGCATTTGTGTAGTATTTCGAGATAGTTTCGAACCCATCACCTTGTTGGGCAATAAAGATGAGGGTTACGACTGCGCCTGCCATAATAAAGGACACAATAATTTTAACGGCTTCCTTTTTCAAGATAGCATTCGTACGCGCAATGTTTGGTAAGCGTGAGAAACTTACAATAAAGAGAATTGTAGTGATTGTTTCTACAACTAACTGCGTAAGTGCTAAGTCTGGCGCTCTCATTAGTAAGAAGAATAACGCCACGCTGTAACCAATAATACCGTTTAAAATAACCATCGTTAAACGTTGACGAATAAAGACGAGGGCTACTCCGACAATGCTAATGGTAATCGTCAATATGACTTCTAACGGTCCGAACTCAGAGACTTCGATTTGATGTAACTTTGGAAAGCCGACTCTCATAAGTCCATACGCTACAAATAATGAAAAGATTAAAAGCGTAATAATATTGTAGTGATTTAAACGGTTATTCATTAACCCTTGAATACTTTTTCCAGAGTAATGTTCAAATACACGGTACGTTTTACGATAACTATTCGTAATTGAAGCGTATTTAATAAATCTGTAAATGTGCGCTTTCCAATTAATTTTCAATGCTAAAATGGCACCTACAACAATCACAATCACGCTAAAGATGAGTGGTAGATTAATACCATGCCACCGTGACACGTGTGGCGCTATTGCATCTACTTTAGTACCTAAATTGGTCACATTACGTAATGCTGGTAACACGATATGTTCTGTAAAGAAATTAGGTATAAAGAAAATGATTGGTATAAAAACCATTAAAAGAATTGCAGGTAAACTGAAAGCCCATGGTTCATGAATATGCTTCTTAGGCACTTTCTTGTCGTTAAATTCGCCCCAATACGTTTCTTTTAACATGTAAACTGCATAAACGAAGGTGAAGATACTTGCAATCACACCTAATAGGACGATTATCACTGTTAATGTTAAGCCAAATTGTTGTAAATGAGTGGCGCTTACGAGTGAGTCAAAGAACATTTCTTTACTTAAAAAGCCATTTAAAAATGGGACGCCTGCCATAGATAGAGCAGCTAACGTCATGACTAAATTCATTTTAGGGAAGTATTTACGCATACCGCTTAAACGATAAATATCACGTGTACCTGCTTCATGATCAATTATCCCTACTCCCATAAATAAGGCACATTTAAATATGGCGTGGTTCATCACGTGGAATAAACCGGCAAATAAAATAAGTGTGTATGTTTCTCCAATGACTCCCGTAGGATGTTGCGCAATACCGCCACCTAGGCCTACCATTGACATAATCATACCTAACTGACTAATCGTAGAATAAGCTAAAATTGCTTTTAAGTCATATTGTCTTAGTGCAGTAATAGCCCCGAAAAGCATAGTAATCAATCCAACAAAAGTCACAATATAAATATAACTGTTACTTAGTCCCAAAATTGGAGTAAATTTGAATAATAAGAAAATTCCCGCTTTAACCATCGTAGCTGAATGTAAATAAGCACTGACCGGCGTAGGTGCTGTCATAGCTTTTGGCAACCAAATATGAAACGGAAATTGTGCTGATTTGGTAAATGCACCGATTAATAACATGATCATCATTGGAATAAATAATGCATTTTCACTAATTTGATGACCTTGTGTTAATAATTCTGAAATTGTATTTGTACCAGTCATGATATAAAGCATGATAAAACCGGTTAGTAAGGCTAAACCGCCTAGTACAGTAATAATGAAAGACTGTATCGCTCCTAATTGACTATTCGCATTACTATACCAATAGGAAATTAATAGAAATGAGGATACGCTTGTTAACTCCCAAAAGACATACATTAAAATCGTATTATTAGAAACTACAATTCCTAACATACTAAACATAAATAATAATAGATAAAAGTAAAATCGAGGTAAATTATCTCCATTAGTGGATAAATATTGAGTGGCATAGAAAAACACTGCTATCCCAATTATCGATATAATTAGCCCAAACATGAGGCCTAAGCCATCTAATCTTAAATCTAAATTCACGTCTATTGCGGGCATCCAAGGTACTTTGAATGTTACAAATTTCTGATGCATAACATTAGGAATTTGGATAAGGAAATATATGGAAGAGATTATCGGCGCTATTAACGCTATATATCCCACATACCGTCTTAAACGATGAAACGGTTTAAACAACGTTACTAAAATGACCCCCATAATAATTATGAGGCCACTTAGTAAATAAACTAAGCTCATCAAAAGCCTCCTTTTTTAAATGATAAGTTATAAATTTAAAGCAATAATGGTATGATGTTCTTCTTTTGGCGATAAACCAATAAATTTAACCGTTTCTTGCGTAGTTTGGTGTCCCAAGTATTTTTGGATGATTGCAATAGAAATACCCGATTTATAGGCATGGTATGCAAAAGTTTTACGCAATGTAGTTAAACCAATATGTGATAGCCCTAATTCTTCAGCAGCGTGATGAATAATTCGATACGCTTGTTGCCTAGATAATTCTCTATGAGTACGAATAGATTGGAATAACAATTCATCATTTGTCAGTTGATTTCGTTCAATATAGTCATGTATCTCTTTTCTTAAATCATTAGGCAATTTGATTTTTATAGAGGGCGCACACTGTTGTATCCACGAGGCTTTGATTTCTCCCTTTTCAACTACTTTAATATCTCTAACTTTCAGATTTAATAAATCCACTAGGCGAATGCCTGTATGTATCGCTAATTTAAAGAAAAGATAATCTCTATCTGATTTATCTTTTAATATGTAATACATTTTTTTAACATCATCTTTGTTTCTAATAGGTTCAACTTGATTCATTTATCCACCTCTAAAAAGTTTCTTATTTAATGATAAAGCATAAATTAGTAACATGAAATGATTTTGCTTAATTTTTTTCAATTTAAGGTGTCTCTTTTTTCTCCAGTCTTCGATATATAGTGTGAAAGGAGGTGAAACACTTATGAATGAAGTTACTCAATTATCAGTTGTTTGTACTCGCATCACCCACGACGCAAATGGTAAAGCGAAAGAAAATAAACGTCGTTTCACTAATTTAAACACTAGTGCTACTGACGCTGAAATCAAATCTTTCGTAGATGTTGTGTCACATTTACTTGGCGAAGACTTTGATAAAGTCGAAGCAATTAAAACGCAAGACTTAGCGTAATATAAGTCACAAAATATAAGGAGGTTATGATATGTCTAAAACATTAGAACTTGTGTTTAAAACGAATTTAAACAAATCAGCTAAATTACAGTTCCCACAAATTGAAGTTCCTATAACTGAAGCGAGTGTTCGTGCTGCAATGGATAATATGATTAAATTAAACATTTTAAAACCTAGTGCAGGAACTCCAGTTAAAGCTGATTCAGCTCAATTAGTAGACGTTACAACTACAGTCATTTTTGCGGAAAAATAATATAAATATTATTGAAGAGAGCGGGACGCGTCGTTTCGCTCTCTCTTATGTATATTTAAAGTTATTTAATCTTGTGGTTTTCGACAATAAAATACATAATGAGTATGATTATAATGTTATATATAGAAAGTTGAGGAAGTCGAAACGTGATATTTTTATTTATTCTCGGTATTGTGGCAGGTATGATGGTCCCTATTCAAACCTCCATTAATTCTCGTCTAGGAAGATATACTGAATCATCATTTTATGCGTCTACGATTTCATTTTTTGTAGGCACACTATTTCTACTTATTTTAAATATTATTTTTAATACTCAAATGTTCTCAAGTTCGTTTTATAACGGTCATTCAATAGATTATCATTGGTGGGTTGGTGGATTACTTGGCGTCTGTTTCTTAACGGGCAACTTACTTTTATTACCCCGTTTAGGCGCTACATTAACTGTTGTAATGACAGTTGCAGGTCAAATTTGTATGGGCGTCGTTATTGATACGTTTGGCTTACTTGGTGCAAGCCAACATCCATTTACGTTTCTTAAAGGTGTAGGTATTGTCGTATTATTTTTAGGTATTCTCTTAATGAATTACATACCTAGAAATAAATTAGAAGAAAAAACGAACCCGACATTTTATCTTTGGCTCTTAGTCGGATTTGTATTTGGGTTTGCGCCACCACTACAAACGACGATTAATAGTGGTTTATCTCAACAAATGCATTCTTCTCTCTTCGCCTCTTTAATTTCATTTACTGTAGGAACAATTGCGTTATTTATTCTTACATTAGTTTTTAACAGAAGCTTGAAAATTAAAGCAACCCAACCTAATATAGGACAAATTAAACCGCTCTACTTTATTGGTGGGATATTAGGTGTTGTATTTGTCACTTCAAACATTATTTTAATGCCATTTTTAGGTGCTGCTTTAACTACCATCATTGCTATGCTTGGTCAAATGCTTATGGGCGTAATTATTGATCACTTTGGTTTAGGTGTACGTAGGAGCCCTATTACTTTCCGTAAATTTAGTGGTTTAGTGGCCATCGCTATCGGAATTATCTTATTACGCTTGTTCTAATTTTCATCTAAAAATTAAATAATATTACTTATAATGTCTTCTTAATGAAAAATTGAGAAGACATTTTATTCTCTCCGGAAAATAACTAGATTGTAAGATTTCTTGCTGTATAATTAATGTATAAAATTGAATAGAGGTGACCTATTTGAAAAAACATTTATCCCCTTTGACTATATTAGTCCTACTCTTATTCCTTCTAATTTTAATTTTCAGTTATTATATTTATTTAAAGTTACCTAGCCAACCTAATTTATCTAAAGTCAAAACAATTATTGCCAAACCTCACTATCCCCTCTCATTTACAGGTATGCAAGAAGCCAAAGAAAGTTATACAATTTACTACAATCCCTCTCTAGGCGAAATATCAGATATATTAGTTAAAAACGATACTACTGTTAAGCCACACACACCATTATTGGAATATTATAATGATTATACTGGAAAATTAATCGTCGCTAAAAAGAAAGCATTAGCCTCCTTACGTGGACATCAACCTACAACTGAACCATACTCCCTTGCTACAATCAATTTATATGGTCAAATAGCAGAACTTCAAAGTCGACTTCGAACCCAACTTAGCTCTCCTATTCAAGGAAAAGTCACTCTACTTCATCCATTTCCATCAAAAAGTAATACTAAAATAATGCAAATTAATAGCGAAAAACGTATTATTCGTGCTACTATTACTGAATCTCAACTATCTCGCATTAAAGTTAATCAAGCAGTTATGATCACTCCGAAATCTTCTACATTATTCACAGGAAAAGTACTTTCAATATCTTCGATACCTTTCAAAATTGAAAAAAATAAATCTATGTATCATATTGATATTTCAACAAAAGCTCAATATCCTATCGGCCATCATTTTAAAATTGAATCAGGTGCTATTGAATTTCAATTGCCAACAAGTGTTATCTACGATAAACATTATATTTTTGTTACACAAAATAACAAAATTATTAAAAGAAAAATAAAATACAACAAAAGTCAAAAAAGTGGGTATATTATAGTATTCAACGGAATAAATATTGGTGATAAAATTATAGTGGGCCCAACTTCATCACTTCTACAAAATAATGAGTAATATTTTCTCTTACTAAATATTCAGATTATTTTTTATTATATGGAGCTACGCAATAATTATTCTTGAATAATTGCTTTTAAAAAATTGCTTTCATTTCCAAACAAAGTATTTATTAATCAAAACATTGTTTTATTAAGTGCTTTTTTGTTTACTTCTTAAAATTATTTAGTTATAATTAACTAAATAATATAGCATTAAATTAATTTAATAAAATTCTTTTAATCTAAATTATTAAAGTAATTTTAACTATTAAAAGACGTTATATATAGAGTTAACGGGCGCAACACAAAATAGAAAGGACACTAGTTGGGGAGGTTTCAAAATGGCTATATCAAAAATTAATGATTGTTTCGAACTATTAGCTATGATTACTTATGCAGACAAATTAAAAAGTATCATTAAGAAGGAATTTTCAATTAGCTTTGAAGAATTCGCAGTACTAACTTACATTAGTCAAAGTAAGGAAGATGAGTACTACTTAAAAGATATTATTAACCACTTAAACTACAAACAACCACAAGTAGTTAAAGCTGTTAAAAATTTATCTCAAGAAGATTACTTCGATAAAAAACGTAATGAACATGATGAAAGAACAGTATTGATTCTTGTAAATGGTACACAACGTAAGAAAATCGATGAATTATTAGCTAGAGTTAACACTCGTATTGAACAAGCTAACAAAGAAACAGAATTATAATTCTTTGTAGCGACTTCAAACTACGATTAGGTTTTAGCCTAATTAAGTAATGAGTATTTGGGGTATATCCCAAAATTATAAGAGACGTGAGGATAATGGCCATTATCTTCACGCCTCTTTTTATATTAATCATTCGTGATATTTGCGAGCGGGATTGAAGTATTAATTATTCGTACTTTGGAAAATGAGAAATATCGTCCAAAAGTTTGGTATAAATTCAATTTCTACAAAAAATAAACTATACGCAAGTTACCTTCCACCTTCGGAGGACTAGTATAGTTTATTAATTAAGCATTACATATTTAATTATTTTCATTCTTAATATGATCTACATTTTCCAGAAAACTTAAATATAAATCTAAAAACCTATCTGCTTCTTCTACATAAGGCGCATGTCCTGAATCTTCAAATAATACTTTTTCGACATTTCGGAAATGTTCTTCCATTTCGTAATGATCCTTATCTCTAATAATCGGATCGTAACGTCCATTAATAATTAAAGTTGGCACTTCGACATTATGCGTAAATTCCTTATTAGCATTCACTGTTTCTAAGAGTGCACGGCTTGCTACCGCACTGTCTTCTGGACTCTGTTTACTATATAAGCGTTGGTGTTGAAACCATTTCATCGCTTGCTCATACTCTTTATAAATATATGGGAATAGTAAAAGTAACGCTTCTGACTTATTAAATCCAGCAACTTCATCTTGTTGTTCAATCATTAACTTCGTAAAGCCATGAATAATATCTTCAACTTTTGAAGAGATAATCGTCAAAGAGCGTACTTTTTTCTCGTGTTTTTCTGTAAATTCCCTCGCGATGATGCCTCCCATATCATGACCTAAAATATGTGCTTGATTAATATTTAATTTATCCATTAAAATATATAAATCTTTCACGTGATCGTCTAAGCTGTATGAATTAGGTCGGCTAGATTTGCCATGCCCTCTAACATCATATGCTATTACTCTATATTGATCTTGTAATTGTTTATTTAATAAATAAAAAGCTGCGGAATTACCGTCTAAGCCATGAATTAATATAATGGGAATGCCTTGTCCTTCATCTTGGTAAGCGATTTTCGTTTGATTTACCGTTTGAATTTTTTTCATAGTGGCACCTCCCTTAGTTTTTACTATACCCCCTTTAATCAGCGCTTACGCTATGAACATCGATACTATTAATTCTATTTTTATTTAATAATTTATTTATAAAAAAGGAGCAGAACAGAAATTTAGGGAACAGGACTGAAATCTAGGAAGTGGGACAGAAATCTAATGCAATTTCAAAGATTTCGTCGTCCCACCCCGGCAAGGTTGACTAGAAATGAAGAAAGTGAGGCTCGAACGCCTCTTCATTTCAGACAACTACTGCCAAATTTCAAAGATTCCGTAGTCCCGCCCCGGCAAGGTTGACTAGAAATGAAGAAAGTAAGGCTCGAACGCCTCTTCATTTCAGACAACTACTGCCAAATTTCAAAGATTTCGTTGTTCCGCTCCGTCAAGTTTGACTAGAGATGAAGAAAGCCCAGGTTGGACGCACCTTCATCTCAGTCAACTACTACCTAATCACATAGATTAGGAGATAATATTTTTTAATCATCGTTCGGTTTTGCTCAAATCCTAAAAACTTTTGTCCCAATCTCTTCATTGTTAGCTATTAAACTTTAGTTCTTGAGGATAATCGAATAGTGTAGAAAATAATTAACACTACAATAAAAATCCAAATAAGAAGAGAGAAGATTTGTGCGATTTCAGGATTAGTAATTACAGCGTCAATTGTTTTTTGGCAAAATAATAAACCAATCACTGTATATTCTAATTTTTTAAAGAAAACACCTGCTAAACCTAAAATAATCCCTACAAAGAATACAAATTGGTGACTATACATCGTGATAGGAATAATTCCCCACGTAAAGTTAAACGCACGCATAATAATTAAGACGAGCGCTATAATCGCTATACTATAACCAATAAGAATTTCAGTTCGATTGCTATAGAGATATTTCTTCCGCTCTACCCGAAGATTAATAACTATACTTAGTGGAAAGATAATAATACAATAAAAGATTGAAATTGCCGTCGCTGCTTGGAAAGGCACATATTGTTTATCGTATAAATACGAAATCAATACAAAATTCACTATAAAAAATACAACCGGATTAAGTTGCAAGCCAAATAAATTACGTTGAATCGTCAAAATAATTTGAGCTGGCGATTTCCCTCTATATTCTACATAATCCTGATCTTGCGCTTCAGACTTTTTTAAATCTGTGCGTAGATTCTCTTTTACATCATCAATTAAATTGGGCGCCATTCCCTTATGGCTAAAATAATCATTAATATTTTCAAGTAACACTTTGTCGTTAGTTCTCATGAGTTACTCCTTTATAAATCGAAGGTTAAGACATCATTCTCTTTATAATACCTATCATATCTTATCCCTCTCATTGTTTCATTGTTCAATTAAGCATTTTATCATACATTGATATTAATTTCTTTTGCTATAAAAAAATAGAGTAGATTAAAATTCAAAAAATGAATTTTAACCTACTCCAAGATTTATTATTTAGTTATATCAATACGATATAATTTTAAGTTTTTATCTTGTGGTCCGTTTGAACCAAATTGGTAACTTGTATTTCCTTTTTGGATATAACCAAAGTTACCACTAACTTTGTTATATTGAACACGTGTCAACGCATTTTGACCTACACTTTTTTTAACTTGATTATAAGTTGGACCATTCGCTTCGTTGTAAGTCATAGATACTCTAGTTACATAACCTTGATTTTTTTTGCCATTCGCAGTTACGACTAACACGCCTTTATTTGTACGATATTCATAATAATTTTCGTGATTATTTGGATTTTTAGAATAGATTGGCGTACCGTATTTGTGTGAAACATTTTTGATTGATTCGCCAAGTGTAACATTTTCCAATGATTTTTGACCTTGAGTTAATTGTTGAACTGTTTGAATTGAATTACCGCTAGCTGCTTCGGCATGATTTACGCCTACTCCTGTCATTATTAGTCCTGAAACTAAAAATGCCGCTACTAATTTTTTCATAAGCACTCTCTCCTTTGTCTCTTTTCTCGTCTTGTGCTTACTCATAGTATACCCTTATTATTACTAAAATAACAGCATTATTACAAAAATGTTACATTTTTATTTTTTAATGTAACAAACTTCAGTCAATCCGCTTCGTTAAGCCAATGTTTTAGCGTTGAGGCATGTATTTTTTTATAAATGGAGTGATGTCCTCAATGAATTTTTCTTTTTCCTCTTCAAACGGATATAAGCTAGATTGAGTATAAACTTCAAATTGCGCTTCTCCGATTAAATCAGCTACTTCTTTTGCTTCGACTGTCGTAATTCTTTCTCCATATTCCCCAACAATAATATATGTTGGTTTTACCACTCGGTTAAACCCACTTGCGATATTCGTTTCTTTAAAGACATCTTCAATCGCTTGAGTTTCTTCTTTGGTTGAAATAGCATTGGTATCTTCAACATGCTTTAGGAATTTATTAATTTTACGTGGTTTATAATATCTACGTTTTTCCAAGAACTTATCTTGTTTATTATCTTCCCAGTTACGAATTTTATGAGAGTATTTTCTAAACAAGCGCTCTTCTGGCAATTCTCCTTCAATAGACGTCGGGCTTACCATTGTTAGTGAAGAAACATAATTAGGATAACGCTCGGATAAATCAGCAATAATAGCTGCACCCATTTCATGTCCAATGAATGCTGCTTCATCTATATATAAATAATCGAGTAATTGAATAATATCGTCTGCAAATTCATTAAACTTAATTTCTCTTGGCTTATCAGAATAGCCATGACCTCGTAAATCCATTAAGACCACTTGAAATGATTTCGCCAATTCTTTTGCTACATTTTGGAAAATTGAAGCATTCTCATAAGCAGTATGAACTAACACTACCGGGTAACCTTCTCCCATCGTGTCGTAGTGTAGTGATAAACCATCTTTTCTAGTAAATAAATCCATTTTATTCCTCTCCTTCTTGCTTAATATTAATCGGTAAAATAGATAGTAATTCTTCAATAGTAGAGATAATGTAGTCTACTTCTTCAGCGAGAGGTTCAATTTCAGCATCATCATGTTTAAACCAAACACTCACCATTCCCATTGCCCGAGCAGGTGCTACATCATTGAGCGCATCGTCTCCTACATACATAATTTCTTCTGGTTCAACATCTAATTGATCAATCATATCTTCGAATATTTTAGGATGAGGTTTACGATATCCAACTGTTTCAGATGTAGATAAATAATTAATAACATGCCCTATACCTAATGAGTGCAGTCTAAATTGTTTAATTTTAGATTTCCCATTTGCTATCACGCCTAATGTGTAATCACTTTTAGATAGTTTTTCCAAAGTGTAAAGCGTGTCGTAATATGGAAATACGTAGCGATAGAAATGCATCTCGAAGTCATTAAATAAATCTTTCCAACTCAATCTATCGATATGAAATTGTTTAATAATCGCTTTATATAAATCAGGTTTATCATTGTCTTCATCATCATCCAATTCGATAAATTTGCACTTAAAATCCGCTAATTGAACATGTACAAAGTAATCGTGAAAACGTTCATATTGTTCTTCAATAAATTTATCTCTCGATTTAGTTCTATCTAGTAAGGTACCTTCTAAATCAAACACAACTGCTTTTATATGGCTTAAATCCATGATTATTTCCCTCTTAATTTTATAATTATTCTTTTACTACTTCGCTTTATTTAACTTAGTGCGTCTTTTTGTTTAATCAAAATGTAAAACAACGTTGGAATACCAATTAACGCTAAAATAACACTTGCGGGTATTTGTACTGGATGAATAATCGTACTGCCTATCCAATCAGCAAATAGCATTATAGTAGCGCCGATTACTATATTTAGTGCCATTTGCACACCTAACGTATAGTGCCAATAACGTTGTCGTATAAGTTGAGGCACAATCATACCTATAAAACCAATCACTCCGATATACGCTACAGCAATCGCTGTTATAATTGATGCGAGTGTCAGTACAATAAACGTCACATGTTGTACGTTTAGCCCTAAAGACCGGCTTTTCAATTCGCCTAATTGTAAAAGCTTTATAGTTGGTATCATACAAAATAAGATAATAACAACCGGAATAGCTACACTTCCAATATACATCGCTTCACGCATTTCCGCAGCTGAAAATCCACCAAAGAAATAATTCGCAATTTGTTTCATAGCATTCGGCTTAATCAATACGAGAATATACAGTAACGCATTAAATAATGATCCAATCATTAAACCAGTAATAATTAATACTCTAATTGGATAACCTCGCGACATTACCGCTGTAATCATAAGAACAATGATTAAAGTAATTAAACTAAATCCTATTGAAAAAATAGGCGTCCAAATAAATGAAAAGCCTAAGAACACCGCAAGACCTGAGCCGAATGTAGCACCACTAGCCAATCCAAGCGTAAAGCTATCAGCTAAAGGGTTATTTAATACAGTTTGAAACATTTGCCCAGCTAACGTTAGAATTGCGCCAGTCAATAGCGCTTCTAATACTCTTGGTAATCTGACTTTATAAAGAATAGTTTGGTTAAAAGTATCATTCAATGTGCCTAAATCCCAAAATAAGCTAGCTATAATAGTGAGGCACAAACAAAATCCCCATATTATAAATGTTAAATAAATTGTCTTCGTCATTTTATCAACTCTTCAACTATCTTTCTATCATTTTCTCCATTATAACCGATACGTCAAAAAGAAAGCGGGACAGAAATCTAATGTAAGTTCAAAGATTTCATTGCCCCGCCTTAACTATATGGGTTATCGTTTATAAATCGCGTCACGTAATTCTTTTAACCCTTCATCGATACGTGAACCTGGACGCGAAATTTCATCACCGTTTACTGTTTCTACGCGTTCATTTTTAACTGCTTTAATTTGTTCAAAGCCTCCACGTTTTTTAATTATTTTATAATAATCTGACTTAGACAAGCCTTCTGTAGAAATTAAAATATCAGGATTTTTCTTGATAATACTTTCTTTATCTACTGCTTTCCAACCTTCGATATTTGAAAAGCTGTTTTTAGCATCAAGTTTATTAAGCATGTCATCAAAGAATGTACCTTGCCCTGCTGTATAAATATCAGGTTTAGAGGATACTTCCATAAAGACACTTTGTGATTGATGATGTTTCGGCACTGATTTAACTACTTTTTCAACATTTTTCTTTGTTTCATTAATTAATTCATCCGCCTGTTTCTCACGACCAGTTACTTCTCCAACTTGTTTAAAGGTATCATATGTTTGTTCAAGTGATTGCGCATCTTTAACATACACTACTTTAACGCCACTTTTCTCTATGCTATCAAGTACTTTTTTAGAAGTTCCTTTTTGAGATTCATGCGCTAAAACCAAATCGGGTTTTGCTTTAAGTAAATCTTCTTTATTTAAATTCATCGCATCAAATTGTTGTTTACCCTTTTTGACGTCTTTAGGATAATCATCAACTGTAGACACACCGACAACATTCTTCCCTAAACCTAACTCATATAAAATCTCTGTATTGCTAGGTATAAGTGAGACAGTACGTTTATACGTTTGATGGTCATTAGATGAAGATTGCTCTGATTCTGATGACTTGTTAGATTGATTACTTTGACCACAAGCCGCTAATACAAGCATCAATGCTACAAGCACTAGCCACATTTTCTTATGTAACATGTTACTACTAAAACCAGCCTTTCTTGATAGAAGTTTATGCCTTTATAATACCAAATTACTTTTATAATTAATTAAATTTTATGCTATTTAAATACGAAATTTTACACTTTAATTATAGTATTGACTTAAATCTCAAATAGTTCAAGCTTTAGCACTCATATTTATGTATGGTTTTTATACAAAATTACTTGGTATTAAAGATAGAATATTAAACTTGAAAACACTTTAGATAAAAAATTTACTCTTCTATAGTGAAATATCTTATAGGAAGAAGCAATCATGAGTCATGTTCAATAAAGCAAATGAATAGCTAGCTTACTTAATCCTTTTAAAACCACAATTTTATTATAAACGCTATAAATCTTACTTCATTTTTAAACAGATGTCGTAGATATATTGTTATGTTACAAATCATTCAAAACTAACTATTATAGATAAAACCACAGAAATCCGTTCAGAGAAAGCCCTCCGTGATATATCTGTATCACCTACCACGGTCTTCTAGGTACATTGACATGAGTGCGGATTAAATTCACCAAACGCCTTATCAATCCTTGCCTAAACCCCTTATGATGGATGAATTTAAAAGCGTTAAAAAACTGGCAGGTCATATGATTTTTATTTATGCTGCTACGCTAACGCATCACATCATGGATATCGTTGAAGATCAACATTTATTCTCGTTAAAATGATATTTTAATCGTTTTCCTTTGTAAGAACATCAAAAGGTAAAAAACGATTACAATTGATATATCTCCACCCTATATGAATTTGATTCGTGATATGTTTCCTAATGCGCGCATTATTATTTATTGCTTCCATATTGTACAATCCATTCATCGTACACTTAATATGGCACGTGTCAGTGCCATGACTGACTTAACACACATATAGCCCGGATTATAATAAGTGTAAACGTTATTAGAATCATTTAAATATAAGAAAATGAGAATGTTTAAAGAATAGAAGACTGAAAAAGGCGTTGTTAACCATATTTTAGCTTTAAACCCTATATTAGAACATACTTACCACTATATAAATCAACTTAAAACGAATGATTTCTGGAAATTAGTGTAAACTTTATCTATGATTGACTTATCACTGAATCATAGAAAATCCAAGTCAGTTGTAGGGCCTTTAAGCAAGTACACTGATTTCATCAAAAATACCATCACTTATACTCATCTAAACAACAATCCAATTGAAGCTATTAACAATAAAATTAATTTAACGAGTATCTTACGGTTATAGAAATTACAGTCATCAGTGCAATCGCATTGTTTTGTGTTCTAACCTTTAGGCCTATAAACCTAAAAAAGAGATTAAGCAATGTTTCGTTGCTTAATCTCTGTAATTGAAATCATTAGTCTGATTTGACAAAGAGCCAATGCTACCTGCCTCTTAGTTTACATTAAGGTAAGAATCTAATAATTTTAAAATATCAATTAATAATATATTAATTTTTTGCTCTCCATAGATATTGTCATCAATAACAATATCCCCTTCAATTTCACGTACCAATTCATTAGCGTCCTGATTATATGTTTTATTTTTTTGTGATAAAACATTTCTTTTTTCAATAGACAAGGGGGTAAATAAAAACTCTTTATTTGAACGTGATTCCCAATTTTTGAAAAAAGCTTCATAAGTACCAGAGGTATTAGAAACCCCCATAACACTTTCTAAAAGTGATGCAAGTAAAAAGACATATTCATTATGATTTATTATCTTGTCTCGTTTACAATGTTCAATTTGATAGCGAATAGTATCAATTTTTATAGCGTTTCTTTCTTTAAAAAATCTTCTATTACCTTATTGGAGAGAAATTCAAAGATATAAATCTGTATGGTTCATTAGAATAATCGTAGGTGTTCCAATATTCAAATGGAGACATTGAGTATTTTTTTTTGAAGTTTGTGAAATTTGGTATACCCTCAAAGTTTATCTTAGCTTCTGAAAAAACACTCGCATAATATAATAAGTCATTGGTTACTATTTCAAATCTATCTTTAAAATGATCCGCAACGCTTCCGGTACCTGTAAATAAATCGGCAAAAGTTCCGCCTTTTATTTGTTTATCTTCAATTAATTTATCTATATGATTTAATATTCTGTTCTTATTTCCTATATATCTCATAATCCACTATTTCCTTCTATTTTCAGTATTTATCACTATATTAAACTATAAAAATAAATCTGTAAAAATTTAAATAGTTTATTAGTGAAATTATATTTAGTTTAAAATTTTATAGGACTATGTAAAAGAATTACTATTACAAAATTAAATAATAGTTCATTTTACTATATTATTATCATTTTAGCCCACTAATATAAAACTAATTTGTGACATAGTAAAACAATATATATCTTTAACGTAATATTCAATTACTAAACAAATAACCCTAAAACCTCTTTGAAGACCTGCTTTTTCATTTTTTTATTAATTGCTTTAAATGAAAGTTCTTATTCCGCTAATATTTTACGTTGCATTGTTTCTTCATTTCGATTTACAAATTTCTCTTCATGTTAGTTATCTAATTTAATTTTCAGATATTACTTATCATTTAGAAAATCAATTGTATACCCTGATTAATTTTTTTAAGTAGTAGTTTTGTTTTCAGAGTAACTAAAATCTTTTTTTTAATTAACTTTTTCTTTTGATTTTTCACTTTCTAATATCAAAGTCTTTTGTTTCTTTAAAAGAGCATTAAAATATTTTGATTAGACTTTTCTAATTCCATTATTCCTTATATCTCAACTAATTATATTTATTTCATTATTTCATCTTTCAATATATTATTACCATTAGCCTTATCTTCTTTCTCAATATAAAAATCATTTCTCTTATTTTGATTTTTATTATTAGACTTAGTACTATGA